>JBBJMF010000072.1:0-14406 GCA_037719575.1 Nocardioidaceae bacterium
TCTGGAAGGAGAACGGCGTCGACTTCGGCAACCCGATCAACCTGGTGCCGCTGGCGGCGGGCATCGTCATCGCGATCGGGAACACCACGCTCAAGGTGAGCGATGACTTCGAGCTCACCGGCATCTCGCTCGGCACGATCGTGGTGCTGGTCTTCTACCACCTGTCCCGGGCGGTCGCGCCGAGCCACCTCCGCGACGAGGGGGCGATACTTGCGGTAGGCACGCCGGGGATGTACGAGGCCGAGGACCAGCCCCCGGCGCACCGCGACAACAGCCAGGATCCCACCTGACGTGGAGGCAGCTCACCGGTGAAACCAGCGCCGTTCGACTACCACCGTGCGCGCAGCATCGAGGAGGCGACGCACCTGCTGACGCAGACCGGCGGGAAGGTGCTGGCAGGCGGTCAGAGCCTGGTCCCCCTGATGTCGATGCGGCTCGCTTCGCCGGAGGCTCTCGTCGACATCATGGCGATACCCGGCCTGGACCGGATCGAGGTCGACGATGTCGTCGTCCGGATCGGGGCCACGGTGCGGCACCGTGCCCTCGAGACGGACGACGGCGCGTTTGCCGCCAACCCGCTTCTACGCAAGGCGCTCAGCCAGGTTGCGCACCCGACGATCCGCAACCGCGGTACGACCGTCGGCAGTCTGGTCCACGCCGACCCGGCCGCGGAGATGCCGGCGGTGCTGGTCCTGCTCGGGGGTGACGTCGACGTGGTCGGCCCCGGCGGGCGCCCCCGCACGATCCGCGGGGACGAGCTCGTCGTCGGGCCGTTGGAGTCGGCGCTCGCCGCGGACGAGCTCGCCGTGGCCGCCACCTTCCCGAACCCCGGTCCCGGCAGCGGCACGGCGTGGGTCGAGCTCTCACGGCGCAAGGGGGACTACGCGCTGGTCGGCGTCGGCGCAGTGGTCACCGTCGACCCCGACGGCGTCCTGCGCTCCGCCCGGGTTGCCCTGGTGAGCGTCGGTAACGCTCCCATCGGCGTCGACGTCGGTGAGGTGGTCGGCAGCACGTCGTACCGAGAGATCGACTGGGCACCGGCCGTCGAGCTCGTGGAAGCGGCCATCGACCCCGAAGCCGACATCCATGCCACCGCGGCCTACCGGCGTCGACTGGCGCGGGTCCTCACGCAGCGGGCCCTCGCCGAGGCGCTCGCTGAAGCGGTGGCAGCGACTGTCGCGACGCCGGTCGGGCGATAGATCGGTGCCCGAGCCCTTGCACGACATCGTGCTCACCATCAACGGGGTGACCCACGCGATGGCGTTGCCGGCGCGTCGGCTGCTCTCCGACGCCCTGCGCCACGACGCCCGGCTCACCGGCACCCACGTCGGCTGCGAGCACGGCGTGTGCGGGGCATGCACCGTGCTCGTGGACGACGTCCCGATGCGCTCGTGCCTGATCTTCGCGGTCTCCGTCGACGGGGCGCGCATCACGACGGTCGAGGGGTGCACCCGCCCGGACGGGGAGCTCGGCGCCGTGCAGCAGGCCTTCCGGGAGTGCCACGCGTTGCAGTGCGGCTTCTGCACGCCCGGCTTCATCACGACGGTCACGGCCTTCCTCGCGGCGAACCCTCACCCGACGGAGGCCGACGCCCGGGAGGCGATCGGCGGCAACCTCTGCCGCTGCACCGGCTACCAGAACATCGTCGCCGCCGTCCTCCGAGCGGCCGAGATCGTGCGCCAAGCCCCTGCCGAGGGCCGGCTGCCGGCGTGACGACGAGGCTGTTCGGGCAGCGGGTACCTCGAGTCGAGGACCCTCGGTTGCTGCGGGGGGATGGCCGCTACCTCGACGACCTCGGGCACGACGCGCTTGCGGCGGCGTTCGTCCGCAGCCCCTACGCCCACGCACGGGTCACGGACATCGACGCCTCGGCGGCGCTCGACGTCGAGGGGCTGGTCGCGATCTACACGTACGACGACCTCGACGGGAAGACGACCGAGCCGCTGCCCCTTCTGATTCCCCATCCCGCGTTGAGCCACGGCCGCACGCCCTACGCTCTCGCCCGTCACGAGGTCAACCATGTCGGCGAGGCGGTCGTCATGGTGGTCGCCACCGACCGCTATCTCGCGGAGGACGCCGCCGCGCTGGTCGCGGTGACCTACGAGACACTACCGCCCGTCGTCGGGATCGACGCCGCGAGGGAGGCCGCCGATCTGGTCCACGACGACGTTCCCGGCAACGTCGCGGCGACGATGGTCCAGGAGGTCGGTGACGCGGCGGCCTCGATCGCGGCCTCGCCACGCCAGGGAAGCCTCCGCCTCACCATCGAGCGCAGCGCCTCCACCCCCCTCGAGGGCAAGGGGGTGCTCGCCCGCTGGGACCCCGACGACAGGTCGCTGCTGGTGCACACCTCCACCCAGACGTCGACGAGCGTCCGGCAGGCGATCGCCGCGAAGCTGGGATTGCCCGTCGACCGGGTCGAGGTCGTCACTCCCGACGTCGGCGGCGGGTTCGGCGTCAAGATCGTGCACCCCTGGCCGGAGGAGGTGCTGGTCCCGTGGGCGGCGATCCGGCTCGGCCAGCCGGTGAAGTGGGTCGAGGACCGGCGCGAGCATTTCGTGTCGTCGGCCCACGAGCGCGCCCAGTTGCACGAGGTCGAGTTCGGGTACGACGACGAGGGACACCTGCAGGGGTTGGCGGTGCGCTTCTGGCACGACAACGGCGCCTACACGCCGTACGGGCTGATCGTGCCGATCATCACGTCGACCCAGCTGCTCGGTCCCTACAAGCCCGGCGCCTACCGGGTCGAGTTCCAGAGCGTCTACACCAACACGGTGATCGTGACGCCGTACCGTGGGGCGGGGCGGCCGCAAGGATGCTTCGTGATGGAGCGGGTGATGGACGCGATCGCCCGGGAGCTCGGCCTGGACCGCGCGGAGGTGCGCGCGCGGAATTTCATCCGGCCCGACGAGATGCCGTTCGACCACGGGCTGGTCTTCCAGGACGGCCGGCCGCTGATCTACGACTCCGGCGATTTCCCCGCATCCCTTGCGCTGTTGAAGAACCTGGTGGGCTGGGACGACTTCGAGGCCTTCCGCGAGTCGGCGGCTGCCGAGGGCAGGACGGTGGGGATCGGCCTCGGCTGCTACGTCGAGGGGACCGGTGTCGGGCCCTACGAGGGTGGCCACATCCGGGTCGAGACCGACGGCAGCGTCGTCGTGTCGACCGGGCTGACATCGCAGGGGCAGGGACACCAGACGATGCTCGCCCAGGTCGTTGCGGACGAGCTCGGCGTCGACATGGCGCGGGTGACGGTGACGACCGGTGACACCCGGCGGTTCAAGTACGCCGTGGGGACGTTCGCCTCGCGCACTGCCGTGATGTCCGGCAGCGCCGTCGCGCTGACGGCGCGTGCGGTCCGTGAGAAGGCGCTGCGCATCGCGGCCGACGCCCTCGAAGCCTCGCCCGATGACCTCGAGATCGAGGACGGGCTGGTGCGGGTCAAGGGCACGTCGGGGGCCGAGATCGCGCTCGGCACCATCGCCGTCCTCTCCAACCCGCTGCGCTATGCCTTCGACACGGCCGCTGGTCGGGCCACGCAGTTCGGTGGGCCCGTCGACCCGTCCACGCCGCCGGTGCCAGCCGGTGAGCAGCCCGGCCTCGAGAGCACCGACTACTACTCCCCCCCGCGTTCGACGTTCGCCAACGGCATGCACGCGGT
Source organism: Nocardioidaceae bacterium (assembly GCA_037719575.1). Taxonomy (GTDB): domain Bacteria; phylum Actinomycetota; class Actinomycetes; order Propionibacteriales; family Nocardioidaceae; genus JAWWPG01. The sequence continues at coordinate 3,662 of JBBJMF010000072.1, forward strand.
GATCGTCGAGACCGATCCGGAGACTGCCGAGATCACGATCCTGCGCTACTGCGTAGTCCACGACTGCGGCACGGTGATCAACCCGATGATCGTGGAGGGCCAGGTGCACGGCGGCGTCGCGCAGGGCGTCGCGGGCGCTCTCTACGAGCGGATGGAGTACGACGAGCACGGCCAGCTGGTCAACGCCTCCTTCATGGACTTCCTGATGCCGTACGCCAGCGAGGTCCCGCACATCGAGATCGACCACCTGGAGACGCCGTCACCGCTCAACCCGCTCGGGGTCAAGGGTGCGGGGGAGGCAGGGGTGATCCCGGGATCGGCCGCGATCGCCGCCGCGATCGAGGACGCGGAGGGGATCGTGATCTCCGCGATGCCGATCAGCCCGAGTGACCTCTTCCACCTCCGCGAAGCCCGCCGCACCGCTGCGCCGGGGGACGTTTGGGTGGTGCACCAGTCGGATGGCCCTCAAGCCACCCAGATTTGAGTGGCTTGAGGGCCACCTGAGTGGTGCACCATGCAGATGTGAAGCTCTGGAAGGATCCTGGACTCGCGCGGCAGCCTTCACGCCGGTTGGTCGGTGTGAGATCGCATGCGTGCCGCGTCCTGGGATAGGATCTCGCGCCACAGGCGGGTACTCGCGCGACCGAAGGCGTTGGGCATGGTATCCCTCCAGACGATGCGGCTAACGCCGAAGCCTGCGCCTCGAATCTTGTCCTCGCGTTGCTTCTCGTCCCAGACGACATCGTCCGCGCTGACCGAAACTCCCTGGAGGTTGACCTGCTGGCGGTACTTCAACTTGCCGTCGCACTCGAAACAGTGGTGGAACCGCGGTGAGTACAGGTCGACGAACACACCTGCCCCGTCGGCCATGCGGATTTTGTACTGCGGCTCCAGGTCGAAGATGCCCATGTCCTTCACGAGGATGCGAGCCAATGTCTCGAGCGGCGTCTCAGCGCGTCCGTCTGCGCCCGCCACAACGGCCGAGCGAGTGCGAGCGTGTGAGTCATGCAAGAACCGCGGCATGGCTCGAGTCAATTGGTCCCTCGTCACCAGCCTTGCCAGCGCGGCATCGGCAATGACCAGGCCTGTGCGATAGCCGAACTCGGAGGCTACGTCCAGGACTGTGCGTTCGACGGTCGTCACGGGGAGACCGCCCACAGACGTGAGTTCATCGGCCGCGAGCTCGCCGCAATGGTGTTTGATGCCGGCGACGGACCTTGTGAGCCGGCGGTCGTGGATGCGAAGTCGTGTGACGTGCGCGAGGCCGTCGTTGACGTCGTACAGCGGCAGTTTGTGCGCGCGGGCGGCGGAGGAGTGGCTCAATACGGTGCCTTCGTCACACACCAGCAGCGCCGCCCGGTCCAGCGAGGCTACCTGCTGCGCCGGCACGAGCGCCTCCCACTCGTTGCGATTGGCATAGATGCCGTACCGAATGCGGATCCAAGGGCCGTCGCTGCGACGCGTCAACCACCTGAACTCCTTCGGCGTACAACCGGCAGAGATCGCTTGATGGCGAGCGAAGATGCCGCCCTGACGCTTGATCACATCCTGGAGCGAGGTGGCCATTGCCTGAGTGTGCGGTCTTTGCCTTTCGGCCCGCTGGACTTGGATGAGGAACTGTTGACGGAGGCACTGTGGGCGGGGGTCCTGTGGGCGCAGGATCGCGTCCGGACGGCAGCTTGGGTGGTGCACCATCCAAGCTGCCCTCAAGCCACCGAGATCTGGGTGTCTACGGGGCAATCTGAGTGGTGCACCACCCAAACGCCGACGGGGCAGGGCCGACGGGGGATGAGTCACGGGTCGAGGGGGTGGGCGCGCGCCACGCTCCGGGGCACGACCATCCGCCAGGCGTCGAGGACGAGCTCGTGCATCTCCGCCGCGTCGATCGCGGCGAGCCTGACCTCGGCCCAGTGGTAGCGCAGGTCGGACGGCGCCGGCATCAGGAACTTGGTGGGGTCGGACGCCACCAGCTGGGCCCGCTCCTCCTTCGGGAACCCGAAGCCCATCTGATGCTCGTCGCGGGAGAGGGCGAGGTAGACGATCGGGCCGACCCGGAACTTGACCCGGTCCCGGACCAGGGCCTCGTAACTTCGCGGCAGGCTGAGCGCCAGCGCACGCACGTCGTCGATGGTCGCCATCGCCGACCAGGCTAAGACCCAGCACCGACAGGTCGGGGGCCGTCAGCCTCGGCCGCTGCTGGAGCGGGCTCGGCGGGCAACGGAGTCGATCGACACGGCGAGCAGCAGCACCGCTCCGGTGACGATGTAGCGCACCGAGGAGTCGACACTCATCAGGTCCAGTCCGCTGGTGATCGACTGCAGGACGAGGATGCCGAAGAGTGCGGCGTACGCCGTCCCTCGGCCGCCGAACAGGCTGGTGCCGCCGATGACGGCCGCGGCGATCGCCGTCAGGTTGACGTCGGCCGACCCGCTCGACTGGGACACCGACGTCAGCTGGGCGAGGAACATCAGCCCACCGAGCGCCGCAAAGAAACCGGTCAGGGTGAAGACGGAGATGTAGATGAGGCCCACCGGGATGCCCGCCCGCCGAGCGGCCTCCTCGTTGCCGCCGACGGCGAAGACGTATCGCCCCCAGCTGGTCTTGCGAAGCGCCAGGTCCATGAGCACGACGAGCGCGACGAACAACAGGAACAGGTAGCCCCAGCCGCGGCCGATGTTGAGGTAGTAGGTCAGGTAGCCGAGCAGGACGAGCATCAGCAGACTCTTCGTGACGACACCCGCCAGACTGGGGGTCTCGAGGCCGGCCGCCGACCGTTTGCGGATCGCCACCAGGTTGCTCGCGAGATAAACCCCGACGACCAGGACGACCAGGACGTACGAAGCCCCGGTCCCCAGGAAGTCGTTGCGGGCGAACTCGGCAAGGCCAGAGTCGTTGTCGATGTTGATCGTGCCGTTCTTGCCCAGGACGAGATACTGCACCCCGACGAAGGCCAGCAGCCCAGCCAGCGTGATCACGAAGCTCGGCACGCCGAGCCGGGTGTAGATCAGGCCGTAGAGGACTCCGATCGCCGCTCCAGTGGCGGCGCCGGCGACCAGCCCCAGCGGGGCGGGCCACCCGTGGTAGACCGTGAGCACCGCCGTGACCGACCCCGCGAGGCCGCTCACCGAGCCCACCGACAGGTCGATCTCGCCGAGCAGGAGCACGAGGACGATGCCGATGGAGATGATTCCGAAGGGCGCGGCGAAGAGAGTGATGCTCACGAGGTTGTTCGACGAGAGAAACGTGGCGTCCTGGGAGTAGAAGATGACCGCGATGATGAGGAGGCCCACGACCACCGGCAGGTTTCCGAGGTCACCACCGCTGACGCGCCTGCGCAGCGTCGCGATGAAGTCTCTCGCCGTGGAGACCGGCTTGGCCGTTACCTCGGTGACACCCTTGCCGTGTGCTCCGGAGCCGTCCTCGGGCGTGACGTCGCTCATGGGGTGTCCTCCACGTGGCCGGACTGGTCGGGAGCAACGGCGCGGTCGGCTCGCCCATCTCTGCGCGCGGCCACCACGTTGTCGGACGCGCCGGTGATCGCGGTGATGAGCTCGTCGGTCGTGACGTCGCCGCCCGAGAACTCCGCTTCCTTGCGACCCAGCCTGAGGACGACGATCCGGTCCGCCACTGCCTGCACATCAGCCATGTTGTGACTGACCAGGATGACGCCCAGACCACCATCGCGCAGCCGCTCGATGAGATTGAGCACCTCGGCCGTCTGGGCCACACCGAGGGCGGCGGTCGGCTCGTCCAGCAGCACGATCTGCGGGTCGGTGACCAGGCTGCGCGCGATGGCAACCGTTTGACGCTGACCGCCGGACAGGCCGGCGATCAGCGTGCGGACCGACGGGATCTTCGCGGACAGCTGACGAAGCAGCCGCCACGCCTCCTTCTCCATCCCCACCTCGTCCATCCAGAGCCTGCTGCCGCGCTCCTGCCCGAGGAACAGGTTGGCGACGACGTCGAGGTTGTCGCACAACGCGAGATCCTGGAAGACGGTCGAGATCCCGAGATGTTGGGCCGCCGCCGGGGAGCTCACCCGCACCGGCTTGCCCGCCCACAGCACCTCGCCGGCATCCGGCTGGTGCACGCCGGCGATGACCTTCACCAACGTGCTCTTGCCAGCACCGTTGTCACCGACCAGGGCGACGACCTCGCCCGTGCTGACCTCGAGGTCGACATCGGTGAGCGCCTGCACCGCCCCGAACGTCTTGTCGATATGGCGGAGCGACAGGACGGGTGCGGACGCGCCCGTCGCTGCCGGATGCTGCTCCGTTGCCAGGGTCATGTCAGGACAGGCCGGCGGCCGAGCATGCCGAGGCGTAGGCGGAGGTGCAGATGTCGGCGACGTCGTAGAAGGCGTCCGCTACCACGGTGTCCTTCACGTTGTCCGTGGTGACCACGACCGGGTCGAAGATGTAGGAGGGCACGCCTTCGAACGTCGTGGTGCCGGTGATGTCATCGCCGTTGACCAGCGCGACCGCGAGCTCGGCAGCCTTCTCGGCCTCGACCGGGATCGGCTTGTAGACGGTCATGTACTGCTGACCCGCCACGATGCGCTGGATTGCGGCCAGCTCGGCGTCCTGACCGGTGACGGGCGGCAGGCTGTCCTCGGGCACGCCTGCGCCGGTGAGCGCGGCGATGACTCCGCCGGCCTGGCCGTCGTTGGCCGCATAGACACCGGCGAGCGACGACGGGTCGATCTTGCCCAGCTGGGTTGTCACGTACTGCTGGGCGTTCTCGGGAGTCCAGTCCGGGTTGTCGTACTCTCCGACGATGTTCAGCCCGCTGGCGTCGAGCACCTTGTGGGCGCCAGCCTTGAACTGGGCGGCGTTCGGGTCGTCGGGGGCACCGTTCAGCATGAGGATGTCGCCGGAGTCGTTCGTCGCATCGACGAGCGCTTGTGCCTGGAGCTCGCCGACCTTCTGGTTGTCGAATGACAGGTAGTAGTCGGCGCCCTCGATGAACCTGTCGTAGGCCACCACCGGGATGTCCGCGGCCTGCGCGTCCTGGACCATGGCAGCTGCCGACTCCCCGTTGACCGGGTCGAGCACGATGGCGCTGACCCCGTTGTTGATCGCGGTGTCGACCTGCTGCTGTTGCTTGTTCTGGTCCTGGTCGGCATTGAAGTAGGAGATCTCACAATCGCTGCAGAGCTCTGCGACCTTGGCTTCGAACAAGGGCCTGTCGAAGGCCTCGTACCGAGTGGTCTGGGTCTCCGGGAGCATCAGCGCGATGGTCTTCCCCCCGCTGGACGAGTCGTTCGCCCCGCAGGCGGCGAGGGAGCCCGCCGTCAGCGCAAGGACTGCGCACGAGACGGCGAGACGGGCTGGGGACAGGGACACGGTTCCTCCTGGGAATGTCTGTGAGGCGGAGCGGTCGCCGGGACGCGGCTGTGGAAGAGTGTGCTACGTCGTTCCGCTATTCGTCAAGAGATCAACACAAGAAGACTGAAACAGTCGGTGCGAGTCGCTGATTACTTCGAGTCTTGACGAATTACCGGACCTGCTGCGTAGGATGTCGCCATGTCATCCGGCACCGTAGAGGACCTTGCCCGCCCCTCGCCCGGATCGACGTCATCGCTGCGGGTGGCCAACCTGCACAGGGTGATCAAGGTCCTCCAGGAGGCGCCCGCTGGGAACCCGGTGACGCAGGCCGACATCGCGAGGGCGACCAAGCTGGCACCGGCCACCGTCTCGAACATCGTTCGCGAGCTGCACGCGGCCGGGTTCGTGGACACGACGGCAGGGGCGGGCCGTCGCGGCACCGCCGTCCGGATCTCGCGCGGGGCCGGCCTCGTCGTCGGCATCGACTTCGGTCACCAGCACCTTCGGGTGGCGATCAGCGACCTGGCAGGCGCGATCCTCGCGGAAACCAGCCGGCAGCTCGCCTCCTCACACGCATGCGAGGAGGGCCTCGAGCTGGCCACGACTCTGCGCGATGAGCTTCTCGAGGGTCTGGCAGCCTCCCCGGACGCCGTGCTGGCGATCGGGCTCGGGCTCCCTGCACCGATAGGGGCCGACGGGCTCGTCGTCTCGTCGTCGATCCTGCCGGGCTGGGTGGGCGTCAAGGCGGATGCGGTGGCGACCGAACGGTTCGGCAAGCCGGTCATCATCGACAACGACGCCAACTTGGGAGCCCTCGCCGAGCATCGGCGGGGAGCCGGGATCGGTCACCCGTGCATGGTCTACGTCAAGGTCTCGTCGGGAGTTGGCGCCGGCATCATCATCGATGGCCGGTTGTTCCGCGGCGGCGGGGGTACGGCGGGGGAGATCGGCCACCTCACCCTGAATGATTCGGGTCCCGTGTGTCGGTGTGGCAACCGCGGCTGCCTCGAGGCCTATACCAGCGTGACGACGGTCAAGGACCTGCTCGCCGTTCAACACCCGAACGCATCCTTCGCCGAGATCGTCGCCGCCGCCCGGGTGGCGGACACCGCCTCTCGACGCGTCATCGAGGACGCCGGCCGACAGCTCGGCTGGGGGCTGGCGATGGTCTCCAACCTGCTCAACCCCACCTGCCTGGTCGTGGGGGGAGACATGGCGCAGGCGGGAGACATGCTGCTCGACGCCATCCGCACCGGTCTGCGCCGGTACGCCCTCGGCTCGCTCGGGGCGACGGTGGAGCTGCGGACCGCGCTGCTCGGAGACCGGGCCCCGGTCCTCGGCGCCGTGCTGCTCGCACTCGACCACGTCGAGCCCGCGCTCCCGTGACGGCTTCGGCCCGCTTAGATTGGACCTCGTGAAGATCTCGGGCACGGCCACGTTGCACGCGTCGCGGGCCGACGTCTGGGACGCGCTGAACGACCCCGCGGTCCTGGTCGCGACGATCCCCGGCTGTTCGCTGCTGGAGGAGGTCGCCACCGACTCCTACACGATGACGGTGTCGGCCGGCGTGGGGTCGATCAAGGGCACCTACCGGGGCGATGTCCGGCTCGGTGACAAGCAGCATCCGGAGCGGTTCGTCTTGCACGCCGCGGGTGCCGGGACGCCGGGGACGCTCAGCGCCGAGGTGCTGGTCACCCTTGCCGAGGTCGAGCCGGCCACCACGGCCCTGTCGTACGACGCCGACGCGGTCGTCGGCGGGTTGGTGGCGGGCGTCGGGCAGCGGATGATCTCGGGCGTCGCGAGGAAGACCGCCACCGAGTTCTTCGCGGCCGTCGACGCAACGCTGTCTCCGAACCCGGCTGCGGGCGGGTCGGCGGCAACCGAGCCGGCGGGTACGACGACCTTCCGGACGCCGGGGGTGTTCACCGCACCGCCCCGACCCGCCCCGTCGGCCGTCGGTGGATCGTTCCGCAGCGGAGCGCTGGTGGGGGCCGCGGCCGCGCTCGTCGGCGCCGTGGTGGGCGGCTGGCTTGCCGGGCGTCGCCGGACCTGACCATCCCGCAAGCCACAGGAGACTCGAATGCGCGCATTCACGGCAGCGGCCCTGCAGGTACAGCCCCTGGCTGCGCCACTCACGCGAGAGACGTTTGCCGCCAATGTGGCGCACTGCGTCGACTGGCTGGGCCGATGCGTCGACGAGAGCGGTGCCGAGCTCGTCGTCCTTCCCGAGACCTGCACGACGGGTTTCGCACCCGGGCTGCCGGCCGAAGGGCTGTGGGAGGTCGTCGACACGATTCCGGGGTCAGCGACCGCCCCGCTGGACGCCGCAGCCGCTGAGCTGGGGATCCACCTCGTGTACGGCAGCTACGAGCGTGGCCCCGAGCCGGCTGTCGTGTTCAACAGCGCGGTCCTTGTCGGACCCGCAGGAGAAGTCCTCGGCCGCTACCGCAAGACCCATCCCTTCTGCACCGAGATCGTCACCGGCGGCGGCTGGGTGACTCCGGCGGACGAGGCCTGCGTCGTGGAGACCGAGCTCGGCGCGATCGGGCTGATGATCTGCTTCGACGGCGACTACCCGGAACTGTCGCGCATCTGCGCGCTCCAGGGCGCGGAGGTGCTCGTCCGCCCGTCGGCCCTGCTGCGCAGTGCGGACATCTGGGAGCTGACAACTCGGGCCCGGGCCTACGACAACCACGTCTTCGTGGTCGCGAGCAACGCCACCGGGATCGATCCCGGCGGCACGATCTACTTCGGCAACTCGCTGATCGTGACGCCGGTGGCCGAGGTCGTGGCCCGCGGGTCGTCGTACGAGCAGTGGGTGACGGCGCGGCTGGACCCGGACCGAGCGCTGACGTCGCTCACGCCGGGCAGCAGTGTCGGCCAGGGGTTCGACCACCTGGCGGACCGCAACCTTGCGCTCCTCGAGCGCTACCGCGACCTGCTCGCCGGTCCGGGTCGCACCAGGTTCGCCTACCGACGGGCCGGCGACGCAGGTGACTGACCGCCGGTACCGGGTCGGCATCGACACCGGCGGCACCTTCACCGACGTCGTCGTCGTCGACGAGGCGACCGGGGAGATCGCGACCACGAAGACCGCGACGACTCCCTCCGACCCGTCCGTGGGGTTCATGGCCGGCCTCACGAAGGCGCTCGCCGCGCTCGGCGTCGGACCGGACGCTCTCGCGTCGGTGTCACACGGCACGACGGTCGCGACCAACCGGCTGCTGACGGGATTGGTCGACAGCCTGGGCTTCGTGACCACCGAGGGCTACGAGCACATCCTCGAGATCGCGCGCCAGTCGGTCCCCGACGGCTACGGCAACTCCTACTTCTGGGTCAAGCCGCCACGGATCGTGCCTGCCGACCTCGTCTTCGGCGTCGGCGGCCGGCTGGCCTTCGACGGGAAGGAGATCAGGCCGTTCGACGAGGCGTCGGCAGTCGCTGCGGCAGAGCGGCTGAAGGCGGCCGGCGTCCGGGCCGTGGGCGTGTGCTTCCTGCACTCCTACGCCGACCCGTCCCACGAGGAGGCGATGCGGGACGTGCTGGCGAGGGTCCATCCCGACGCCGTCGTGTCGATCTCGTCGGAGGTGCTGCGCGAGTATCGCGAGTACGAGCGGTCGGTCACCACCCTCGTCGACGCGGCAGTCAAGCCCAGTATCCGTGACTACGTCGCGTCGATCAGCGCCAAGCTCGAGGCGTACGTGTCTACGGGCCGGCGAACCGATGCTGCGGTGCCCTTCTCGGTGATGAAGTCCAACGGCGGCGTGCTGTCAGCCGCAGAGGTCGTCCGGCAGCCGATCACGACCGTGCTGTCCGGACCGGCCGCGGGTGCGCTCGGTGCCGCTGTCGTCGCCGCTGCCGCCGGCTGCCACTCGGTCGTCACGTGTGACGGCGGGGGTACGTCGACCGATGTCGCGCTCGTCGTCGACGGCCGGCCGACCCTGACCACGGAGGGCACGATCGGGGCCTACCCGAGCAAGATCCCCATGATCGACGTCGTGGCGGTAGGCGCCGGGGGTGGCTCGATCGCGCAGCTCAGCCCCGAAGGCACGCTCAAGGTCGGACCAGAGTCGGCGGGCGCCGACCCGGGCCCGATGTGCTACGCCGCCGGCGGAGACCGGCCGACGGTGACCGACGCCCATGCCGTGCTCGGCCGGATCCCGCCGCACCTGCTCGGCGGCGAGGTGCCCCTTGACCTCGAGCTGGCACGCAGGGGCATCGAGCGGATCGCGAGCGATCTCGGGCTCGGTGCGGAGCGGGCGGCCGCCGGAATCCTGGAGATCTCGGCCTGGAACCAGGCGAATGCCGTGCGTCAGATCACCGTCCAGCGGGGTCTCGACGTCCGCGACTTCCACCTCGTCACGTTCGGCGGCTCGGGGTCGCTCCTGGTGTGCCGGTTGCTCGACATCCTCGGAGCGCCTGGCGCTCTCGTCCCACGGAACCCGGGCAACCTTTCGGCGTACGGGCTGCTGACCGTCGACGCCCGTGTCGAGCAGGTTCAGACCGCGGTTGCCCGGCACGCGCAGCAGCGGCCATCAGCCGTGACCGGTGTCATCGAGGGGCTGCGCGAGCGCGCGCGGGACGCATTGCGGCGTGAGGGTTTCGACGATGCCGAGCAGGTGTTCGAGGTGACTGCGGACCTGCGCTACTTCGGGCAGGCCTACGAGGTCCGGGTACCGGTGCCGGAAGGTGAGCTGACGTCTTCGGGGTTGGAGGAGGTCGCCAGCGCGTTCCACGACGAGCATCGGACCCTGTACGGGTACGACCTGCGGCAGGCGACCGGGCAGGAGGTGGAGTGGGTCACTCTGCGGGTGAGCGGCATCGGACCCATCCGTCGACCGGCGATGTCCACCCTGGCGCCCGGTCGGGGGGTGGCGGCTGCCACGTCGGGCAGTCGCCCGGTGTTCTTCGACGACTGGGCGGAGGCGCTGCTGGTCGACCGGGCTCGGCTCGGCTGCGGGGACCTGGTGGAGGGGCCTGCTGTCGTCGAGGAGAGCTCGTCGACGCTGCCGTTGCACCCGGGGTTCCAGGCCCGGGTCGACACGTTCGGCAACCTCGTCGTGAGCCGACAGCGTGACTCAGGGGGAAGTTCGTGACCCAGGTCGGTAGGTTTCACGCTCTCACCCGCGCCTCGGAGGTCGACCCGGTGCTCGTCGAGATCGTCGCGGGCTACCTCAGATCCGTCGAGACGGAGGTCGAGACCGCGATCGGGCGGACGTCACGATCACCGATGATCCGGGATGCGCACGACTACCGCGCGGGCATCCACGACCGGCAGCTCCGCAAGCTCACGGGGCGCTCCTACTCGGCCCTGGTCCACCCCGTGGTGCGGGACCACCCGCTCGAGACCATGCGGCCGGGGGATGTCTTCTTCCACAACGACGTCTACCTGTCCGAGGGCGGGATCGGGCACCTGCC
>JBBJMF010000161.1:0-3701 GCA_037719575.1 Nocardioidaceae bacterium
GCGGACCTCGCCGTCGTCGTAGGCGATGACGTGGCGGGGGTCGGAGTAGATGCCGACCAGGCCGTTGACCTCGACGTTGAGGCCTGTTTCCTCGCGGACCTCGCGGACGGCGGCTTCGGTGCTGGTTTCCCCGACCTCCTGAGCACCGCCGGGGATGGCCCACAGGTCGTTGTCGGTGCGTTGGATCATCAGCACTCGGCGCGCGTCATCGAGGACGACGGCGGTGACGGCCACGACGAGACTGGTGGCCCGCGAGGCGGCGGGATCGTCGTAGTAGTCGGTCTTGGGCACGACTCCTGACTACCACTTCGGGGGTTTGGCCGTCTCCCATACTCGGTCGAAGCTCTGCGCGTAGGTCTCGACCAAGCACCCGGCCGAGAGCCGCCGCAGGTGCAGCGCTGGGGCGTGGGGCGCGGGGATGCCGTACACGTGCGGGTTGACGATCATCTCGACGTAGACCAGCACGTCGACCCGCGCGGTGGCCTGCCCGAGGCACCCATGGATCGCTTGCGGGCATCGGTGCGACGTCGACCCGGCCAGCCGGCCGGCAGCCAGGCGGCAAGGTCGCCCGGGGCAGGTGCAGCGTCGACGTGCTGTGTCGCGGACGGCATGAGCTGGCTGCGATGATCGATCACTCGCTCCCGGCTGCGAGCCTGCGCGCGCTCGCGTGGGACCCGTAGCTGTGAATCGCGCCAAATGGCTGGGCTGGCAGGCGGTAGCGGTGGGGTGCGAAACAGCTGGACGGCTTCCCTCACTGTACGTACAGTGTGCGTACGAACGAGGAGGTCGCCAATGTCTCGGGATACCGCTGAGCAGCGTGCAGCCCGCCAGTCCAGGATCAACCTTCGCGCCAGTGCCCGCCAGGAGCAGTTGCTCAAGCAGGCTGCGGTGGCGACCGATCGCACCATGACCGATTTCGTGCTGGAGAGTGCAGTGGTCGAGGCGGAGCGTGTGCTAGCCGACCGCAGGTGGTTTCTCATCAGCGACGAGCAGTGGGACGAGTTTCAGCACCTGCTGGAGCGGCCGGCCCGCGATCTGCCGAGGCTGCGAGCCCTGCTGGCAATGCCTTCGCCGTTCGCTGGCGACGAGTAGGAGTGGCCGGCAAGCCGTGCGTGCCGCGGAAGCTGACGAGGGCGGACGTGCGGGAGGGCTTCGACAGCCGGGAGAAGGTCGAGGGCAGAGCGCCGGAACTCGACGAGTGGCTTGCGCGCTTCTCCTGGCAGAACCAGCGGGCCAACGACTCCGTCACCTATGTCAGCGTGCTCGACGGGCGGGTGGTCGGTTACTACGCCATCGCGGTGGCGAACGTGACCAGCGAGTCAGCTCCGGTGGCAGTGGTCAAGGGCGCCCCGAGGCAAGTGCCGTTCCTGCTGCTGGCGCGGCTGGCCGTCGACCGGAGCATGCAGGGCTTCGGTCTCGGCCGGGCCCTGCTCATCGACGCGTTGAGACGGACCGTGGGTATCGCCGAGTCCGTGGGCATCCGGGCGTTGCTAGTGCACGCCCGGGACGACGCGGCTCGTCAGTTCTACCTGGCGCAAGCAGAGTTCCTGGAGTCGCCGTCGGATCCGCTGCACCTGCTGCTGCCGGTGAAGGACATCGTGCGTGCCCACACACCGTGATCTGCTGGTCATCGCGCTGAGTTCGACGAGGTGTGATCCAGACGTACTTGCAGGGCGGTACGGTCCTTACATGGGCGACACGAGCCAGCCGCGGCCCACGGCCCAGGCCTTGCCCGAGTTCGACCGTCCGCCCGTGACGGAGGTCGCCCTCGGTGTGGTGTTCGAGCCCGTCGAGATCGGTGTGGTCGGGCTCGGCGAGCTGTACCAGCGGTGGCGTTCCGAGTTCCCGACGGTGCAGGAACACACCGCGCTGCCCCCGCTCTTCGAACCTCCGCAGCCAGGTCCCGGGCTGGTCGTCGAGGTCGGTCATCCCCCCATGCGGTTGTGGATGCTCAGTGAGGCAGGGGACCGGCTGGTGCAGGTACAGCGCGATCGCCTCGTCGTGAACTGGCGACGGATCGGCGATGGTGACTACCCGCGCTATCACACCCTGCGTGCGCTCCTGGACCGTCAGCTCGCCGACTTTCGGTCATTCCTCCATGACCGGGCGGTGTCGCCCCCGCCCCCCGCCGCTGTCGAGGCCACCTACGTGAACACGATCGAGGCTGCGGGATTCGCGGATTTCCTGGCGGCGGTGAAACCACTTCCCGAGCGTCTCGGCCGGCCGACGGAGGCGAGCGTGTCGCTGGTCTTCGACACCGCAGGCGGTACGGATCCGCCGCAGCGGGTGGCACTGTTCAGTTCGCGGGACCGATCCGGGGATGCCCGCTACCTGCTCCGAGTGTCGGTGCTGGGCCAGTTGACGGCATGGGACGAGTTCGACAGCACGATCACCGCGGCGCACGAGCAGGCCGTTCGCACCTTCGCTGACGTGACGACGGATGCTATGCACCAGTATTGGGGGAGGCGCACATGACCGTCGCCGACTTCCGGCCCGCCCACACCACAGCGTCGGTCACCACCCAGAGTGGCGAACATCCGGGCTGGCCGTTCGCGGAGATGCTGTCCGACGAGCGACCGGAGTTGGTGCTCCGTGTGGTCGCTGCTGAGTCGATGTCGGCGCTGCGGGAACGTAACCTGCGGCGAGCCTTGGCCGACCTTGAGAGGATCGCCACCAGACTGCGCGGTTGGGACGGGAGCGATGGCCTGCCGCTCGCCGCCGATGCGCTCGTGACCGCGGCGCGACTCGTGGTCCGCCTCAGCCGGGATGACGACCTCCTGCCCCATCTCGTGCCGCTCTCGACGGGAGGCGTGCAGCTGGAGTGGCACGTTGCAGGGCGCAGCCTGGAGATCGAGGTCGATCGTCGTGGCAGACCCCACTTCCTCGCCGTCACCGCGGGCGGTGATGTGATGCTCGACGAGGAACCAGCTCCCGGGCGCATCGAACTCGGGCTGGGGAAAGCGCGGCACTTCCTCGACGACCTCGCGAGCCTCCTCCGCGGGGCGCGGTGACCGTCGCTCGATGACGCAGCCTGCTGACGACTCCGTCGACGACGACGAGACATTGCTGCGCCGGATCCCGGACCTCGGCCGAGCGGACTTCTTTCCTCTTGACCAGGCGACCGGAGAGCGGCGGCTGTCCAGCGGCGCGTTCACGCCTGATGACGACGGAATCTCGGTCTACCGCGAGCTGCTGCTCTCCCGCGCCGATCTCGGCTCGCAGGCTGTGGTGCGTGACCCACTGAACGCCGTCGCGGCGCTTCCCGCTGCGGCTGTTCGCGGAGTGGACCTCGACGTGGTGCCCGATCCGCAGCCACCCACATCATCCGACCCCGATCCGCGCCTGGGCGCAGCACACGCACTGATCGTTGGCTTCGCCGCGCTCAGCCGGAGCCAGCGTCGCCGGCGTCAACGTGACCTCGCCGCGTCGGCGCGCGTCGTGGTCTGGCCCGAGGGACCGGACCGTCAGCTCTTCTCCACTACCTCGCTCCGGTCCGGTGGCGATCAGGTCCCTCAGCGACTGCCCATCCTGATCCAGTCGCCGTCGGGCTTCTTCGGACATCGTGCGGCGAGCTTGCGCTACTGCTTCCCATCCGACCGGGCGTCTGCGCTCACCTCTCCGAGGTGGCCGGGGTGCAGTCGTACGTGGGACCGGCCGGCCGCCAGGAGCGGCGGAGTGTGGGGAAGCTCAACCGGCGGCCG
>JBBJMF010000073.1:0-14182 GCA_037719575.1 Nocardioidaceae bacterium
GACGGCTGCCGGCATCTGTGACCGCGAAGGTGATCCTGCGCCCGGCAGCGGATCGCCAACTGAGCCGGCGACTGGTTGCCGCGTCACTTTATCGGTCCTACTATTGGTCGATGGAGGTGCGGTGGTCCCAGTCCAGCCGGCGCCACCGCATCGGTCGAGCACCCGCCGACACGTGATGTCGACGGTTGAGCCGACCGCGTCGGCGACGAACGCTGGTAGTGCCGCGTTGCTGTGGATCGGGACGGACGACCGGGGCGTCGAACTGGAGATCGTCGCAGCAGTGCTGCCCGATCTCTACCTGGTCATACACGTCATGCCCACGGCCCTGAGGAGATGAAGATGGCCAACAAGACGATTCGAATCAAGGACGTCGATGTCACCGACGGCGGCAGCATCGATCTGGACGTCGAGAACGTCCGCCTCGCCAACGGCACCCGACTGACCGAGGCCGCCGCCCGCGAACTCGCCGAGCAGGTGCTGCGGACTTCATCTCGCGGTCGCCCGTCGCTCACCGCTCCCGGCCAGCGGTCGCCGCAGCTCCGGCTCACAGTGCCGGAGCGACTGCGTGACGGCCTGAGGGCGCGCGCCGACGCCGAGCATCGGAGCGTGTCCGAATTAGCTCGCGAAGCGATCGAGCGTTACCTCGCCTCATAGGGCCAAGAGCCAGACCGCGCACGGATTGCTACACCCCGTCTTGGCCGTGTCAACCTGACTTGGCCCCGGGGTGACGGGGCGGGTTCTAGCGATCGTGGCAACACGAGCGACTGTTGACGGTTGGTGACCGTAGTGGTCCGGTCAGCGGATGGCGTTCTGGATCAGCTCGGCGCGGGGTGTGTCACCTCGCTTGGTCCAGGCGTCGATCGCCGCCGCGAGGGTGAGTGTGGAGCCGGCTAGCACTTGCGGGCCGCCTTGACGGGTGAGCAGTTTGTCCAGTGAGCAGAAAGCCTTGCCCTACCGCGCGGGCACGAGGATGGCGGTCGCGGCGCGTTCGCCTGTCCAGTGCCCTGCGGGCAGTGACGTGCGTGAGCCGAGGTCGATGGGGGTGTTAAGGGCTTGCCCGGAGAGCCAGTCATCGAGCAGTCCGTTGGCGATACCGATGCAGCTGGAGACGGTGGCAACCGAGTTGTCCGGCGACTCGGGCTGACTTGGTCGAGTAACACACCGGCCAGGGCGGTCTCGCCGTCGAGGATGGCCTGCACGACCAGCCGCAGCCTGGCGATCGCGATGTCGCGGGTATCGCCAACAGGGCTGAACAGTTCCATGTTGCGGCGCTCCACCGCGCGGTTGAGCGCGCGCTGCAGGGTGTCCAGGTCGGGGCCGTCGATGTTGTCGACGTCGATGCCTTCCTCGGCCCGCAGCGGTGCCAGCTCGCGGAGCATCTCCTTGACCAGCCCGGGCTTGTGCTCGACGGTGGGCATGGCTGGGAACGGTTCTGGGCTGCGTCGCCGGATATCCGCCATGGGTTCATCCTCGCAGCGGCCCCGGCCGCGTCAGTCGCGCCCGCGTGCCGGAGCTCCTCGAGCAGCTCAGCTGGGCTGACCCAGCCGAGCGTCTTGCGTGGCCGATAGTTCAGTTCGACGGCCACCGGCCGGTACTGCCCGCTGCCCGGATCAAGGTTGCGGCGCAACTCCCGGCTGACCGAGCTGGCGACCACGCCCGCCCTCGCCCCGAGGACGACCAGTGGCTGGCTCGAGCGACGGCGATGCTCGAGGCGGACCTGACGCGCGAGTTCCCCCTGCCCGACCATCGCCGAGCAGCTGTCTTTCTCCTGCGACGGGTTCCGCAAGCGCTCCGACAGCTGTCCGGGCTGTCCCCCTGCACCGGGGCGAGTCCCCGCAAGTTCCGCTCATCCCTCCCTACCACGGGATCGCGACATTGAAAGCAGGACCGCCTGGGTCGCCAATGCTCGGCTGCACACGAGCCTGGGCGACCGGTCTGGCCTCAGGCGCCGTGCACCGCGACGCGACGCGACGCGACGCGAGGAGCAGGTATCGCCAGCTTGTTGGGGCGATCTCGGCGATGCGAGGTCAGGTTCGAAGCCTCTCGTTGACGGCCTGCGGCGTGAACGAGCTGTCGACCACGAGTCGGGTCAGCCCCATGACGGCGGCGTCCTCGCCGAGCGCGCCGAGTTCCAGCGCCATGTGCCGGGTCGCTCGGGGCAACGCGAGCCGGTACAAGGTCTCGCGGATCCCGGCCAGCAGCGGCGCCGAGGCCAACGCTCCGCCGATGAGCACCACCTCGGGGTTGAGCAGGCACACCACGGTGGCCATCACCTCGCCGATCCGACGACCCGCTTCCTGGGTCAGCCGGGCGGCGTCGGCGTTGCCCGCCCGAAGCAGGTCTCGAACTGCCCGACCTGAGGGCGCTGGAAGGCCCAGGGCAGTCAGTTGGGCCGCGACGGCGCGCCCGCTCGCCACGGCGGCGAGACACCCGTGCCGTCCGCACTGACAGGTGGCCTCGGAGCCGGCCGAGACCTGAACGTGCCCGATGTCGCCGGCGCCACCGTCGGAGCCGCTGTAAAGGCGGCCGTCAATGACGATGCCGGTGCCGATGCCGGTCGACACCTTCACCAGGCACAGGGACCCGCTGCCGGTGGGCCGTGCGGCGTACTCGCCCAGGGCCGCTCCGTCGGCGTCGTTGGCCGTGAGCACGGGCACACCCGGCAGCATTGCCTGCAGGTGTTGGGCTATCGGGTACGCATCCCAGCCGGGGAGCATGGGAGGTTGGCTGGGCCGGCCGGACTCGGGGTCAACCGGACCGGGGACGCTGAGTCCCACGCCGCACAGTTCCTCGGGTGTCACGTCGTGCTTGTCCATCAGCGCGGACATCGCGGTGGTGATGCGGTCTAGCACCTCCGAGGGACCCGAGTCGACGGTGACGTCGACCTGGTCATCGCCCAGCACGACGCCGCCCAGGTCGGTGATGGCGATTCGGGTGTGGGTGGTGTCCACCGCCGCGACCAGCACGCTCGATTGGGACGTGTTGAAGGCGAGCCGCATACGCCGCCTGCCACCTGTCGGTTCTGTGGTGCCGCCCTCGACGATCATCCCGGCCGCGAGCAGCGCGTCGAGACGTTGGGAGACCGTCATCCGGGACAGGCCAGTGGCCTCCAGCACGTCGCCGCGAGTGGTGGCCCGGCCGTGCCGGATCAACTCCAGGATGTCCCCTGGTCCTGTCGGCACGCCACACCCCTCGCACCGTGGTGAACGGGCGTCAACCACGCCCTTGGCCCGCGGCCCGCGGGTGCCTGCCCATCAGCATACAAATATGAATCTAATGATTGACAGCTATACCGCATAGGTCCAGAGTGCTGACAAAAGTTGCGATCTCCCTACGGAGGCCACATGTCTGTCGTTCGCACGCGCAGTTCTCGGACTGCCACCCTCATGGCCGCCGCGGCCATCGTGGCCGCATCGCTCACCGCCTGCGGCTCCGATGACGAAGCCGGCGGCAGCAACGATGAGTCGATCACCGTCTGGATCGAGGAGGACCTGCCCGATCGGGTGGCCGCCACGCAGGCGATCGTCGACTCGTTCACAGAGCAGAGCGGGATCCAGGTCGAGCTGGTGCCGGTGGCCGAGGACCAGTTCAACCAGATCCTCACCTCGAACGCGGCGGCCGGCGACCTGCCCGACGTGATCGGTGGCGTGCCGCTGGGTCAGCTGCGCACGCTGTCCACCAATGAGCTGGTCGATACCGAGGCGGTCCGTGCAGTCCTCGACTCCCTCGACGCGGGAACGTTCAGTGGCAGCGCGCTGGAGCTGACGACGGACGGCGAGGACCAGCTGGGCATCCCCAGCGAGTCGTGGGTGCAATTGCTGGTCTACCGCAAGGATCTCTTCGACGCCGCCGGGCTGGCCGCGCCCACGACGTACGACGACATACTGGCCGCTGCCGAGGCGCTGGACAGTGGTGATGTGGCCGGGTTCGTAGGCGCCAACGTCGCCGGTGACGCCTTTACTGCGCAGACCTTCGAGGAGATCGGCCTGGGCAACAACTGCCAGATGGTCGACGACGAGGGCGAGGTGACCTTCGACAGTAACGAGTGCGTCGAGGCGCTGGACTTCTACGGGCAGCTCCAGCAGAACTACTCGGTCACCGGCGCCCAGGACGTGGACACCACCCGGGCGTCGTACTTCGCCGGTCAGGCCGCAATGATCATCTGGTCGAGCTTCATCCTCGACGAGATGGCCGGGCTCCGCGACGATGCGCTGCCGACCTGCCCGGAGTGCCAGAACGACCCGGCATTCCTGGCCAACAACAGCGGCGTCGTCACCTCTATCCAAGGCCCGTCCGGCTCGGAACCGGCCACCTTCGGTGAGATCACGTCATGGACGATCCCGGTCGAGGCAGCCACCGCCCCGGCCAAGGAGTTCATCGAGTACATGATGAACGACGGCTACGAGCCGTGGATCGCGATCGCCCCCGAGGGCAAGATCCCGGTCCGGGCCGGCCCCAGCGCCGACTCGACGGAGTACGCCGACGCGTGGGCCTCGATGGACGTGGGTGTGGACAGCAAGGCCCCACTGTCGCAGTTCTACGGTCAGGACGTGATCGACGCGCTGACCTCGGGTACCGAGACGCTCAGCCGGTGGGCGATCCCGCAGGGGCAAGGCGAGCTGCTCGGCGCGATCCAGGGCGAGCAGCCGGTGGCCAACGCCGTCAACCTGGTGTCCAGCGGCACCTCGGCCGAGGAGGCCGCCCAGCAGGCCGCGGAGGCAATCCGCGCGGCGCAGTGACGATCAGCGGACCCATCGCCCCCGCAGGGGCGACGGTCGAAGAGGCACCGATTCCGGTGCAGCGCGACCGCCGCCCCCGCCGGGGTCGGTCGGCCCGCTCCCGGGAGGACCGCCGCGCCGGCTTCCTGCTGATCTCCCCCACCGTGGTCATCGTCTTCACGATGGTGGTTCTGCCGATCCTGTGGACCGTCTCACTGGCATTTCAGCAGGTGCGACTGCTCAACCTGCGGCGGACCGGGATCTTCGGCGACTACAGCCTGGACAACTTCGTGGCCGTTCTCACCTCGCCGGGGTTCGTGGATGCGCTGGTCACCACGCTCGTCTACTCGGTCGCCGGCACGGCCTGTGCGATCGGGCTGGGCCTGGTTGCGGCGATGGCGCTGCGCAGCCCGTTCCGTGGCCGTGGCCTGGTCCGGGCCTGCATGCTGCTGCCATACGTCGCCCCGGTGGTCGCAGCCACCTTCGTGTGGACCACGATGCTCAACCCGCAGTTCGGCGTTGTGAACCACTACGGCACCACGCTGCTCGGCTGGGACGAGCCGATCGCGTTCCTCAGCTCGGCCGAGTCGGTCTCGCCGTTCGGCTTCGACCTGCACGTGAGCCAGTCGCTGCTGACGGTGGTGCTCTTCGAGGGGTGGCGTTCCTTCCCGTTCGCCTTCCTCTTCCTCACGGCCCGCCTGCAGGCGATCCCGGAAACGTTGGAGGAGGCCGCCACCGTCGACGGCGCCTCGCCGACCCAGCGGTTCCGCCACATCGTGCTGCCCCAGTTGCTCCCGACCATCGCGGTGCTGACGGTGCTGCGGTTCATCTGGACCTTCAACAACTTCGACGACATATACCTGCTGACGGGCGGCGGGGCCGGCACGCAGGTGGTCGCGATCCGGGTCTACGACTACCTCATCAACCGTGGTGACATCGGCGCCGCCGCAGCCCAGGGGCTGGTGCTGGCGGCGATCCTCGCTGTCCTAGTCACGATCTACCTCAAGCTGTTCGGCCGCTCGAAGGAGGTCTGATGAGCGCCAGCACCTTGTCGCGTGACGCCGTCGAACGCCGGATCTTCGCTTCGCTCCGTCCGCTGGTCATCGGCTTCCTACTGCTGATCACCCTGTTCCCCTTCTACTACATGGTGCTGCTGTCCTTCCGGCCGTTGGAGTCGCTGCTCCAGGATCCGGGCGCGCTGTGGCCCAGCCCGGGCGAGATCGACCTCGGCACCTACCGCGACGTGCTCACGTCGCAGGCCGAAGGGGGGCAGGGCTTCCTGACCTTCATCAAGAACAGCTTCATCGTGGCGATGGGCACGGTCGTGCTCAGCCTCCTGGTGGCGATCCCCGGGGCGTACGCCGTGAGCCGGCTGGACTTCTTCGGGCGGCGTCAGATCAGCGCCGTCTTCCTCGGCGTCTACTTCTTTCCTTCGATCCTGCTGGCCATCCCGCTGTTCGTGTTCTTCACCCGCATCCAGCAGCGCGGCACGCTGATCGGCCTGTTGATCGTGTACGTCGCGCAGGTGGCGGCGGTTTCGATCTACATGCTGCGCAACTACTTCGACACGATCCCGGCCAGCCTGGAGGAGGCAGCGTTCATCGACGGCGCCAGCAGGCTCCAGGCGATGCGGCACGTCATTCTCCCGCTGGCGATGCCAGCGATCGCGTCGAACGCCCTCTTCGTGTTCATGATCGCCTGGAACGAGTTCCTCTTCGCCCTGCTGTTCCTGGTCGAGCGGCGGGACAACTGGACCGTCTCACTCGGCCTGTCCCAGCTTGCCGGGAGCGTCGAAGTGCCCACCACCGTGCTGATGGCCGGCTCGGTGATCCTCACCCTCCCGATCATCGTGCTGTTCTTCCTTAGCGAGCGGTGGCTGGCCGGCGGCCTGACCGCGGGCGCCGAGAAAGGCTGACGAGAGCCAATCGATTCGACAACTCAAGAGGAGAACCCGTGCCGGAGGTCGTCTCGTTCATTGCGCCCCGTCAGGTGGCGCTGATCCCGGTCGAAGCGGAGCCACTCGGTCCTGGGTCAGTGCGGCTGCGCACCTGGTACTCCGGGATATCGGCTGGCACCGAGCTCACGGCCTACCGTGGTACCAACCCGTACCTCAACCGCTGCTGGGACCCTGAGCGGCGCTTGTTCGTCGATGGCAACCCGACGTTCGCTTACCCGGTCACCGGCTGGGGCTACTCCGAGGTCGGCGAGGTCGTGGCTGTCGCCGACGATGTGGATGCGCCCTCGGCCGGCGAGGTGGTGCATGGGGTCTGGGGGCACCGCAGCGACGCGGTAGTACCGGCCGCGGCGATCCGGGACCGCGTGTGGTCCGCCGAGGACGCGCTGTCCGGGACCTTCGCTCGAGTCGGGTCGGTGGCACTGAACGGCGTGTTGGCCGCCGAGATGCGATTCGGTGACCGGGTGGCGGTGTTCGGACAGGGAGTGATCGGACTGCTCGCGACCAGGCTCGCCACCCTCAGCGGGGCGCAGGTCGTGGCCGTCGACACGGTACCCCTTCGACTCGACGCGGCCCGCGCGATGGGTGCGGAGGAAGTCGTGCTCGCCGACGTGGCCGGCGGCGCCGGGCCGGTGATCCGGGCCTGGTCAGGCGGCAACGGCGTGGACGTGGCCATCGAGATGAGCGGCAACGACCGCGCGCTGCATGAGGCCGTCCGATCGGTGGTCGTCGACGGGACCGTCGTCGCCTCCGGCTTCTACCAGGGGGGCGCTGCGCACCTACGGCTCGGCGAGGAGTTCACCCACAACCGCGTTCGGATCGTGGCCAGCCAGATCTCCGGCACCCCGCTCTCGCTCGGCCCGCGCTGGGACCAGCCGCGCCTGGTCAGCACCTTCATGGAGCAGGTTCGCCGTGGCCGCGTCGACGTCAGGGCGCTGGTGACCGACGTGATCGAGGCCGCCGACGTCGCGGCCGTCTTCGAGCGGCTCGACCGCGGCGACCCGGCGATTCTCCAGGCGGTGCTCCGCTTTCCCGCAGCGCCGGAGTCCGTGTGACACCGGACACGGCGCCCCGGTTCCCGGCCGACCGGAGCGGTGTGGCGATCCTGGGCGCAGGCGCAATCGCCCAGTCGGCGCATCTGCCGGCCTACGAGCAGTATGGCGTCGGCGTCGTCGGCGTGTGGAGTCGGTCGCCAGTGACCACGGCGAGGGTGCGCGACCGCCACCCGTCCGTGGATCGGGTCTACACCAGCGCGGAGGAGTTGCTCGCCGACCCGAGGGTGCGCTACGTCGACCTCGCCACCCGCCCTGAGGGGCGGCTGGCCTGGATCGAGGCCGCGGTCGGGGCCGGCAAGCATGTCCTGGCCCAGAAGCCGCTCACGCTGGCCGAGGACGACCTGGACCGGCTGCCCGCAGTTCTCGCCCGTGCGGCGGAAGCCGGAATCCGGGTCGCGGTCAACCACAACGGCCGGTGGGCTCCTGCATGGCGGGCCACCACCTTGCTCATCCGCGAAGGCGCGATCGGATCGGTCGTCGGCGTGACCCACCTGCACGACAAGGCATTGCCGCCGCTGGCCGGGACGCCATTCGACGACACGCCGCACATGCTGCTCACCGACTACCTCCTCCACTGGGTCGACATCAGCCGCACCTGGCTCGCCGACGGTGGCGCCGGGCCTGTCGTCTCCGTGCAGGCGGTCGACAGCCGGGTACCCGGCCAGCCCGATGAGGCACGCAACCCCTGGTCGGCCACACTGTCGATGGCCACCGCCGTTGGCGCCACCGCGACCGTGCGCATCACTGGCAGCAACGTCGCGGCGGTGCCCGGCTGCCCGTTCTGGGTGCACGGGACCAGTGGCACGGCACGCGGCAGCGTGCTGCTCGACTCCGACCGGCTCGAGGTCGACCACGGCACCCGGCGCACCGACGTACCGCTGCGCGGCGCGTGGTTCGTCGACGGCTTCGCGGCTGCGATGGGCGAACTGATGTGCGCCGTCGACGAGGACCGCGAGCCCGAGAACTCCGCGGCTGACGCGGTCCGCTCCATCCGTGTCGTCCTGGCTGCCCGCGACTCCGCCGATCGCGGCGGCATCCCGGTCGAGATGGCACCGTGAACCACCCGTCCGAGGTCGTCGATGAGGTTCCGGTCGACCCCGCGACCGCCCGGGTCTACGCCGAGGGCTGGCAGAGCTGGAGCCCGGCCACCTGGTACCCGGTCACTGCGACCGGTCTGCGGCCGCAGGAGGAGTGGCAGCACCTGATGACGTTCCGCCCCGGCACCCCGGTCGCCGAGCACGGACTCCAGGGCGAAGGGCTGCTCGTCATCGACCCCGGCACCGGCGAACCGGCCCGCCGCTACGGCACCACCGACCTGACCTCGGTGCCCACATTGCACGCCGTGCTGGCCGGCGACCGCGTAGTCGTGCGCAGCACCGGACCGGTCGCGACCACAGACCACGCCGACGGCGGCCAGGCCGCATTGGCGGCGTACGGCGACGAGGTCGGCGTCACGCGGCTGGCGGCGCCACCCACGGTCTGGTGCTCCTGGTACCGCTACTTCGAGGAGGTGACCGCTGCCCACGTCGCCGAGAACCTCCGCGCCTTCGACACCTACGACCTGTCCGTCGACGTGGTGCAGATCGACGACGGCTGGACCGGCGGGCTCGGCGAGGGGCTCGTGCCGTCCCCGCGGTTCGGTGACCTGCCCGCGCTGATCGACAAGATCCGGGGCTCGGGCCGGCGAGCCGGGATCTGGCTGGCGCCGTTCCTCGTCGGGGAGCGGACCACGCTGGCCACCGAGCATGCCGACTGGCTGGTCGGACCGGCCGGGCGCAACTGGGGCCAGGGCCTGGTCGGCCTCGACCTCACCCACCCCGGCGTCCGCGATCTGCTCACCGCCGCCCTGCAACGCGTGGTCAGGCTCGGTGTCGACTACCTCAAACTCGACTTCCTCTACGGCGGCGCAACACCCGGCGCCCGGTACGACGGCTCCGACCCGGTGGCCGCCTACCGTTCCGGACTGGCACTGGTGCGGGAGGTGGTCGGGCCGGCCGTGGCCCTAGTCGGCTGCGGGGCGCCACTGCTCCCCAGCGTTGGGCTCGTGGACAGCATGCGGGTCTCCCCCGACACCTTCCACGAGGGCGGCCAGGACGGTTCAACCGGCCTGCGCGGACTGCGGCCACTGGCGGCTCGTGCCTGGCAACAGGGACGGCTGTGGGTCAACGACCCCGACTGTGTAGTCGCGCGCCCGTCGTACTCCCAGCGCGAGCGGTGGGCCGAAGCCGCGCAGACGTTCGGGGGGCTACGGTCCTTCTCCGACCGCGTCGCTGAACTCGACGACTGGGGGCTGGACGCCGTCCGTCGGCTGCT
Organism: Nocardioidaceae bacterium; assembly: GCA_037719575.1. Lineage (GTDB taxonomy): Bacteria > Actinomycetota > Actinomycetes > Propionibacteriales > Nocardioidaceae > JAWWPG01. The sequence goes on from JBBJMF010000073.1 coordinate 10,041, forward strand.
GGCCGACGGCGGCACCGCCAGGCCGCTTCCCGGCCCAGTGGTGGCGCAGGCCGCGCAGCTGACCCTGATGGACCCGGTTTGAGCGGCGAGGGTCTGGCCGGGCGCATAGCACCCCACGTCGCGCTGCTCTACCCCGACCAGCAGGCCAGGGTTGGCAGTGATCTCGTCGCTCTGGCCGAGCGGTACGCCGGGCTGCTCGCGGGTCGCACCATCGCGCCGCCCACCCAGCGCACAGCCTGCCTCATCACGTACGGCGACAGTATCCGCCGCCACGGTGAGACGCCGCTGCACACATTGGCGAGCTTCCTGCGCGACCACGTGGGCGACGTCGTCAGCGACGTGCACCTGCTTCCGATGTTCCCGTGGACCTCCGACGACGGCTTCGCGGTCGTCAACCACCGCGCGGTCAACGCGGCCCTGGGCAGCTGGGCCGACGTGGCCGAGCTGGCCGAGGACCGCGCGCTGATGTTCGACTTCGTCGCCAACCACACCTCGACCAGCAGCCCGTGGTTCACCGGCTGGCTGGCCCACGACCCGCGCTACGACGGCTTCTACCTCGAACGGGAGCCCGGCTTCGACGACTCCCACGTCGTCAGGCCGCGCACCACCGCGTTGTACCACCCCTTCCCCCGCCCAGACGGCACCAAGGCGTGGGCCTGGACGACCTTCGGCGAGGACCAGGCCGACGTCGACATACGCCACCCGCAAACGCTGCTCGAGCTGAGCGACGTCCTGCTCGGCTACCTGACACGCGGCGCGTCCGCGGTGCGGCTGGACGCCATCGGCTTTCTCTGGAAGCAGTCCGGGACGTCGTGCGTCCACCTGCCCCAGACTCACGCAGTGATCAAGCTCTGGCGAGTCCTCGTGGACCACGTCGCGCCGGGCGCACGACTGCTCACGGAGACCAACGTCCCGCACCACGAGAACATCTCCTACTTCGGCGACGGCCACGACGAGGCGCACCTCGTCTACCAGTTCGCCCTGCCACCGCTCGTGCTGCACTCCTTCGTGGCCGAGTCGACAGCGCGACTGAGCGAGTGGGCCACCGGCGTCGGGCCGGTCAGCGACACCGCGACCTGGTTCAACTTCCTAGCCAGCCACGACGGCGTCGGGCTGCGCGCCACCGAGGGAATCCTCGACGACCACGAGCGCGAGACACTGGTCGAGCGGACCCGCGCCCACGGCGGCCGGGTCTCGTGGGCCAGCCGCCCGGACGGCTCGCGGACCGTCTACGAGCTGAACCTGTCCTACCTCGACGCGCTGTGCACCCTCGACGAAGCACGGGACCCCGCGGTGCTGGCAGCCAAGGCCGTGGCCGCACACAGCATCCTCTTCGCGTTCCTCGGCGTCCCGGCCGTCTACTACCACTCGTTGTTCGGCTCACCACCGGACCTGCAGGGCATGGTCAGCAGCCGGATCAACCGGCGGATCAACCGCGCCGTACTCGAGGCGGACCGGCTGGTCACCGAGCTGCGCGACGACCCGCGACGCCGCACCGTCTTTGACCGGCTGCGCCACCTGCTCGACGTACGTCGGCGGCACGAGGCGTTCACGCCGTTCGGCACTCAACGGATCGAGTGGCTCGACGACCGAGTCTTCGCGGTCCGGCGCGGGGAAGGCACCGATGACGAGTTGCGCTGCGTCACCAACGTGACCTCCCATCGGGTGACCTTGACCGAGGTGTCCGGGACCGACGTGCTGACAGGTCACCGGGTCGACCCGCTGGTCCTGGGACCTTGGCAGGCGGCCTGGGTCCGCCCAGACTGACGGGCTCAGTGCGCAAGCGCCTTCGTCGACCTCGACTCCGTCAACAGGTCGCCCGCGTGAGGGTGCTCGCCGACACTGGCCACTCGGTGGCCTAGCTACCTGGGGTCGGGGTGGCTGGCGGCCTCGGGACCGCCCTGCTGGCCGGTCTTCCCGATCCACGCGCGAGCCCACTCGTGCGCGGGTCAGGAGCGCGCGAAGACCAGCGGGTTCAGCTCGTCGTTGTCCAGGGGGTCACCTTCCAGCAAGCTGTCGAGGTACTCCTCGCCGAGGACACCGGCGTCGCGGCGACCGTTGTAGGCAACACCGGCGGGCATGAACGCGATGGTCATCGCCCGACGTCGACCCGGCGTCATGTTCGCCCCGGCGCCGTGGATGGTATGGCCGTTGTGAAAGGAGCAGCCGCCCGCGGGCAGCGGGCTGGGTGTGGCCGCTGTCGCCGCCTCCGGATGAGCCTTGAAGAGAGCCCCGAGGTCCGGACCGAGGTCGCCCAGCGCGTTCAGCCTCAGCTTCTGGCTGCCCGGGACGAAGTACAAGCAGCCGTTCTCGAGGGTGGCATCGTCAAGGGCAACCCAGACGGTGCAGGCGTGCTCGGAGCTGAAGGCCCACCAGGGAATGTCGAGGTGGTACTGCGTCGGCGAGCCGTACGGCTCCTTGACCAGAGCCTGGTCGAGGTAGAGACGTACGGCGGCTACCCCCTCCAGGTCTGCCACCAGGTTCCCGATCCGCGGATCGTCGACCAGGCCTGCCAGCGCGGGGTCCGTGCGGCGTAGGTGCATTCGCTGGGTGAACGCCTTCTCGCTGTTGCGGCCTGTCAACTCTCGATGGTTCGCGGCGACCGCAGAATCGACAACCTCGCGCCACCGCGCGAGCTCCTCTCGGGAAAGGAAGTCCGGGACAGAAAGGAAGCCGTGCGTGCGGTATTCGGCAATCTCTTGTTGGGTGAAGCCGGTGCGCATGGTGTTCTCCTCTGGCTGTTTCGGCTACATCTACGGTGGCATCTGGTCGCCGAAGAGCCCATGCGACGTCCTGTCGGGACTTTGCTAAATCCTGCTGCATGATGATCGCTGTGCCGACCCAGACGCCGTACCCCAGCAACCTGGACCTCTTAGCGGGTCACGAGAGTCGGCGTGGGAACCGGTGCTGGCGCCCGCTCGGCACGCCGGTGCCCCTCTTGGTCCACACCCTGTCCGGTTCGGCTGTCGTGCGGGTGAGCGAGGGTCCCGAGCATGTCCTTCGCGCCGGGCACACTGTGATCTGGTCGGCGGGGGCGGCGCAGGACTTCGAGTGCGCCGACGAGGACGGGCCGTGGGAAATAGTCTGGGCACACTTCCGACCGCCGCGGCGCTGGCAGGACCTGCTGGCTTGGCCCGTGCTGGTGCCCGGCGTCGTCCGGCTGCTTGCCCCGGCGCCAAGGCAGCGCGCTCGGGTCGAGTCCGCGCTGCTGGAGATGGTGAGCTCGGCGAATAGCGGCTCCGCCCACCATCGCGAGTTCGCCATGAACTCGCTGGAGCGGGCTCTGCTGTGGCTCGACGTCGCGAACCCGCTTCCCTCACGTTTGGACGAGCGCGTGCACGAGGTGGTGCTGTTCGTCTCCTCGCATCTGGACCGTCCGCTCGGAGTCGACGTCCTCGCGGCCGAGGTGCAGCTGTCTCCCTCGAGGCTGGCCCACCTGTTCACCGAGCAGCTCGGCGTGCCGCCCGCACGGTTCGTCGAGCTCCGCCGGATCGAACGCGCCCAAGCCCTGCTGGAGTCGACCACACTCACCGTCGGCGCCATCGCCGAGGCCACCGGCTTCAGTAGCCAGTTCTACTTCGCCCACCGCTTCCGCGCCGTAACCGGCACCACGCCCTCCGCGTGGCGTTTGTAGGTTCACCGCGGAGCAGCGGGCCAGGGCGGTGTCGGCGGACGCGGGATCCTCCCCAGTGGCGGTCAGCTGATCCCCCCGTTGGCGGTGCCTGCTGAGTTGGTCGAGCGATAGGAGGCGATGGTCGATGCCGAGGACGGCCGCATCGCCGCGGAACGGCAGGCTGACCTCGACGCCGGCCGCACGGCGGCCATTCCGGCCGGTGAGGTGAGTCGGGCCCGACGGTGCTCGCCCGCTCGTCGGCTACCCGGATCTGTGGCGGGTCCGGGTCGGCGACCACCGGGTGACCTACACCATCAAGGACGCCGAGCTCGTGATCCTCGCGCTACGCATCGCCCATCGCAGCGGCGTCACCGCAACCTATGATCGCGGCGGATCACCTGGATCACTGCTCTGGGCCCGTCCCGCTGGGGGATCGTCTACCGGCTCGGCCTTGCTGCCGCCTTGGTCTTGGCGGCTCTCGCTTCGTCGCGTTGGATGGCGCGGTAGACGGTGGAGCGGGCGACGCCGA
>JBBJMF010000012.1:0-39830 GCA_037719575.1 Nocardioidaceae bacterium
ATCTGCTACCAGAGCCGCGACGTCGCCGAGGCGATGGAGAAGGACTCCGGGGTGAAGCTCGAGGTGCTCAAGGTCGACGGTGGCGTAACCGCCAACGAGCTGTGCATGCAGATCCAGTCCGACATCCTCGGGGTGCCGGTGAGCCGGCCGGTCGTCGCGGAGACGACGGCCCTCGGAGCGGCGTACGCGGCCGGTCTCGCCGTCGGGTTCTGGCAGAACACCGACGAGCTCCGGGAGAACTGGAACGAGGCCAAGCGCTGGCAGCCGGAGTGGGACGACGAGCAGCGTGACGCCGGCTACGCCCAGTGGAAGAAAGCGGTCCAGCGAACCCTCGACTGGGTCGACGTGGACTGACAGACCGTCGCCGTCCGATCGTCCGTCCAGTCCGGGAAGGGGTTGCGATGTTGCCGGTGGGCCTGTCGCCAGCTCAGCGTGAGGCGGCGTTGGACGCGATGGAGTCCCGTGGGGTCGACGTCCTCGTCGTGGGTGGGGGTGTGGGGGGGTCTGGGTGGGCCCTCGACGCCGCCACCCGCGGCCGGGAGGTCGGCCTCGTCGAGGCACGCGACTATGCCTCCGGTACGTCGAGCCGCTCCAGCAAGCTGATCCACGGCGGGCTGCGCTACCTCGAGATGCTGGACTTCGGACTGGTCTCCGAGGCCCTGCAGGAGCGTGGGCTGCTGATCCAGCGGCTCGCACCTCACCTGGTGCGGCCGGTGCCATTCGTCTACCCGCTGCACGGTCGAGTCTGGGAGCGGGTCTATGCGGGAGCGGGAGTCGCACTCTACGACACGCTCGGGATGCTGTCCGGTCGGTCCCGAGGGGTCCCGCACCACCGTCACCTCAGCCGACGCGGCGCTCGCCGGATCGTCCCCTCCCTGCGCAAGGACGCGCTGATCGGTGCGCTGCAGTACTACGACGCGCAGGTGGACGACGCACGGCACACGATGTTCCTGGCCCGGACTGCCGCTTCGTACGGCGCCCACATCGCGAGCCGGGTGCGGGTCGTCGATCTCATCCGTGAGGGCCGGCGCGTCAGTGGCGCCGTGGTGCAGGACCTCGAGTCCGGTCGGACGCTGCGCATCGGCGCCCAGCAGGTCGTCAACGCCACCGGCGTCTGGACCGACGAGACCCAGGCGCTCGCCGGGGAGCGCGGCCAGTTCCACGTTCGGGCAAGCAAGGGCATCCATCTCGTCGTGCCGCGGGACCGCATCCGCTCCGACTCCGGACTGATCCTGCGCACGGAGAAGTCCGTGCTGTTCGTGATCCCGTGGGGCCGGCACTGGATCATCGGCACCACGGACACCGACTGGGAGCTCGACAGGGCCCACCCCGCGGCGAGCTCCAGCGACATCGACTACCTGCTCGAGCACGTCAACGCGGTGCTCGAGACCCCGCTGACGCGAGACGACGTCGAAGGCGTGTACGCCGGGCTCAGGCCGCTGCTCAAGGGGGAGTCCGAGGCCACCTCGAAGTTGTCGCGTGAGCATGCGGTCGCCCACACCGTTCCGGGACTCGTGGTCGTGGCGGGCGGAAAGTACACGACGTACCGCGTCATGGCCAAGGACGCCGTCGACGAGGCGGTGCACGGTCTGGAGCAGGTGATGGACCGCCGCATTCCAGCGTCCTGCACGGAGGACGTCCCGCTGCTCGGCGCTGAGGGCTACGGGGTGCTGTGGAACCAGCGGCACCGGCTCGCCGAGCGCAGCGGGCTGCATGAGGTGCGGATCGAGCACCTGCTCGGGCGTTATGGCGCGATGATCGAGGAGGTGCTCGCGCTCATCGCCGCGGACCCCAGCCTCGGGGAGCCACTGAGCGGCACCGAGGACTACTTGCGGGCCGAGGTGGTCTATGCGGCTTCTCACGAGGGCGCCCGCCATCTCGACGACGTGCTCACCCGTCGTACCCGGATCTCCATCGAGACGTTCCACCGCGGCACCCAGTCCTGCGACGAGGCGGCGGAGCTGCTGCGCAGGGTTCTCGACTGGAGCCCCGAGCAGGTAGAGCGCGAGACCGAGCACTACCGGCAGCGGGTCGCGGCGGAGCGGGAGAGCCAGCAGATGCCCGACGACAAGACCGCCGACGCCGCTCGGATGGGCGCCCGCGACGTCGTGCCGCTCGCCTGACCAGACCCACCCCGGGTTCGTCTGCGCTTCTGCGGGGATCTCCCGCGAGGACGTAGCAGACGAATGCCAGGGTCAGTGGTGGAGGTCGATGACGAGGCGGGTCGGTGAGCTCAGCTCAAAGACCCGGAAGGGGGTACGGCTGCTGAGCCCAAGCCCGAAGGTGACATATCCCTCGTAGTCTGAGTACGTGCTCCCGCCAAGCATCTGCAGCCCATAGGTCTCGTTCTGTTGGCCGATGAAGAGCGACTGACCGCGGTTGGTGTGAGTGCGGGCAGAACGTAGCTGGATGGAGAGAACCGCCTGGCCCGGCAACGGGATGGGCGATCCCTCCGGAGGAATGAAGCGTGGCACGTAGGTGATGTGGTAGCCGGGGATGACCCCGGCCATGTCGACCACCACGCGGTCGTACGTCGAATGGCGGCCGACTCGCAGGTTGACCACTCTGGTTGACCCACTGGCCTGGTTAGCGACGTCGACTGCTCGGGTTGACCAAACTGGTCGGCTGTCCGGGGTCGTGTCGATCGGGGTAGACGGGATGGACGGGGTGGTCACCGTCGGCGGGCCGACCGGTCGGAAGTCGTCAGACGAGGTGTCGATCGTCTGCCAGACGGGCACGAGCGCGGCCAGCAAGGCCAGAGCGGCCACTCCGCCGGCGACCCGGCGCCGGCGGCGGACCGTGGTTCCCCGCGCCACCATGTCGTCGGCCAGCGTCGGCCGGGCGGCGAGATCCGAGGTCTCGTCGTGCATGGCCGACCTGAGTCGGTTCTCCAGGTCGTTCATGCTGGCTCCTCCGATACCGTCGTAGCGACGTCGCCGTTCGCCCCCAGGTCGCGGCTATCGCCGAGCAGGACACGCAACCGCGCCAGTCCCCGCGACGCATGGCTCTTGACACTGCCAGCCGACAACCCCAGCGTGGCGGCGATCTGGGCCTCCGACTGGTCCTCGTAGAACCTCAGCACCAGCACGGCGCGCTGCTGCGGGGAGAGCTGTCGAAGTGCGCTCATCATGGCCTCCCGCTCGGCAAGGGCGTCTGCCGGATGTTCGACGCCAGCATCCGGCAGCGTCTCCGTCGGATGTTCGAGACGGTTCTTCTTCTGTCGCCACCAGGAGATCGACGCGTTGGCGAGCACCCTCCGGGTATAGGCCTCCGCAGCGGCGGGGTCACGCAACCGGGTCCAGGCCAGATACGTCTTCGTCAGGGATGTCTGCAGGAGATCCTCTGCCTGTGACGGGTTGGTCGTCAGCAGATGGGCGGTGCGCAGCAACGCCGTACCTCGTGCACGGACGAACTCCGCGTACTCGACGTCGTGGCTTCGCACCTGGCACCCCTTGCTGACTGGCTCAACAGTAGTGACGCGACCCGCGCGGCCACGGTGTGCCGCGCGGGTGCGCCTCTGGCTGTCAGTGGTGGAGGTCGATGACGAGCCGGTTGGGGGCGTGCAGCTCGAAGACCCGGAACGACTTGAGGTGGCTGAGCGAGATCCCGAAGGACACGACTCCTTCGAAATCGCCGGTGAACGCCGCACCGCGCAGCGTGGGCATGGCGTACTGCGTCAGGCGTGGGCCTTGGTATACGGAGTGTCCCTGCGAGTCGTGAGCCGATGCGGGCGTCAGGGTGATCTTGATGAACCTGGCCCCGCGCAGCGGAACCGTCTCACCGGACCCGTCGTAGTACAGGGCCTTCACGTAGCTGATTCGGTAGCCCGGGATCGGACCGCTCATGTCGATGACGACCCGGTCGTACGTCGAGTGCTGGCCGACCCGGAGGTCCACGATCTTCGGCGTCGGCGTGACGTGTCGGGTGACCTGGACCGGAGACGTGTCCCAGGTGCTTCGGGCCGAGCTGGGTGCGGCGAGGAAGACTCCCAGCATGATGACTGCGATGGCGGTCAGGATGCTCTTGGCCGTCTTGTTCATTGCGTTCCTCCTGGGTGGCCGGACTCCACCAGCGGTGGTGGGTCCACGATGATTGGTATTCCTAAGACGCCTGCCAAAGCAGTTCGGTTGACACCCCCGGAGTGGCACTTCACGCGTTGGGCTTCGCGTTGCCATGAGCGAAGTCATGTGGTTGTATCTCCGGGTCCGGTCAGCCGGGCGACAACTGAAGAGCGCGGTCGGCGTACGCCGAGTTCTACCCCATGCCGACCGTGACCCAATCGCCGACAGAACTCTCATCAGGGGTAGAAGTGGGGGAACCACTCACGTGCACCGACGGTCTTGCCGTTCGGTGCTTGGGGTCAAGTCGTCCTGATGGCGGCCGAGCACCTTCTCGCTCGAACCCGACAGCTCACCTCGCAGGCGTGAGAAGGAGACCTCATCATGCCTGCACCCGCAGCACCGTTCCGCCTGCGCGCCATCGTCGCGCTGATCTTCGTGGCCGTAGCCGCCACGATGCTCGCCTCTACATCTAGTGCCTCAGCCGTCGGCAGCCCGCCGTCGAGCACGGTCGCCGCGCAGGCCGGGCAAGACGGAACCGGCCTGCCCCCCGTCGCCTTTCGCATCAACCACGCGGCCAACGTCGCAGTTGCGCAGATCGGTGACCCCTACCGGTACGGCGCAGCCGGGCCAGGGTCGTTCGACTGCTCGGGCTTGTCGATGTACTCCTACGGTCACGCCCGGCTCTCGTTGCCGCGGACGTCGGCGGACCAGTACGCCGCGGTTCGCCACATCCTCAAGAAGAACATGATCCGTGGTGACCTGGTGTTCTTCCACAGTGGCGGTCGCATCTACCACGTCGGCATGTTCCTGTACTGGAACTACGAGCACCGGGCGGTGATCGTGCACTCGCCGTCCCCCGGGCAGCGCGTTCACCGGTCGCCGGTCTGGACGACGTCCTGGTACGCCGGTACGCGACGCCCCTGACCCCAATCCCGGAAGCGGGTCAGCCGCGTCCAGCGCGCCCCTTCGTGCTGGACGCGGCTCGGACACGCCTGAGACCGTAGGGGCATCCGTTCAGGGCCGTCTCTCCTGCAAGACTGGTGGACATGGGCCGGCTTCGATCTCCGCACATGGTGGCAGCATCGCTGGCGATCGGCTGTCTGGCGCTAGCGGCCTGCAGCGGTGACGGTGATTCGACCCCGACACCCTCGCCCACCCCAACGACCACGAGCGCCGTACCGTCGTCGACCCCTACGAGCACAACCACGACCACGACCGCGACACCCGTGGCCAAGCGGTGGCCACTCACCGGCTGGCCGACGACCGGGCGACCACCGAACCGTCCGGTCTACGTCGTCAAGGTGGACAACACGTCGAGTGCCGCGCCACAGCTGGGGCTCGACTCGGCCGACCTGGTCGTCCAGGAGCTCGTCGAAGGGGGGCTGACGAGGCTGGCCGCCTTCTACTACTCGAAGCTGCCGGACGTCGTCGGCCCGGTTCGCTCGATGCGTGCCTCCGACATCGGGATCACCCAGCCGGCCCACGCCTTCATCGTCGCGTCAGGCGCCGCCCCCATCACGATGAAGCTCCTCAACGACGCGGGAGTCAACCGCATCACGGAAGGGGCAAGAGGCTTCTTCCGCTCCAACGTCCGCAGCGCCCCCTACGACCTGATGATGAGGCTGCCCGCCCTCGCGAAGCACGTCGGGCGTCCGTGGACTCCCCCCAGCCGGCCCTACCTGCCCTACGGCGGCGCGAACTCCTTCCATGGAAGCGTGCCGGTCACGAGCATCACTGCCACCTTCTCCGGCGCCCATACCGACTTCTGGAGGCTCCAGGGGGACTCCTGGGTCCGGACGAACTCCTACGCGCTTGCGGGACACGACTTCCAGGTCGCGAACGTGCTGATCCTGCGGGTCCGGGTCGGTGATGCCGGATACGTCGACCCGGGTGGCAACCCGGTGCCTGAGACGTTCTTCTACGGCTCCGGCGACATGACACTCATCCACGGCAACCGCGCGGTGCGCGGCACCTGGCACAAGACCGGCACCCGCGGGTCCGTCACGCTGACGGCCGACGGGAAGCCGGTCACCGTGCCGCCCGGTCACACGTTCGTGGAGCTCATCCCGGCGCAGGGCGGCAACGTGATCCTTGGCAGGTAGCCAGCGGAGTTCCTTGCCATGATGTACCCATGAGCTCGACTCCGAGTGTGTCCTACTCGATCACGGTCCGCCTCGAGGTGCCCGCCGTCGGCACCGAGGTGAGCCAGCTGACTCACGCCGTCGAGGCCACCGGCGGCATCGTGACCGCCCTCGACGTGACATCCTCCGGCGTCGACAGGCTCCGCATCGACGTGACCTGCGCGGCCCGCGACACTACCCACGCCGAGACGATCGTCACCGCGCTGCGTGCCGTGGACGGAGTGGACGTCCACAAGGTGTCGGACCGGACGTTCCTCATGCACCTCGGCGGCACGATCGAGATGGCGTCCAAGCATCCGATCCGCAACCGTGACGACCTGTCGATGGTCTACACACCCGGCGTCGCCCGGGTGTCACTGGCGATCGCGCGCAACCCCGAGGACGCGCGTCGCCTCACCGTGAAGCGCAACGCGGTCGCTGTCATCACCGACGGCTCCGCGGTGCTCGGACTCGGCAACATCGGACCGGCTGCCGCGCTGCCGGTGATGGAGGGCAAGGCCGCCCTCTTCAAGCGCTTCGCTGGTATCGACGCCTGGCCGCTGTGCCTCGACACCCAAGACGTCAACGAGATCGTGCGTACCGTGCAGATCGTCGCTCCCGTCTTCGCCGGCATCAACCTCGAGGACATCTCTGCGCCGCGCTGCTTCGAGGTCGAGGCGAGGCTACGTGGGCTCCTCGACATCCCGGTGTTCCACGACGACCAGCACGGCACTGCCATCGTCGTCCTGGCTGCACTCACGAATGCCCTGCGTGTGGTGAGCAAGGACATCCGCGACGTGCACATCGTGATGTCGGGTGCGGGAGCGGCCGGGTCGGCCGTCGCCAGGCTGATCCTCGCCGCGGGAGCCCGGAATCTCGTCGTCGCCGACGTCGCAGGTGTGATCAGCCTCAGGCGTGCCGACATGGACCCGTCACTGACCTGGATCGCCGAGCACACCAACGCGGCCTGCTTCGAGGGGACCCTCAAACAGGCGGTCAAGGGTGCCGACGTGTTCATCGGCGTGTCAGCCCCGGACCTGCTCACCGGAGACGACATCGCCGCGATGGCGCCGGACTCCATCGTGTTCGCCCTCGCCAACCCCGACCCTGAGGTGGACCCCGCGGTGGCGCGCGTCCACGCCGCCGTGGTGGCCACCGGACGGTCCGACTATCCCAACCAGATCAACAACGTGCTTGCGTTTCCCGGTGTCTTCCGTGGGCTCCTGGACGCGGCAGCGACCGTCATCGAAGAGCCGCTTCTCGTGGCCGCCGCTCAGGCGATCGCCTCGACCGTCACCGACTCCGAGCTCAACGCAAACTACGTGATCCCGAGCGTCTTCCACGAGGAGGTGCACAAGGCGGTCGCCGCGGCCGTCAAGCAAGCTGCATTGGGGAGCGCGGGCGACGGATGACGCTCGACGGCCAGCTCCTCGTCGCGACGCCGCAGCTGATGGACCCGAACTTCGCCCGGACCGTGATCCTGGTCCTCAACCACGACGAGGACGGGGCGCTCGGCGTGGTGATCAACCGACCTTCCGTGCTGGCAGTGGCGCAGGTGCTGCCGGAGTGGTCCGAGGCGGTCGCCCCTCCCGCCATGGTCTTCGGCGGAGGACCGGTCTCGCCCGAATCGGCCCTTGCGGTCGCCGTGGCGCGCGAAGGGGGTCCGGCCTCCGGGTTCCAGCGGGTAGCCGTCGACTACGGACTCGTCGACCTGGAGGCGACCCCGGCGGACCTGATGCCCGACCTCACCGGGCTGCGGATCTTCGCGGGCTACGCCGGCTGGGGAGACCGCCAGCTCGAGGCCGAGATCGACGAGGGGTCCTGGTACGTCGTCGCGGCGACGCCCGGCGACCTGCTCAGTCCCGAGCCCGCGACGCTGTGGCGCCAAGTCCTTCGTCGCCAGCCGGGAGAGCTCGCCTTCGTCGCGACGTTTCCCGACGACCCCAGCCACAACTGACGCGGGGATGACGGTCACTACACTGGCGCGGTGAGCACCCAGCTGAGCCCCGGCGTCGAGACGATCGAGGACCGTCGTACCGAGGAAGCTCTCGATGAGGGCGACCACGACAAGTTCAGCCACTACGCGCGGAAGGACAAGCTCACCGAAGCCATGGTCATGGGTACCCCGGTCGTCGCGCTCTGCGGCAAGGTGTGGGTGCCGAGCCGCGATCCGCAGAAGTATCCGGTCTGCCCGACCTGCAAGGAGATCTGGGAGTCACTGCGCAAAGGCGGCAGCGACGACGACTGAGACGAGCCCGCTGGGACCGCGGTACCGAGCGCTCTCCCTGGGCGTCTTTGCCATCATCGTAGTGATCGCCTTCGAGTTCATGGCGGTCGCGACCGCGCTGCCCGTGGCAGCCCGCGAGCTTGGTGGACTGAGCTTCTATGCGTGGGCGCTGACCGGTTTCCTGGGTGCCACGATGTTCGCGACCGGGGTCGGCGGCGGGCTGTGCGACCGGATCGGTCCGCGGTTGCCGCTCACCGGCGGCGCCCTCGGCTTCGGCGTCGGGCTGCTGATCTCGGGCTTCAGCACGTCGATGACGATGCTCGTGCTCGGACGGGTCGTGCAGGGTCTCGGCGCCGGCCTGACGATCGTCTCGGTGTATGTCGTGATCGGGCAGTGCTATCCAGAGGCACTGCGCCCGAAGGTGATGTCGCTGCTCGCGACCGCGTGGGTCGTGCCCTCCGTCATCGGACCGTTCATCGCCGGCGGACTCACCCAGTATGTGTCATGGCGCTGGGCGTTCCTGTCCATCGCGCCACTGGTCCCGATCCCCCTTGCCCTGCTGGTGCCGCGCATCAAGGGAGAGCGACGTGCGCGCGCCAGCCAGCCGGGTCGGGTCCGGCTGGCGCTGGCGATGGCGACCGGGGCCGGGGTCCTGCAGTGGGCCGGCCTCGAGGCCGAGAACAGGCACTGGGCCAGGACCGTGCTCGGCGTGGTGGTCGGGCTCACGCTGGTGATCGCGGGAGCGCGGCGGCTGTTCCCACCCGGCACGCTGCGGGCGCGTCGTGGCCTACCCGCGGTCGTCGCGTTCCGGGGTGTCATCGCCGGGGGATTCTTCGGCTGCGAAGCGTACGTCCCGCTGATGCTCGTGGAGCACCGCGGCGCCACCCCGACGCTCGCGGGGCTTGCCGTCGCGGGCACGGCCCTGGGCTGGGCGTCCGGGTCGTGGTGGCAGGGCCGCTCGGGGCTCAGGACGCGGCGCAGCGGCCTCGTCCGCATCGGAGCCGCGGTCACCACCGTCGGTGTCGTCGTCACCGGGTCGGCAAGCGTCGTGACGTCGGCTGTCGTCGTACCGGCCTGGCTGGCCGGGGCGGGTCTCGTGATCGGGGGTCTCGGCATGGGACTGTCGATGTCGAGCAACTCGGTGCTGCTCTTCAACCTCTCGCCGCCCGCTGAGCAGGGGGCGAACTCCGCGGCGCTGCAGATGAGCGATTCGCTAGGCGGCCTCGTCGTCATCGGCGCGGGCGGCGTGATCTACGCGGTGTGGCGTCACTCGCGGCCAGGGACGCAGGTGTTCGGGCTGATCTTTGCGCTGTCGGCCGCGGTGATGCTGCTGGCCATGTGGGTCGCCTACCGGGTCCGTCCCGGGGCTCGTGAGTCCGACACACGCGTCCAGCCCGGCGTCCCCGCATGACCGGGTTGCCGATCGATCCGGACTGACCGACGACGATTTCCGGGTGGCGGTCACCGAGATCTTGGCCGCTGGGCCGCCTGCTGCGTCCGTTCCTCGGCGGTGTGTCGGGGCGGTGGGCCGCTTCGGTCGACTCTGTTCTGACCGAGATGCCAGTCGCTCAGCCCGGGTTGGCGCAGCGGAAGCCGAGGTTCCCGGAGAAGGAGTCGGGCACCTGCGACGACCGGGCGCCGACCCGGTAGCGGTGGCAGTAGGAGTCGTGGCAGAGATACGACCCACCGCGCATGACGCGCTCCTCCCCGGTCTCGGGACCGGCCGGCGAGATTGTCGGCGACTCGGCGTAGTAGGTGGGAGCGAACCAGTCTGCGCACCACTCCCAGACGTTGCCCGCCGTGTTCCACAGGCCGAAGCCGTTGGGCCGGAAGCTCTTGACCGGCGCGGTCGTCAGGAAGCCGTCATCTTGTGTGTTGACGTCGGGGAACCGGCCCTGCCAGATGTTGCACTGCCAGCGACCCTTGCTGGTGAGCTCGTCGCCCCACGCGAACCGCCGTCCTTCGAGGCCGCCGCGAGCGGCGTACTCCCACTGAGCCTCGGTCGGCAGCCGCTTGCCCGCCCAGGCGCAGTAGGCCTGCGCGTCGTGCCATGAGACGTGGACGACCGGGTGGTTCTGCCGGCCTGAGACATCCGAGCCGGGGCCTTCGGGTTGTCGCCAGCAGGCACCTCTGACGTTCAGCCACCACGGTGTGCCGGTGGCGACCCCGACCACGTCCCTGCTTCCACGCGGTACGGCGAGATGGAACACCGCCGACGAACCGAACAGCTCCGCCTCCGTCAGGTAGCCGGCCGACTTGACGAACGTGGCGAACTGGGCGTTCGTCACCGCTGTGGCATCGAGGTGGAACGCGTCGAGGACGACCCTGTGGACGGGTGTCTCGCCGTCGTCGAGGTAGCCCTCCCCGAACGCGTCACCCATCGCGAAGGCACCGCCGGGGACACGCACCTGCGCGCGGGTGCTTCGGGGGCTCGACGCGGTGGCAGGCTCTCGGGCGACGGGAGCTGAAGCGTCAGGCGCCGTCGAGAAGGCCGCGCGCGGGACGCAGCAGGACGGCCCTGACGCCTCCGGTGAGTCCACGAGCTCTTCCCCTTCCGCGTGCTGACGGCCCGTTGCCCATCGAGTCTAGGCATGAACCGGAGCACGACCGAGGGCCCGCGGGCGCTGATGAGACGCGTACGCTCGACCGGCATGGAACGCTACGTCATCCACGACGGCCATCGGGGTTTCGACCGGCTCGAGGTGCTGGCGCGGGTCCACGGGCCGGACACGTCCGCGCTGCTCGACCGGGTAGGTGTCGACACGGGGATGGACTGCCTGGATCTCGGTTGCGGTGGCGGCGCCGTGACGTTGGAGCTTGCCCACCGGGTCGGTCCGGCGGGGCGGGTGACAGGAGTCGACGCGGATGAGAATGTGCTCGTGCTGGCGCGGGAGACCGCTGCTGCGCAGGGCGTTGGCAACGTCGAGTTCAAGGCGGGCAGTGCCTATGACGACCTCGGGCACGCGACGTACGACCTCGTGTACTCCCGATTCCTGGCCCACCACCTGAGCCGGCCGGTGGCGCTGCTGCGAGGGATGTGGGCGGCGGTGCGGACGGGTGGGGCACTCGTCATCGAGGACGCCGACTTCGACGGCACTTTCGGCGAACCACCGAACGAGGGAGTCGACACCTTCACCCGTCTGTACGCCGCTCTACTTCAGCGCAATGGCGGCGACCCGGCGGCCGGACGAAAGCTCTTCGGATACTTCCACGCTGCGGGTATCCAGCAACCCCACGTCGGGGTCGTGCAGCTCGTCTCCTCGCACGGCGAGGCCAAGGAGCTGCGGCTGCTCACCTTCATGGCGATCACCGAGCGGCTTCTCGCGGACGGCCTTGCCAGCCAGCAGGAGCTGGATTCCGCGCTTGCCCGGCTGGGTGAGTTCATCGACGACCCAAACACCATTCTGGGCTCGCCGCGCGTGTTTCGGCTCTGGGCGCGAAAGTAGACTCGACGCTGCGGAGAGGGTGCTCTCCTATGCTGTGGCCGTGACCGCCGACCTTTCCTCGCGCCCCGCGGCTGCCCCCTCCCAGCCACCCGCGCCTGATCTCGATGTGCTCGACGAGGTCGCTCGTCGTGTGCTGTGGCTCGCCGTGCGGATCATCGACTCCGCCAACCACGATCGTGACAATCACGACGGCATCAAGGTCGGGGGTCACCAGGCGTCCAGCGCGTCGATGGTGACGGCGATGACCGCACTGTGGTTCGCGCATCTCACGGCGCACGACAGGGTGGCGGTCAAACCGCACGCGTCCCCGGTGCTGCACGCCATCCAGTACCTGCTCGGCGGGCTAGACGCGTCGTACCTCACGATGCTGCGGGCCCGTGGCGGTCTGCAGTCCTATCCGAGCCGCACGAAGGACCCGGATGTGGTCGACTTCTCCACCGGGTCCGTCGGTCTCGGTGTCGCGTCGCCGCTCTTCGCGGACGCGGTACGGCGCTATGTGGACGCCCACTTCGGGGCCCGGCCGCGCAGCAGGTTCATCGCGTTCGTCGGTGATGCCGAGCTCGACGAGGGCAACATCTGGGAAGCGGTGTTCGAATCGGCGACCGCCGGGCTGGGCAACACGATGTGGGTCGTCGACTTCAACCGGCAGTCCCTCGACCGCGTGGTCCCCGGTGTCCGGATCGACCAGTGGCGCGGACAGTTCGAGTCCGCTGGGTGGCACGTCGTGGAGGTGAAGTACGGCTCACGGCTGGAGGCCGCCTTCGCCGAGCCGGGGGGCGCTGCGCTGCGGGCCTGGATCGACGCGATGCCGAACGAGCAGTACCAGTCGCTCTTCGGGCTTGCCGGCGAGGCCCTGCGGGACAGGTTCCTCGACGGTGCGTCGGCCGAGGTCACGACGTTCCTCGGCCAGGTGTCCCTCGAGGATCTGCCGACACTCGTCACGGACCTCGGCGGGCACAGCATGGCGGCGATGCTTTCCGCGTATGCGGAGTGTGACGCCGTGACCGACCGGCCGAGCGTGGTGTTCGCCTACACGGTGAAGGGCTGGGGGCTCCCGATAGCCGGCAGCCCGCGCAACCACTCGGCTCTGCTCACCACCGACCAGCTCGACGTGGTGCGAGCCGACGCGGGCCGCACGAAGTCAGATGAGTGGGAGCGTCTCAGCCCGGCCACGACTGCGGGCCGCCTGTGCGAGGAGCGGTCTCGTCAGCTGCGCAGGGAGCCGCGGTTCGCCCGCCTCGATGTCGACGTGCCGACCGAGACCCGGCTCCGGGTCGCCAAGCCGCTGTCCACCCAGGAGGCGTTCGGTCGTGTTCTGGTGGAGCTTTCTCGAAACGCCTCGGTGGCGCCGTACCTCGTGACGACCGCTCCCGACGTGGCGACCTCAACGAACCTGGCGGGTTTCATCAACCGGATGGGAGTCTTCGCGCCAACGGAGCGACGCGCTTGGAGCGAGGACCCGGTAATGCGATGGGCCGAGAGCCCGACCGGGCAGCACCTCGAGCTCGGCATCTCCGAGATGAACCTCTTCCTCCTGCTCGGGCAGCTCGGCCTCGCATGGGACCTGTCGGGCCAGCCGCTGCTGGGGGTAGGCACGGTCTACGACCCCTTCGTCTGCAGGGGCTTGGACGCCTTCATCTACGCGGTGTACTCGGGCTCCCGCTTCGTCGTGGCAGGCACCCCGTCCGGTGTCACGCTGGCGCCGGAGGGCGGGGCTCACCAGTCCACGATCACCCCGTCCATCGGCTTGGAGCTGCCCGGTGTGACAGCGCTGGAGCCGGCGTATGCCACCCCCTTGGACTGGCTGCTGTGCGACGCGTTCGGACGGATCGCCTCTGGTGAGCCCACTGTGGAGTCGACCGGCGTCGTCGATCGCGGCGCCTACTACTTCCGCCTCACGACCCGGCCACTCGACCAGACACCGTTCGAGTCGCTGCGCGAGCGCGTGGGGGACGATGCGCTGCGGCGGCAGGTCCTCGCCGGGGGCTATCGGTTGGTCGAGGGGGCTGATGCAGCCGGTGACAGCGACGCCCCGGTGGTGACCCTGGTCGGCACCGGGGCTGTCCTGCCAGAGGTGCTGCAGGCAGCCGCCGAGCTCGCGGACGAGGGGATCGCCGCCCACGTGGTCGACGTGACGTCGACGGATCGGCTGTACCGGGCCTGGCAGCACTCCCTGCGAGCCGGCATCGGGACGGCGACCAGACCGACGAGGGCCGCGTTCCAAGACGAGCTGTTCCCCGACGACGGCCCGCTGGTCACGGTCCACGACGGCGCATCCCACACGATGAGCTGGCTCGGATCCGCGCTCGGTGTCCCCTGTGTTCCTTTGGGTGTCGACGAGTTCGGCCAGACCGGCTCGATCACCGACCTCTACGAGCTGCACGACCTGTCGGCGGGCGCGATCGTCAACGCTGCCCTCGCCGCGCTGTCCCTGGCTCAGGCGTCAGGGTAGCCGTTGGGATTCTGCCGCTGCCAGTTCCAGGTGTCGGCGCACATGTCGTCGACGGACTTCGTGGCCGACCAGCCGAGCTCTTCTCGGGCTCGGGATGGATCGGCGTACGACGCGGCGATGTCGCCGGGTCGCCGCTCGACCACCTCGTACGGCAGCTCGTGGCCGACGGCCCGCTCGAAGGAGCGCAGCAGGTCGAGGACGCTGGTGCCCTGTCCGCTGCCGAGGTTCCAGGTGTTGACCGGCTGGTCGGTCGTCGTGAGTTTCGTCAGCGCGGCGACATGGCCGGCCGCAAGATCCTCCACGTGGATGTAGTCCCGCACGCCAGTGCCGTCAGGCGTGTCGTAGTCGTCGCCGAAGACCCGAAGCTTGTCGCGGCGACCGACAGCCACCTGGGCGATGAACGGCATGAGGTTGTTGGGGATGTCCGACGGGTCCTCCCCGATCGTGCCCGAGGCATGCGCACCGACCGGGTTGAAGTAGCGGAGGAGGGCGATCCGCCAGCTGGGTTGGGCGTGAGCGACGTCGCGGAGGACCTGCTCGATCATGACCTTCGTCCAGCCGTAGGGATTCGTCGCCGACGTGGGCAGGCCCTCGGTCATGGGGACGGGGGCCTCGGACCCGTAGACCGTCGCCGACGACGAGAAGACGAGCTTGTCGACCCCGTGCCGCTGCATGGCCCGGACCAGGGAGAACGTCGTACCGAGGTTGTTCTCGTAGTACTCCAGCGGCTTCTCGACGCTTTCGCCGACGGCCTTGTGCCCGGCGAAGTGAACGACGGCGTCGATCGGCTCGCTGGCGAACAGGTGCTCGGTCTTGTCGGCGTCGCGCAGGTCGAAGGAGTGGAGTGGCAGGTGGCAGCCACTGATCGCCTCGAGCCGGTTGACGACCGTGGGCTTGGAGTTCGCGAAGCTGTCGACGATCAGGACATCGTGGCCGGCCGCGACGAGCTGGACGACGGTGTGCGATCCGATGTAGCCGGCGCCACCGGAGACGAGAACATGCATGTCCAGACCCTAAGGCGTCGACCAACATACCGATGCCACGGCCGGTCTATGGAGAGCATCCGGCGTGGCGGGTCGCTGGGCAACCGATGGTGCGCCGCAAGCGTCCTTGGAGCATGGGGACATCGCCGATGTCGAAGATCGCCGTTGCCGTGGTCGTCGTCGGCACCAGTCTGGCCATGTCGTGTAGCCACCTCACTGCTTCCGGGTCGACGGCGCCGGCTCGATCGACGGGACATCTGTCAGCCAGCCACAAATCGTCGCCGACCAGCCCACCTGCTCATCCGCAGTCCGGCCTGCACGCCGAGCTGATCGACCACTTGCCCGGATACGGTGATGAGCTGGCCACTACCCCCGGAGCCGTGTACGTGCGCTGGGCCGTTCCCGTGCGATCCGGTGTAGCGCGGGTCTGGCGCATCTCGCGGTACGACGTCCGGTTCGGCCGAATCACCGCCGTCAGCCCACCCATCCGCGGTGCCACGTCGATGGCGGTGGACGAAAGCGCGCTCTGGGTCTCGGCCAACGCTCGGGTGTCGGGTGAACCCATCTCCGGATCGCTCGTCAAGCTTGATCTGTCATCGCTCCACGTCCTCGATCTGGTCACGCTGCCTACCGTCGTGGGCGGTCTCGGCGCGACATCGTCTGGACTCTGGGTCGGCGGGGTCAGTCGGCTGCTGCTCGTCGACCCGGTCGCCGACCGGATTGTTCGCTCGGTCCCGACGGTCGGTGCCGTCGGCCGGCTGGCGGTCGACCCTCGAGCCGGTGTGCTGTACGACGTCACGCACCGCCCGGGTGAGGAGACCGCCATCGCGCTGGAGGAACGAGACGCAGCGACTGGCCGACTCATCACGAGGTCCACAGCGATCGAGAGCTACACGGCCATCAACGGGCTTGCGGTCATCCCGGGCAACGTCTGGGTTGCCTCTGCCGGCGGCATGTCGGGCTTGGCCGAACGCTATACCCAGCAAGGATTGATCCGGCACCGACCGCCGGAGGGCTCGCTGATGGGGACCAATGGGCTCGACGTCTATGCCACGCCAGGGATCCTCTGGGCGGACAACCCCGGCGGTGACGTGTCGTGCGTCGATCCGCTTACCGGCGTGTCGCGCGACCGGCTGGCACAGCATCGTTACTTGGGCGCCGTCACCTGGTTGGATGGTCAGGTGTACAACGTCATCGGTCATCGCCTCGAGCACCTGCTGCCCGGCTCGGCCTGTCGGGGCTGACCCTCAACGGGAGGTGGCGGCTGCTGCCACCAGGGGGAGCATCCGGTGCTCGATCTGGGTGGCCAACGAGATCATGGTGGCCGAGCGTTCGATCCCCGGGAAGCTGACGACGGTGTCGAGCACCCGCTGCAGATCGGAGTTGGACCGCGCCACGACGCGGCACCACAGGTCTCCTGGCCCGGTCACGGTATGCGCCTCGATGACCTCAGGGATCAGCGCCAGATGCTCGCCCACAGGGTCGTGGCCGCGGGCCTGGCTGATCTCGAGCGTCACGAACGCCGTCACCGGGAAGCCCATGGCGCCGGTGTCGACCTCCGGGCCCCACCCACGGACGACGCCGGTTTGTTCGAGCCGGTCCAACCTGGCCTGGACAGTGCCCCGAGCCACTCGAAGGCGCCGGGAGGCCTCCAGTACGCCGATCCTGGGCTCAGCCGCGAAGAGGTGCAGGATCGCGGAGTCCAGCGCGTCGACCGCCATCGGGCTCTCCTTCGGTGAGACGCTCGGCACGATGTCAGGTGGATCTGGTCAGGCTGTGCAGGAAGAGCCTGGACTGCGTCGTACCGTCGTACACAATGAATAGTGATGCTGCTGAGTCTTGCACACTCTGCCGGGTCAGGCCATGATGCGAGAATGACGGAGACCTTGACCCCGCAAGAGCGCCAGGCAGATCTCACCCTCGACCAGCTCAAGCAGCTCGTTGGTCTTGTGGAGTACGACGAGGACAAGGATCCCTTCCCCGTCACGGGGTGGGACGCCGTGGTGTTCGTGGTCGGCAACGCGACCCAGGCCGCGCACTACTACCAGGCAGCGTTCGGCATGCAGCTGGTCGGCTACAGCGGACCGGAGACGGGCAACCGCGACCACAAGGCGTTCGTGCTGAAGAGCGGGTCCTGCCGTTTCGTGATCAAGGGCGGCGTGGCGCCCGACAGCTCGTTGCTCGACCATCACCGCGCCCACGGTGACGGCGTGGCCGACATCGCGCTCGAGGTTCCCGACGTCGACAAGTGCATCGCCCGAGCCCGCGAGATGGGCGCAACGATCCTGCAGGAGCCCGAGGATGTCACCGACGAGCACGGGACCGTCCGGATGGCCGCCCTCGCGGCGTACGGCGACACCCGCCACTCGCTCGTCGACAGGTCGCGGTACGACGGCGTCTACCTCCCTGGCTACGCCCTGCAGACGTCCGCGTACGTGAAAGCCTCCGGTGCTCCGAAGCGGCTCTTCCAGGCACTCGACCACGTCGTCGGCAACGTCGAGCTCGGCAAGATGGACGAGTGGGTCGACTTCTACAACCGTGTAATGGGGTTCGTCAACATGGCGGAGTTCATCGGTGACGACATCGCGACGGACTACTCGGCGCTGATGAGCAAGGTCGTCGCCAACGGCAACCACCGGGTGAAGTTCCCGCTCAACGAGCCGGCGATCGCCAAGCGCAAGAGCCAGATCGACGAGTTCCTCGAGTTCTATCAGGGTCCGGGTGCCCAGCACCTCGCCCTTGCCACCAACGACATCATCGGCTCGGTCGACGCCATGCGCGCGCAGGGTGTCGAGTTCCTCGCCACCCCCGACTCGTACTACGACGACGCGGCGTTGCGGGAGCGGATCGGCAAGGTGCGGGTCCCGATCGAGGAGCTCAAACGGCGCGGGATACTCGTCGATCGTGACGAGGACGGCTACCTGCTGCAGATCTTCACGACACCGATCGGCGACCGGCCGACCGTGTTCTTCGAGCTGATCGAGCGCCATGGCTCACTGGGCTTCGGCAAGGGCAACTTCAAGGCGCTCTTCCAGGCCATCGAGCGTGAGCAGGAGCGCCGCGGCAACCTCTAGGCCGGACCGGATAGGCCACTCGACCTGAGGGGCCGGACCGGATTGGCCACTCAACCGGAGGCGATCGGCAGCTCGGCTCGAGGAGGGTCGGCGTAGTAGTCGTCGGGTGACGTCGCGTCGGTCCCTTCGGGTGCTTTGAGGGCACGCAGCACGGCGGTGAGGAGGACCGCGATCACGACGTTCAGCAGCAGCGCGGTCAGCGCGATGTAGACCTTGGTGTCGGTGAACGGGAAGTTCTCCAAGGACCCGCCGAAGTGCCGGGTGCCCAGCGTCTCCGTCACCGGCTCACCGTCGACGAGTCTCGTTGCCGTCTTCGGCACCGTGACGTTGTACGCCGTGACCGTCCCATAGATCATGGCTGCCGCCCAGCCCACGAGCAGCGCCCAGCGATGGAACCAACGGGTGTAGAGCCCGGCCACGATCGCGAGGAACGTCTGCAGGATCCACACCCCGCCCAGGAGCTGCATGTTGATCGCGTTCTGCTTGTCCAGCACCAGGACGAACAGCAGCGCACCGAACTTCACGACGAGGGAGGTCACCTTCGAGACGGTCGCCTCCTGGTGCGGCGTCGCCGTCGGCCTGATGAACTCCCGGTAGATGTTGCGGGTGAAGAGGTTGGCCGCCGCGATCGACATGATGGCCGAAGGCACGAGCGCGCCGATCGCGATCGCCGCGAACGCAATGCCCGCGAACCAGCTGGGGAAGTTCTCTGCGAACAGGTGTGGCACTGCCAGCTGGGCGTTGGCCAGCCCGTCGGACCCGAAGACCGACGTACCGGCCGCGATGGCGGCGAAACCGAGCAGGGCGAGCAGGCCGAGCAGCAGGGAGTACAGCGGCAGGAAGGTCGCGTTGCGACGGATGACGTTACGGGACCTGCCGGCCAGCACCGCAGTGATGGAGTGCGGATACATGAAGAGCGCCAGCGCCGAGCCGAAAGCGAGCGAGGCATATGCCCAGTAGTACGTGTGGTCGGGCACGAAGACGCCGGTCGGCGCACCCGTGGCGCCCGGCGTCTCCATCTTGGTCTTCGCGGCGTCGAAGATCGAGCCGAACCCGAGATTGATGGCGGCCCACACGATCGCCACCACGATGACGAGGTAGATCAGGGTGTCCTTGACGAAAGCGATCAGCGCCGGCGCCCGCAGCCCGGAGGAGTAGGTGAACGCGGCAAGCACCGCGAAGGCGATAAAGAGCGGGAGATCCTTGACGAACGTGTTGCTGCTGCCGCCCAGACCGATCGTGTCGAGCACCGCCTGGATACCGACGAGCTGCAGTGCGATGTAGGGCATGGTGGCGAGCACCCCGGTGGCGGCCACAGCCAGCGACAGCGCGCGGGAGTCGTACCGGCCGCGCACGAAGTCGGCCGGAGTGACGTAGCCGTTGCGGTGCGAGACCGACCACAGCCGCGGCATGAACACGAAGATGATCGGGTAGACGACGATCGTGTACGGCACCGCAAAGAAGCCGCTCACCGCCCCCGTCGCGTACATCGCTGCTGGCACGGCGACGAACGTGTACGCCGTGTAGAGGTCTCCACCCAGCAGGAACCAGGTGACCACCGGACCGAAGCCCCGCCCCGCGAGACCCCACTCGTCGAGGCTCATCATAGAGTCGGGCCGGCGCCACCGGGCGGCGTAGAAGCCGCCGAGCGTCACCAGCAGGAAGAAGAAGATGAGCACGGACAGGGCCACGCCGTCGATGTGCGTGCCGCTCGCGACCGTCAGGTCTGGGTGGGTCCTCATGAGTCGCCACCCGTCTCGTGTCGGGCCCGACGGATCACGACGTACGCCGAGTGAGTGAGGCCTGCCGCGAGGAAGACCCAGAGCAGCTGGTACCAGTAGAAGAACGGGAAACCGAGCAGCTCCGGTCCGCTCCGGGCATAGATCGGGACCAGAAGCAACGCGAGCAAAGGAATCGTTAACAGGACCCCAGCGGTCGTTTTGTCGCGTGTGCTCAGTCGAAGGTTTTCGCTGTCGGACATGGCGTCACCCACAAGATGTCGGTGGATTGGATCTGAGACTCACAAGGTTAGGAGGGTCCCGCCGGTTTCGCCATCCCCTCCCTGATCACACGCTCCCGACTTCCCCAGGCTGGCCTCCCCTAGTGTTGCAGGATGGGTACGACGCAAGATGTCGTGGACGGCCTGAGAAGCCGGCTGGACGAGTCGTCGGTCGTCACCGATCCCGACGTCATCGCCGCGCACAGTGTCGACCGGGCGATGTACTGCAGCGTCGGGAAGGCACTCGTCCTGGTCCGCGCGCGCTCGACCGCAGACGTGCAGCACGTCCTGCGCATCGCCACCGCCCATCACGTCCCGGTGGTTCCTCAGGGTGCCCGGAGTGGGCTGTCCGGCGCCGCGAACGCCCTCGACGGGTGCATCCTGCTCAGCCTCGAGCGGATGGACACGATCCTCGAGATCGACTCCGCGAACCGCATCGTCGTGACCCAGCCCGGGATCTACAACGCGGACCTCTCCAGGGCGGTTGCCGCCGAGGGTCTGTTCTACCCCCCGGACCCCTCGAGCTGGGAGTTCTGCTCGATCGGCGGCAACATCGCCACCAACTCCGGTGGGCTGTGCTGCGTGAAGTACGGCGTGACGACCGACTACGTGCTCGGTCTCGAGGTGGTCCTGGCCAGCGGCGAGGTGCTGCGAACCGGCCGCCGCACGGTCAAGGGGGTCGCCGGATACGACCTCACCCGGCTGTTCGTCGGCAGCGAGGGAACCCTCGGAGTAGTCACCGAGATCACCCTGCTGCTGAGGCAGGAGGCGGAGCAGCCGCTGACTGCCGTCGCCGTCTACGACTCCGCGCGCACGGCAGCGCAGGCGGTGACCAACGTGGTCACGTGTGGCGTCACGCCATCGCTGCTCGAGTTCATGGACCGGGTGAGCGTCCGGGCCGTCAACGACGCGTTCCACATGGGGATCTCGCCCGAAGCCGGCGCGCTGATCCTCGTTCAGTCCGACAGCGGAGGCGACCGCGGGCGTGCAGAGATCGCGCAGATCGCTGCCGTGCTCGAGGGATCCGGTGCCATCGAGATCGCCATCGCCGACGACCCGGCAGAGGGCGAGCTGCTGCTCAAGGGCCGTCGGGAGGTTCTGACGGCGATGGAGCGGCTCGGTACGACGATGATCGACGACGTCTGCGTTCCGCGCACTAGCCTCGCGGAGCTGGTCGAGCGGGTGCAGCAGGTGAGCGCCGAGTGCGGTCTCGTCATCGGGATCGTGGGGCATGCGGGTGACGGGAACTTCCACCCCACTGTCGTGTTCGACGGCGACGACGCCGAGCAGGTCGCGGCGGCGCAGCACGCGTTCGACGAGATCATGGAGATCAGCCTCGAGCTCGGCGGCACGATCACCGGTGAGCACGGCGTCGGGCTGCTGAAGATGCGACTGCTCGAGCGGGAGCTCGGCCCGCTGAGCCTGGACGTGCACCGACGGCTGAAGAAGGCCCTCGACCCCGACTCGATTCTCAACCCTGGCAAGGTATTCGCTCTCAAGGATCGGTAGGCGCCGTGGCGACGTACATCGGGTTCCTCCGGGCGGTCAATGTCGGGGGTCGCAGCGTTCCCATGGCAGACCTACGCGGTCTCCTCGCGGAGGCGGGCTTCGCGGAGGTCGAGACCTACATCCAGAGTGGCAACGTGCGGGTCGGGTCGCGCGCCCGCAGCGCGACCAAGGTCGAGAAACTGCTCGAGAAGGCGATGGCAGACGCACTCGGGTTCGATGTCCCGGCGATCGTCCGCACTCCGCGTGAGCTCGCGAACCTTGTCGAGTCGGCGCCGACGAGCCCGCTCGGTGCCGGGGCCAGGCACTACGTCGCCTTCCTGCGCAGCAGACCTGCGGCGAGCGCGGTCACGGAGCTCGACGGCTGGGACATCGACGGCGAACGGCTCACGTTGGCCGGGCGCGACCTTCATCTGTGGTTCACGAAACCTTCGCACGAGGCGAAGGCGACCAACGCACGGATCGAGAAGATCGCCGGCACTGTGGCCACCAGCCGTGGGTGGAAGGTCGTCAGCGCACTCGCGGAGAGGTGGGGCTGACGTACTCGGTGTCGATGACCGGCTCACCGCGGGACAGCTTGCCCGCCTCCACGGGCAGCTCGCGCATCGCCCGGTCATGCCGCTCGCGCGCGGCGGCGAGCGACTCGCGGCCGACGACCTCACCGTCGCGAACGAGAGGCAGGAGCAGCATCCGGTCGTTGTCGTCGTGAGGCGGAGATTCCCCGATGCCGAGCACCTCAGCGACGGCCGTTCCCCGGGCGTCACACCGCCTCGCCGCCCACTTGCGGCCGCCGACGGTGGTCTTGTGGCTGCTGCTCTTGGCGACTGCGACGAGCGGGAGGTCGGGGCCGCCTGACGCGCCCCGGGCGACGAGCTTGTAGACGAACCCGCAGGTGGGGGCGCCAGATCCCGTCACGAGCGACGTCCCCACGCCGTAGGCGTCGACGGGGGCTCCGGACAGCCCCGCCATCGAGAACTCGTCGAGGTCGCCGGTGACGATGATGCGGGTCTTGTGCGCGCCGAGCTCGTCGAGCTGGCGGCGTACCTGCTTCGCGAGCAGCGACAGGTCGCCCGAGTCGATCCGCACCGCGCCGAGGTCGGGCCCGGTGATGTCGACAGCGGTCCGGACCGCCTCCGCCACGTCGTAGGTGTCGACGAGAAGTGTGGTGCCTCGACCGAGCGACTCGACCTGGGCGGTGAAGGCGTCCCGCTCGGAGTCGTGCAGCAGCGTGAACGAGTGGGCGGCTGTGCCGGCGGTGGGCACGCCGTAGTCGAGCCCGGCCTGCAGGTTGGACGTCGTCGTGAATCCGGCGACGTAGGCGGCCCGAGCGGCGGCCATCCCGGCCCACTCGTGGGTACGCCGGGAGCCCATCTCGATGCACGGCCTGCCTTCGGCGGCTCGCACCATCCGGGACGCCGCCGCCGCCACGGCCGAGTCGTGGTTGAGGATCGAGAGCAGCAGAGTCTCCAGGACGACGCCTTCGGCGAAGGTGGACTCCACCACGAGGATCGGGCTGCCGGGGAAGTATGCCTCACCCTCGCCGTACCCCCAGATCGTCCCCGAGAAGCGGTAGCTCGCGAGCCAGTCGAGGGTGCGTTCGTCCACGATGGCGTGCTCGCGAAGCCAGCCCAGCTCCAGATCACCGAAGGTGAACGCCGCAACGGCATCAAGCACCCGCCCGGTGCCGGCCACGACGCCGTAGCGCCTGCCGTCCGGGAGCCGGCGGGCGAACATCTCGAAGACGCTGGGGCGGTCCGCGGTCTCAGAGCGCAGGGCAGCCTGCACCATCGTCAGCTCGTAGTGGTCGGTGAGAAGTGCCGTGTGTTGCACGCTGCACAGCGTAGGTCAGCGGCCACGACGAGCGACCACGCGATAGGCGACAATGAGGGCGATGACCGCCTCTCCCGAGTCCACCACCTTGGAACGGCCGGACGCCGAGCAGCTCGTCCGGACGGACCTGCCGTGGGTGACGATCGTCTGGGACGACCCGGTCAACCTGATGTCGTATGTGACGTTCGTGTTCACCGAGTACTTCCGCTATCCCCGCGCGAAAGCCAAACGGCTGATGATGCAGGTCCACAACGAGGGCCGGGCCGTGGTGTCGACCGGAAGCCGCGAGGAGATGGAGCGCGACGTGCAGGCGATGCACACCTACGGGCTCTGGGCGACCCTGCAGAAGGCGGACGAGTGAGCTACTTCCGGTCGCGCCGCAAAGGGAGCGTGCACGTCGAGATGCCGGCCTTCAGCGCCGTGCTGATCGCCGACCTGGCCCGCCAGCTCGTCGAGCTGCTCAGCGACGGCGAGCCGACGGGCAGCGGAGGCGTCGACCCGCTCGAGGAGCTCGTCGTGATGGACACACCACGCGACCAGCCGACGGACCCGGCGCTGCTGCGGCTGCTTCCCGACGCCTACCCCGACGATCCGGAGGTGGCCGCGGAGTTCCGGCGTTTCACCGAGCAGGGACTGCGCAAGTCGAAGATCGAAGCGGCCCTCGTCGTGGTCGGCTCGTTGCGTGGGATCGAGCCGGACGAGGTCGGGTCGGATGACGGGGAGTCATCGGTCGAGTTCGAGCTCAACGCCGATGACGCGCGGGCCTGGCTGCGCTGTCTCACCGACCTCCGACTCACTCTCGCGGCCCGGCTCGAGCTGACGGCCGACGACAACGAGGCCACCTGGCTCGCGCTGCCCGAGGACGACCCCCGAGGCTCGCTCTACCGGATCTATGGCTGGCTGGGCTACCAGCTCGAGACCCTGCTGGACGCGGCGCAGCGTTGAGCCGGTGACCAGGCGCGCTGTCGTCATACCGGCACTCGTCGCTAGAGTGACGGCAGACCCAGCCGACGAGACATCCTGGGGGTGTGGTCGTGCGTGAGATCGTCGTGTTCAGCGGCGGTGCCCACCTCGGGTTGGCGAACGCGATCTGCGCCTCGCTCGGGGTGCGGCTGTCGCCGGTCGAGATCAAGCGTTTCAGCAACGACTGCCTGCAGGCCCAGCTGCAGGCAAACTGCCGACAGCGCGACGTGTACGTCGTCCAGCCGCTGGTGCCGCCGACGCAGGAGCACCTGATGGAGCTGCTGCTCATGCTCGATGCGGCCCGGGGAGCCTCGGCGGCCCAGATCACCGCGGTCATCCCGCACTACGCCTACGCGCGCTCGGACAAGAAGGACGCGTCGCGGATGTCACTGGGTGGGCGGCTCGTGGCCGACATGCTCGTCGCGGCGGGGGCCGACAGAGTCCTGACGATGACGCTGCACGCGCCGCAGGTGCACGGGTTCTTCTCGGTGCCGGTAGACCACCTGACGGCGCTGGGGGTGCTCGCGGAGCACTTCCGCGGGCGCGACCTGTCGGACACCGTCGTCGTGTCGCCCGACCTCGGCAACGCCAAGAGCGCGACCCAGTTCGCCCGACTGCTCAGCCTGCCCGTCGCGGCGGGCAGCAAGCAGCGGCGAGGTGACGACTCCGTCGTGATCGAGGCGATCGTCGGCGACGTGGCCGGCAAGCGGGCCATCGTGCTCGACGACGAGATCGCGAACGGTGGGTCGATCCTGGAGCTGCTCGACAAGCTCAAGGACCTCGGCTGCGTCGAGGCAGCGGTGGCCTGCACGCACGGCCTGTTCGTCGGAAAGGCCGTCGAGCGCCTACGCGGGCACCCTGCGATCACCGAGGTCGTGACGACCGACAGCGTCCCCGGGCCGGTTGGCTGGCCGGAGCTCCGGGTCCGCTCCGTCGCCGGGCTCTTTGCGGAGGCCATCTTCCGCGTCCACGCCGGGGAGTCGGTGAGCAGCCTCTTCGACGGGGTAGACCCCGCCCACGGTCCTCCCCAGCCGACGCTCCCCTTCGACGAGATATGGCCCCTGGCGCAGCCGACCGCGGGTGTGGTGTAGGTCGCAGAAGCCCCGGTAGGCGCGCCGATCGTCGTAGGCTCTGCTGGTGACGGACGCACCGATCGGCATCTTCGACTCCGGCTTCGGGGGGCTGACCGTCGCGCGGGCCGTGCTCGACCAACTGCCGAACGAATCGGTGCTCTATCTCGGCGACACCGCCCGGCAACCGTACGGGTCGAAGCCGATCGGCGAGGTCCGCGAGTACGCCCTCGAGTGCCTCGACCACCTCGTCGACAAGGGCGTCAAGGCGCTCGTCATCGCGTGCAACTCCGCGAGCGCTGCGGTGCTGCGTGACGCCCGCGAGCGCTACCCGGTGCCGGTCGTCGAGGTGATCTTTCCCGCAACTCGCCGGGCTGTGGCGGCCACCCGGAACGGCCGCGTCGGGGTCATCTGCACGCCAGCCACCCAGGCGTCCATGGCCTACGACGACGCCTTTGCGGCCGCGCCTCAGGTGCGGTTGACGACGCGGGCGTGCCCGCGATTCGTGGAGCTCGTGGAGCGTGGGGTGACACGTGGTCCGGAGGTGCTCGAGGTCGCCCACGGGTACCTCGACCCCTTACTTCGCGAGGGGATCGACACGCTGATCCTCGGCTGTACGCACTACCCGCTGCTGACGGGCGCCATCTCGTACGTGCTCGGCGACTCCGTCACCCTGGTGTCCAGCGCGGAAGAGACCGCGAAGGACGTCTACGCGATGCTGCTCCGCAACGACATCGAGCGGTCACCGGACTCACAAGTGCCACAGCACCGCTTCCTCACCACCGGGCAGCCGGGGGACTTTCGCGAGATCGGGCAGCGGTTTCTCGGTCCCGAGCTCGACGTTGTCGACCAGTTCGCGTGGGTGGGCGTGTGAGGCTGACGGTGATCGGCTGCTCGGGCTCGCTGTCGGGGCCCGACTCGGCGGCCTCTTGCTATCTCGTGGAGGCTCCCCACGAGGGTGGCATGTTCCGGCTGCTGCTCGACCTCGGGGGCGGTGCGCTCGGGGTGCTGCAGACGTACGTCGACCTGCGCACCATCGGCGCGGTGGCGTTCACGCACCTGCATGCCGACCACTGCCTCGACCTCTGCGGCTTCTACGTCGTGCGCAAGCACCACCCGGAGGGGCACTGGGGCCGCATCCCCGCCTGGGGTCCGCCGGGCATCGCCCGCCGGATGGCCGGGGCCTACGACATCGCGCCCGAGCCCGGGATGTCCGCGGAGTTCGACTTCCGTGAGTACGAAGGAGCGCCCTTCACCGTCGGTCCGTTCGGGATCGAGACCATAGGCGTCGACCATCCGGTCGACGCCTATGCCCTCCGAGTGACCCACGACGGCCGCACTCTCGTCTACTCCGGCGATACCGCGCCGTGCGAGGCCCTGGTCGCCATCGCCCGCGGCGCTGACGTCCTGCTGGCGGAGGCCTCGTTCCTCGAAGGTGCGGACAACCCCGAGCACCTGCACCTGACCGGTCCCGAGGCGGCCACGATCGCGACCCGCGCCGGGGTCGAGCGGCTTGTGCTCACCCATGTCCCGCCGTGGTACGACCGAGAGACGGTCCTCGCGGAGGCGGCTCCTCACTTCGCGGGGCCGGTCGAAGCCGCGCGCCCGGGCATGGTCCTGACGGTCTGACCGCCGATCTGCGACATGGTTGGAGTCAAGCCGTCGAGTATGTGAGGTCGAGCCGGCAAGACGTGGCGCGCGAACCGCCAGCGAGTAGATGGTTGGAGGGAGGTCGGTCGTGACGGAGGACGAGTTCAGGAGTCTGGCTCTCGCTCTGCCCGAGGCTGTCGAGCTGGATCACCACGGGTCTCCGTCCTGGCGGGTGCAAGGAAGGATATTCGCCACTCTTCCGGAACCTGGGGCGGTGAACGTGATGGCGGACGAGGGTGTGATCCACGAGGCGGTGACCGAGAACCCCGACTGGTGCCACGAGACATGGTGGGGTGAGCGGTTGACGGCCGTGCGCATCGACTTGCCGGCAGCGCTGGACGATGTCGTGCGCGAGGTCGTGGTCGACGCCTGGCGGCGCAAGGCGCCCATACGCGTCGTACGAGAGCATCCTGAGATCGGCTGACTGGCAGCACCGATCACGGTCTCTCGACGGCCGGTGGCGGCGATAGGGTCGGCCCATGCCCCGAGCTGACGGCCGCGCCGCCGACGACCTGCGCCCCATCATCCTCACTCGCAGCTGGCTCGACCACGCCGCGGGGTCGGTGCTCGTCGAGTTCGGCCGCACCCGCGTGCTGTGCGCGGCGAGTGCCAGCGTGGGCGTCCCGCGGTGGCGCAAGGACACCGGGCTGGGCTGGGTGACTGCCGAGTACGCGATGCTGCCGAGCTCGACCCACACGCGGTCCGACCGGGAGTCCGTCAAGGGGCGCATCGGTGGGCGGACCCACGAGATCTCGCGGCTGATCGGCAGGTCTCTGCGCGCGGTGATCGACTACCGAGCGCTCGGAGAGAACACCATCGTGCTCGACTGTGACGTGCTGCAGGCCGACGGTGGCACCCGGACCGCGGCCATCACCGGGGCTTATGTCGCACTGGCTGATGCAGTAGCCCATCTGCGGGCACAGGGCGCCTTGAAAGGCGAGCCGCTGCGCGGGTCGGTCGCCGCAGTCTCGGTGGGGCTGGTCGACGGCGAGGCGCGGCTGGACCTGCCCTACGAGGAAGACGTCCGCGCCGAGACCGACATGAACGTCGTGATGACCGGCGACGGGAGGTACGTCGAGGTTCAGGGCACGGCTGAGGCCGACCCGTTCGGGCGCGAGGAGCTCGATGCGCTGCTCTCGCTCGCCAGCAAGGGGTGTGCCGATCTCACCCGGATCCAGCAGGAAGCCCTCGCCGGGTGAGTCAGGTCTTTCTCGCGTCGCGGAACCCGAAGAAGGTCGAGGAGCTTCGCCGCATCCTCGCCGAGACCGTTCCCGGTGTCGAGGTGGTTGGGCTCGCGGACGTGCCGCCGTACGACGAGCCTGTCGAGACCGAGCCGACCTTCGAGGGCAACGCGTTGGTCAAGGCAAGGGCCGGCCTAGCCGCGACCGGGCTGCCGTCGCTCGCCGATGACAGTGGGCTCTGCGTCGACGCGCTGAACGGCATGCCCGGCGTCCTGTCGGCCCGCTGGGCAGGCGTGGCCAGGAGCGACGGCGACAACAACGGCCTGCTGCTGGACCAGCTGAGGGACACGCCGGATGACCGCCGAGGCGCGGAGTTCCGCTGCGCGGTCGCGCTGTGCGTGCATGGCGGCGGCGAGGAGGTGGCGCTGGGCGAGATGCCTGGACGGGTGATCCGGGAGATGCGGGGGAGCGGCGGGTTCGGCTACGACGTCGTCTTCGTGCCGGACGGCGGGACGCGTACGGCGGCCGAGATGCCCGACAACGAGAAGGACGCGATCAGCCACCGAGGCAAGGCGCTGCGCCGCATCGCGCCGCTGGTGGCCGCCGTCCTGCGCCCCGCGCCTGCGCCTGCACCTGCGCCAAAATCCGACGATTGAACTGCCCTGACCAGCTGACTGTCGGATCCTTCTGCCAAGCCGGAGGTACCAGAGAAGGGACTCGAACCCTCACGCCCATAGGGCATCGGCACCTAAAGCCGACGTGTCTGCCATTCCACCACTCTGGTCAGCAGTCCGAGTCTAGGCCCGGTGCGGAGCGACTCCTCGGCACGCGGCAGGGTCCGGAGTGGTCAGACGCCGAGCTCCTTGCGCAGCTTGGCCACGTGGCCGGTCGCCTTGACGTTGTACATCGACCGCTCGACAGCGCCGTCCTCGTCGATCACAAATGTCGAGCGGATCACACCGACAACGGTCTTCCCGTACAGCTTCTTCTCCCCGAATGCCCCGTACGCCGTCAGGACCACCTTGTCCGGATCGGACAGCAGCGGGAACGTCAGTCCGTCGCGCGCCCGGAATGTCGCGAGCTTCTCGGGCCTGTCGGGCGAAAGGCCCAAGACGACGTAGCCGGCTGTCGCGAGCGAGTCGAGGGAGTCCCGGAAGTCGCACGCCTGGGTCGTGCAGCCGGGCGTCATCGCGGCCGGGTAGGCGTACAGCACCACCGTCCGCCCACGCAGGTCGCGGAGGCTGACCGAGCCGCCCCGGTCGTCGGGGAGGGTGAAGTCGGGGGCGGCGTCACCGGGTTCGAGTCTGGTCATGGCGACATTGTCCCAAGGTGGTCGCCTCCGCGGCGTGGCGCGGGGGGTACGACGGGATCGGCGGCGGTCAGGGACACATGCAAGACTTGCCCTCGAAGACCCCGACAGCAGGAGGAACAGTGAGCTCGGCTTCGAGGACGCCCGACCAGATCACCGCTGAGATCGCCCAGACCCGTGAGCGGCTCGCCGCCACGATCGACCAGCTCGCCTACCGAGCTGCCCCGAAGACGATCGTCTCCCGGCAGCTCGCCAGCATCAAGGCGAAGTTCGTGATGGCGGACGGTTCGCCCGACACGAAGATGATCGGCATGGTCGCCGGGGGCGTCCTCGGGTTCGTCGTCCTTGTCGTGGTGATCCGCAAGGTGACCGGGTGACCAAGCCCCACACCCGGACCGAGGACAAGCTCCCGATCCGGATGTTGCACGACCGCGTCCTCGTCGAGCTCGACGCCGAAGCGGGTGAGCGCAAGTCGTCCGCCGGCATCGTGATCCCGGCGACCGCCATGATGGGTCGACGTCTCGCCTGGGCGCGGGTGGCCGGTATCGGCTCCAACGTCCGCACGGTGCAGACGGGCGACCGCGTGCTGTTCGACCCGGAGGAGAAGGCGGAGGTCGAGGTTCGCGGTGAGACCTACGTGCTGCTCCGTGAGCGCGACCTCCATGCGGTGGCCTCAGAGCGGGTCGAGGACGGCGCCACGGGCCTCTACCTCTGAGGATCCCCCAGCCGCGACCTTGCGCTGGGTCGAGCAACTCTCGCCCCGATCCCTCAGGTTGTCGACAACCCCGCCTCACACGGTCCCAGACTCTTGCTGAAGAAGACTCGGCTGAAGCCTCGCTCGGCCCGGCGATGCGTCTCGACGTACCCCCGTCGGGCGTAGTACGCGATGTTGTCGGTCATGAGCACGTGCGTGAACAGCCGTAGCTCGTCAAGTCCCGCGGAGCGGGCCTCGTCCTCGGCGATGGCGAGCAGCCGTGAGCCGATGCCGAGCCCTTGGGAGCCCGGAGCCACCGCCACGTTGTCGACGAGGAGATGGTCTGCAGCGACCTCCATCACGATGACGCCGACCAGGGACCCGTCGAGGTCGGCGACCCACACTGGCAGGGCGCCGACCATCGATGCGTAGTCGGCGTCCATCGGTGCGGGGCGGAGACCGATCACCGGAACGTAGTGGGCGTAGCTGCCCTCGACGAGGTCAGCGATCGCCGCTGCGTCGGTAGCCGTCGCACGCCGGTACTTCACGGTCACGTGCGGGTCCGGCTCAGGGCAGCAGTCCGCTCATCCAGGACTCGACTTCTTCCACCGTACGCGGGAGCTCCGCCGACAGGTTGCGACAGCCGTCCTCGGTGACCAGCACGTCGTCCTCGATCCGGATGCCGACACCGCGAAGGGTCTCCGGCGCCAGCAGGTCCGCCGACTGGAAGTAGAGGCCGGGCTCCACGGTCAGCACCATCCCGGGCTCGAGCTTGCCCTCCAGGTAGTTCTCCTCGCGCGCCGACGCGCAGTCGTGGACGTCGAGGCCGAGCATGTGCCCGGTGCCGTGCAGGGTCCACCGGTGGTGGACGCGGTTCGTCTTCTCCATCGCCTCCTCCGCCGAGCAGGGCAGGACTCCCATGTCGGCGAGGCCCTGCGCCAGCACCGTCTGCGCCGCGACGTGGAAGTCGCGGAAGCCCGCCCCCGGCTTGACCGCGGCCAGCCCCGCTTGCTGAGCCGCGTGCACCAGGACGTAGAGGTCCCGCTGCTCCGGCGTGAAGCGACCGTCGACCGGCAGGGTGCGGGTGATGTCCGCGGTGTAGAGCGAGCGGTTCTCGACGCCCATGTCCAGCAGCACGAGCTGGCCAGGCGTGACCGGCCCGTCGTTGTCGATCCAGTGCAACGTCGTCGCGTGCGGGCCGCCGGCGCAGATCGACTCGTACCCCACGTCGTTGCCCTCGGCCCGCGCGCGCCGCCAGAACGTCCCATCGATCCAGCGCTCACCCCAGTGCAGCACGTTGTCCCACTCGCGGACGGAGTCCTCGAAACCACGCACCGTGCAGTCGATGGCGTCCTGCAGCTGAGAGATCTCCCAGTCGTCCTTGACGAGCCGCATCTCCGAGAGGTACGTCGCGAGCTCCGCGTCTGAGCCGTCCTGCGGGTTCGCCCGCACCAGGGCATCGACGTCGGCGTCCACCCCACGCAGCACCCGAGCGGGGCCGAGTGCCCCGAGGATGTCGGGAAGCTCGTGGATGTGGCGGCACGAGATGCCCAGCAGCTCCGACGCCTCGGCGAGCGACCGGCGCCGCCCGGACCAGGTCTCGCCGTACCTGCCGTCGCTCCATGAGGCGTGGTCGGAGCGGGCGTGGCGCGGTCGGAAGTAGAGCGTCGCCCCGGAGTCGTCGAGGACCAGCACGGCGTCCGAGGTCTGGTTCCCGGTGAGGTACACGTGGGCGGTCTCGGCGCGGAAGCGGTAGTCGGTGTCGTTAGCCCGGGGTTTGAGAGCCCCGGCCGGTACGACGATCCGCTCGCCGCTGAAACGCTCGGCGAGGCGGGCGCGGCGACGTGCCGCCCAGTCCGCGACCGGGAGGCGCGCCACCGCGTCATCGTCGTCGGTCCACCCCGTTCGCATGAACTCGACGACCGTGGTCAGGTCCTCCGGCATCGGCTTGTCGAGTGGACGGAAACGGTCAGACACGTGAGCTCCTCAGGTCGGAGCGTCCATTATCCACCTCTCCCGAGGCCTGACGCTGGACGGACCAGAGCCGCACGGCCACGACGACGGCAGCCGCGTTGATCGCCACGTGCAGCAGAACGAACACGTGCGGCAGATCAGCGGAGATCAGCACACCAGCGACGAGGGGACCGGCTGCGCTGATGCCCGTGCGGAGGGCGGCCAGCGCGCCGAGCGTCGTGCCGACAAGGCCGTCCGGCGCCACGGCGGCGGCGAGTGGGCTCAGTACCGGCGCGTACATCGTCTCGCCGACGGCGAACATCCCGAACGCCATGACGAAGATCAGGTTGGCGCTCGCGGCGCCCGTGAACAGCGCGACCTCGAGCACCAGCCAGCTGAGCACCCAGACCAGGCCGACGACGGCGAGCAGTACCGCGCCGGGGTTCCTCCCGGTGACCCTCACGACCAGCCACTGCAGCGCGACGATCACCAGACAGTTGACGGCGGCAGCCGTGCCGACGGTGCTGGGCGAGACGTCGAGCGACTGGATCGCAAAGGCCGGCAGTCCGGTCTCGAACTGGGCATAGAAACCGGCGGCGAGCAGCATCGACACGATTGCGAGCAGCCGCACGGGACGGTTTGCCGCGAGCGTGCGGTAGGCCGAGACGCCGACCAGCTCGCTGTCGACCGCACCCTTGCCAAGGTGCTGGGTGATGACGTCGCTCTCGATGCGGGGGTGCGTCGCGGTACCCGCAGCCGCCGTGATAAGGCCGGCCGAGACCGCGAAGCCGAGCGCCGCCGCGACGAACGCCGGCCACATGCCTGTGGGCGAGCTGACGTCGATGAGCCAGCCGGCCGTGAACGCACCGACGGCCATACCGAGTGCCATCGCGGTGAACTGGTAGGCGAAGATCGCTCGTCGGTCCTTCGGCTCCACGCACTCGAGCACCATGACCTGGGTTGCGGGTGCCGCCGCAGTGACCGCCGCACCGAACACGAGCATGGCGACCAGGAACAGCATCGCGGACGACGCGGCGCCCATGGCGAGGCACGCGATGGCGGCCAGCAGCTCGAACGCGACGGCGAGCCCGGCGGCGGGGTATCGGTCGGCAAGCCGGCCGGCGAACGGCGCGGCGACCACCGCGCCCAGACAGAACAGGGTGCCGGTCAGCACTCCCGCGGTCGAGCCCCAGTGTCGGGCGTCGACCACGTAGGCGTACTGGTAGGGCAGGATCGCCCCCCAGCCGAGGTTGCCGGCAAATGCGGCAGCAGTGATCAGGCGTGCGCGACTCATGGTTCGACCTCCCTCGACGATGCGGGCGGTCCGACACGGGCACCGCGCTCTTAGATATCATACACTTTGATTAGACAGAGTTCGATATCAAACTTTGTGATGTGCCACACTGGGCCAATGGTGCGGAAGCGGCCAGCCGTACGACGTCCCCGGGCGCTGCCCGGATCACCGCGTTCGCGGCGAGGTGCGGCTGCCGACCCCGCCACGAACGCGAGCCCACCTCCCGGCGAGGACTCATCGGGGGCTGCCCTGACGACATCGCCGTCAGAGGCGCACCGCCGCGACGTTGCCGTCTATGTCGCGGCCGGCGGCGAAGAGTCCGTGCAGCGTGTCATCACGGCCGTCCACGGCCTGGCCAGGCGGCTCAACCAGTGGTACGACCGCCAGCTTGCCGACCTCGATATCTCTGCGGGCGAGTGGGCGGTGATGAGCACGCTGGTCCGCGACACCAGTGGCAAGGGATGCACGCCCAGCGTGCTCGCCGATGCGGCGAACGTCGCGCCGTCCTCGATGACCCACCGCCTCGACCGGATGACCGCGCGCGGCCTCGTCACGCGGGCCACCGACCCGGAGAACCGGGTGCGGGTCCGGGTGGCACTGTCCGATCGGGGTTGGGAGCTCTTCCGCAACGCGATCCGGGAGTCCGACATGCTCGAGTCGGACGTCCTCGGGTCGTTGTCGGCACAGCAACGCCACCAGCTCGCCGAGCTGCTCGAGGTGGCGATCAGCGGACTCGACAGCCTCGAGGGCTAGCCGGTTCGAGGATGGCGCTCATCGGTAGGAGCCGGCCTGGATCGAGTAGAGCTCCGCATACGGACCACCCGCCGTCATCAGCTCCTCATGGGAGCCGACCTGAGCCAGCCGCGAGCCCTGGAGCACGACGATGAGGTCCGCCATCCGCACCGTGC
This sequence comes from Nocardioidaceae bacterium, assembly GCA_037719575.1. Taxonomy (GTDB): domain Bacteria; phylum Actinomycetota; class Actinomycetes; order Propionibacteriales; family Nocardioidaceae; genus JAWWPG01. The sequence continues at coordinate 34,721 of JBBJMF010000012.1, forward strand.
TGAAGCGGTGCGAGACCAAGATCGTGATGCCACCGGCGGCGCTGCTGCTCGCTGCTTGGGCGTATCGGCTGAACAGCTGATGCTCGGTCTCGGCGTCCAGCGCCGCCGTGGGCTCGTCGAGGACGAGGAGCAGCGGACCCCCGCGCATGAAGCCCCTCGCGAGGGCCAGCTTCTGCCACTGACCGAAGCTGACGTCGACCCCGTCGGGCCACGTCGGACCCAGCTGCGTATCGAGCCCCGAGGCCAGGCCGTCGACGACATCGCTCGCGCCCGCCCTGTCCAGTGCCGTCTGCACCGCGGCGCTGTCCTGGGCATGTGGCAGGTCGCCGAGACCCACGCTCGTGCGAGCCTGGAACTCGAAGCGGTGGAAGTCCTGGAACGCCCCCGAGACCTTGCTTCGCCACTCGTCGGTTCGCAGCCGGCGCAGGGGTTCTCCGTCGACGAGGATCTGGCCGCTGCTCGGCTCGTACATCTTGCACAGCAGCTTGACGAGTGACGACTTCCCGGCACCGTTCTCGCCGACCACGGCGACCACGGACCCGGCGGGTAGGTGAACCGAGATGTCGGAGAGGGCAGCCGTACTGCTGCCCGGATAGCTGAACGAGACCCCTTCGAAGCGGATTCCGTCGTGGAGCTCCTCAGGAGCCGGCCCATCGGCGTCGGCGGCCACCGACGCCGCGTAGTTCTCCAGCCAGACGAGTCTGCGTGAGCCGTCCAGCCAGATCCCGCGCAGGAACCCTACCTCCGTCATCGTGGCCGCGACGTACGCCGAGAGACGGGCACCAGCGGCCAGCACCAGCAGCACCTGGCCCGGCGAGCCGTGGAGCCCTGACGCCACGAAGACCACGGCTCCGACATATCCCGCAGCAAAGATCGCCCAGGTGAGCGCTTGCCAGGCAGCGCTGACCCAGCGCACCGGGGCGACCGTCTCGTACCAGCGGTTCAACTCGAGGCGGCGACGTCTGTCGAGCTCCGGGCCGATACCGAGGACACGAACCTCCTTGCCTGGGGCGGCTGTCGTCACGGTCGCGAACACTTGGGCCGCCAACCGTTGGTGCTCGGCGGCACGCTCCTCCGCGAGCCGCTCCGCAGCCGGCCTCCGCAGCGCGCTCACCACCGTCGGGACGGCGAACACGACGAGCAGCGCCAGCACCGGGTGGATGGACATCAGAAGCGCCATGATGAGCCCGAGCCTGACCACCCAGCCGCACGTCGAGAACAACGACATGTACATGTGGTCGAGGACGAACACCTGGTTGCGCAGGACGGACAGCCGGTCGAGGTAGACGGGGCGTTCGTGGTGCTCGATGGTCGAGACGGAGGCCTGGAGGCCGGCGACGTGAGTCTCCAGCGCGATCGTCACCTTGTCGCGGAACCGGCGGGTCACCCGACTGGCCACCAGTCGCAGCAGCCACGTCAGGGTTGCCGACCCGGCCATCCCGAACGCCGAGACCAGCACCAACGTCTCGTCCTTGTCCAGGACTCCGTCTGCGAGCAGCTTGAGCCAGAGCGCGAGCAGTGCGTCCGGCACGGCCGACAACAAGGACATGGTGAGCGCGAAGACGAGCAGTCCGGGCTCGTGGGAGTAGCCGAGCTTGCACAGCCGCCACATGGACGCCAACGCCGGCGGGGTGTCGTCAACTGAGGACGTCATAGTCGACTCCCTCCTCGTCGGTGGAGGCCTCGAACCGGCTGGCCTGCAGGTCGAACATCACCCGGTAGCGCCCCCGCATCGCTATCAGCTCCTGGTGGCTGCCGAGCTCGATCACCCGGCCGTGCTCCAGGACCGCGATCTGGTCGGCATGGCGCACGGTCGAGAACCGGTGCGAGATGAGGATGGTGGTGACCCCACGCGTCGCCTCGAGGATCCGGTCGAAGATCACTGCCTCGCCCCGGACGTCGAGCTGAGCGGTCGGCTCGTCGAGCAGCACGAGCCCGGCCCCACGTCGTACGGCGCACAGTGCCCTCGCCAGCGCGACCCGCTGCCACTGGCCGCCCGACAGGTCGGTTCCGCCGGCGTACCCCTTGGCCAGCGGGGTGTCGAGATCGGCGATCCCCTCGGCACCGGCGTCGCGCAGAGCCTGCCGGATGTCATCGTCGGGCGCGCCGGCCGGTGCGACGTTTTCCCGCAGCGACAGGTCGAGCCGGACGAAGTCCTGGAAGACCGCAGTGACCTGTGTGCGCCAGGACTCGATGTCGAGGTCACGAAGGTCGATGCCGTCGATCTCGATCGAGCCCGAGTCGGGGTCGTAGAGGCGGCACAACAACTTGGCCAGGGTGGTCTTGCCGGCGCCGTTCTGGCCGACGATGGCCAGCGACGAGCCGGCGGGGACCGTCAGGTCCAGGCCGTCATAGATGGGCGTCCGGGAGCTGGGGTAGCAGAAGCGAAGATCGCGGATCGTCAGCTCGCGACGCGGTGAGTGCGGTGCCGCCTGGCGATCCCCGTCGGGCAGGGCACCGCCTTCGGCCATCGCCGGTCGAAGACGCAGCACTGCGGCAACCGGAGCCGCGGCGCCGTCCAGCGCCCAGTTGAGGCCGCCGAAGGCAATCGAGCTGACCCCGACGGCAACCTGCGCGAACACGACGAGCCGGTCCAACGCCAGGTCTCCTCCGACGGCAGATGTGCCGAGGGACCAGAACACCAGGGCGTTCGCGGCGACTATGAGGGCAAGGGCTCCGAGGACCGACTTCTCCCGGAGTCGGGTCGCCTCGTACTGCAGCTCGAACAGCTTTCTGCGCCGCGCTGCGAACCGTCCGACAGTCCAGCTCTGCAAGCCGAACAGCCGGAGCTCCTTGGCGGGTGCCGCGTCGACGGCCAGCCGGTAGGCGTAGTCGGCGTGGCGCTGGGCGGATCGCACCGTCTCGGTGTTGCGGTCACGCCAGATCGAGCTCTCCCGGAGCAGCCAGTGCGTGCTTCCCCACGCGCCGGCGAGGAGCAGAGCGGCCCACCACGAGAAGGCGAAGAGCACTATCACGGAGGCGGCTCCGCCGACGAGCTCGACGAGACCACCCGCGATGAAGCCGACGTTCATGAACATCGGCGGCCCGGTCATCCCGAGGTCGAACTCGCGCGCGGTCGTCAGGTCGCTTGTCAGCTTCGGATCCTCCAGGTGGCCGATCCCCGGTGGAGACACGCAGGTGGCGGCGAGCTGGTCATAGAGCCAGGCGGACACCTTAGAGCCGAGGTTCTGGCTCACGGCCTCGTGGACGGGGGGCAGCACCTGCAGCAGCATGAACGTAACCCCCATCGCCGAGAGGGGATCCGCGAGCGAGCTCCCGTCCTGGACGGCACCAACGACGACCCCCATCGTGATCGCGAAGATCGCCGGCAGCGCGCCACGCAGGACCAGCAGCGTCCACCAGACGACGCCGAGCCAAGGATCGGCTTTCGGTAGCGCGGCGAAGAAGCTCCATTCCGGACGCTCACGCAGCGAGGCCACCAAGCTGCCCTCCTTCGGTCTGCGGATGAAGGGACAGCCTCTCACTCTTACGCCAGATCGCCTTGAAGAAAAGGGAGGACCCTTTGAGGTTCCCCGGACCGTCGTCAGGCGGGGGAGAGGAAGGCGGCCAGCGCAGCGGCGTACATCGCGGGGTCGAGCGCACCGCAGAGCTCGCGCGCCGAGTGCATCGAGAGCATGGCCGCCCCGAAGTCGACAGTCGTCGCCCCGGTGAGCGCGGCCGTGATCGGGCCGACGGTCGAGCCGCACGGCATGTCCGATCGGACGACGAACTCCTGGACGGGTACGTCGGCCTGCTCGCACGCCAGGGCGAACGCGGCAGCCCCCCGCGCATCCGTGGCATAGCGCAGTCGGTTGTTGGTCTTGAGCACCGGGCCAGCGTTGACGGCGATCTGGTGCTGCGGCTCGTGGCGCTCGGCGTAGTTCGGATGGGTGGCATGCGCCATGTCGCCTGAGGCGATCACGGTCGGCGCAAGCGCTCGCAGGTAGTCCTCACGGTCGCCTCCGCGGCTCGAGACGATGCGCTCGAGAGCGGCCGGCAGCAGCGTCGAGAACGCTCCGCGCTCCGACATGCTGCCGCTCTCCTCATGGTCGAACAGCACCAGGACGGGGACCTGAGGTCTGGCCGGAGCCGCCTCGACGGCCGAGACCATCGCGCGAACGCCGGCGAAGGTCGTGGCCAGGTTATCCAGCCGCGGCGCCGCGATGAGCTCGCGACTCTGCCCGATGCGACGCGAGGGGGTGAGGTCGTGGGTCATCAGGTCCCAGCCGAGGATGTCGTCACGCTCGCACCCGAGGGTGTCGGCCACCATCCTCGTGAAGTCGCCGGGGTCCGCGTCCACGCCCCAGATCGGAGCGAGATGCTGCTGCGGGTTGAGCTTGACGCCCGACTCGTTGACCTCTCGGTCGAGGTGGACCGCGAGCTGGGCGACCCGCAGGATCGGGTCCGCGATCGCCAGCAGCCGCTCGGTCGTGCCGCCGCCATCGCGGACCACGACACGTCCCGACAGGCCGAGGTCGCGGTCCAGCCACGAGTTGAGCAGCGGACCGCCGTACACCTCGACACCGAGCAGCCGCCAGCCGGCGCGGGCGACATCGGGGCGCGGCTTGACGCGCAGGTTCGGGCTGTCGGTATGCGCCCCCACGACGCGGAACGGGGTGGCGGTCCCGTCGGCATACTCCGTGCTCCACGCGACGAGCGAGCCACCGCGGATCAGATAGTGGCGGCCGGGCTCGCGTGGCCAGCGGTCTAACTCGTCGACGATCCCGAAACCGCCGGCTTCGAGCCGCGCCGCCGCCTCGGCGCACGCGTGGAAGGGGGAGGGAGAGGCATCGACGAACTCGCAGAGACCGGCCGCTTCGGCATCGATGTCGAAGGTGTGACGCATGGCTGGACTCTGACAGACGCGGTCGGCGACGAGACAGTCAGGTGGCGACGGACTGGGTGTAGGTTCAGGCACCGTGCCCGGCCTGGTCCTGTCCTTGGTGCTCTTGGCCGCCGTGCTGTCGGTGGCCGTCGCCAAGCCGCGTCGCCCACGCGAGTCGGAGGTTGCGGTGGGGGCGGCCGTGGCGCTGCTCGGGTTGGGGTTGGTGGGCTGGGGCGATGCGAGCGACGAGCTGAGCCGGCTCGCCCCAGTGCTGGTGTTTCTCGC
>JBBJMF010000074.1:0-14149 GCA_037719575.1 Nocardioidaceae bacterium
GGCCCGAATCGAGGACCTGTGCGTCATCCGGGACACCTTGGTCAGGGCGATGGCGGCCGGCTGCGACGACCTCGTCGGCTGTGCCGGCTCTGAATGCTGCCCGCTCCCGTTCACCGAGCTCGCCCTGCCACCCAACGCCGAGTCCGGGCGAGTCGGTGAGTCGGTCAGGAACGGACAAGCGGACCCGCTGAGCCGGTCAGCGGGTCCGTCGAGCGTCAGCAGCAGCCGGCGGCTGCGGGTTCCGTCGCCGCAGCGGTGTCTGTCGCACTCCCGCAACAGCTCGCTGTCGCGTCGTCGCCGCCGTTGAACGTCTCGCTGTCGGCAAGCACGGTGTAGATCTCCCACCGCTCGCCGTTCGGGGTGCCCTGGACCCAGAACTTGTCCTGCTTGGCATAGCAGCACGTCGTCCCGCGTTCCTCGACGGACGCCAGCCCCTCGTCGGCGAGGCGACTCTGCTCGGAGTCGACGATGTCGACGGTCTCGACTTCGACGCCCAGGTGGTTCAGGGAGCCGCCCCTGCCGGGGTTCTCCAGCAGGACGAGCTTGAGTGGTGGCTCGGCGACAGCGAAGTTGGCATACCCCGGCCGGCGCTTGGCGGGCTCGCTTCCGAACAGCTTGCTGTAGAAGGCCACCGCCTCGTCGACGTTGTCGACGTTGAGTGCGAGCTGGACTCGTGACATGTCTGTTCCTCCTTGACATCGATGAGTATCAATGTCTGCAAGTTTGCCATGGACTTAGATGGGTGTCAACATAGATGCATGTCTAAATCCGTTCTCGAGCTTACCCCCGTGCAGACGGTGGCCTGTTGCTCGCCGCTCCAACGGCAGCCCCTCACCGTCGACCAGGCGGAGCGGGTCGCCCCTTTGCTCAAGGCCCTCGCGGAGCCGGTGCGCCTTCGCCTGATGTCCCTCGTCGCTTCTCACGTGGACGGCGAGGCCTGCGTCTGCGACCTCTCCGACGCGTTCGACCTGTCCCAGCCCACGATCAGCCATCATCTGAAGGTGCTGCACGAAGTCGGGCTGCTGGACCGCAGCAAGCGCGGCGTGTGGGTCTACTACCGGGCCCGCACCGAGTCCTTGGCCGACGTCGCGGCGCTCATCGGCGGCGCCGCCAGATGAGTCGCAGACCCAGCGTGCTGTTCGTGTGTGTCCACAACGCCGGGCGGTCCCAGATGGCCGCTGCCTACCTGACGCACCTGGCCGGCGACCGTGTCCTCGTGATGTCCGCCGGCTCGGAGCCGGCAGCCACGGTCAACCCGGTCTCCGTGGAGGCCATGGCTGAGGAGGGCATCGACCTGTCGGCCGCCGTACCCGAGATCCTGACCACGCAGAGCGTCCAGGCGGCCGACGTCGTGGTCACGATGGGCTGCGGAGACAGCTGCCCTACCTACCCGGGCAAGCGCTACGAGGACTGGACGCTCGCGGATCCTTCCGGTCAGCCGCTCGAGACTGTTCGTGCCGTCAGGGACGAGATCAAGCGACGCGTCGAGGCACTCGTCCACGACCTGGTCCGGTAGTCCGTTGCGCCGGGCTCGGTCCGTCGAGGCGGCTGCTCGCCGCGTCCAGATGGGACGTTGAGCCTCGCGCTGCATTGTAAGATTGGCACTCAGACGTCAGGAGTGCCAAGCGACGAGGAGGCGGGAGATGCTCGACGACCGCAAGCTCGAGGTGCTTCGGGCGATCGTCGAGGACTACGTTTCGACGCACGAGCCGGTGGGGTCCAAGGCGCTTGTCGAGCGGCACCATCTCGGAGTCTCGTCAGCGACGGTCCGCAACGACATGGCTGCTCTGGAGGAGGACGGGCTGATCGCCCAGCCGCACACGAGCGCAGGACGTATCCCTACCGACAAGGGCTACCGGCTCTTCGTCGACAGGCTCACTGACATCAAGCCGCTGACCGCCGCCGAGAAGCGCGCGATCGCGACGTTCCTGCAGGGTGCCATCGACCTCGACGACGTCGTGCACCGAAGCGTGCGGCTGCTCGCCCAGCTCACCCAGCAGGTTGCAATCGTGCAGTACCCCACCCTCGCCCGGTCCACCGTGCGTCATGTCGAGGTGGTCACGCTGAGCGGCACCCGGGTCCTGTTGGTGCTCATCACGAGTGCGGGCCGCGTGGAGCAGCGTATCGTCGAGCTCGTCAAGCCGATCGAGGACGCCGTGACCGCTGACCTGCGGGCCCGGCTGAACACCTGTGCTGTCGGGCAGCGCCTCGCCGATGCTGCGGACCGGGCTAGCCTCATCCCCGAGATGTTCCCCCGCGACCTTGCGCCGGCGATCGCCCAGATCATCGCGGTTTTCGCCGAGGCCGTAGCCGACGAGCGAAGTGACGAGAAGGTGGCTATCGGTGGGACCGCGAACCTGATGCGCTTCGGCGACGACTTCGACCGCTCGATCAAGCCCTTGCTGGAGGCGCTGGAGGAGCACGTCGTTCTCCTGAAGCTGCTCGGCGAGGCCACCAGCCCTAGCACGGTGACCGTCAGGATCGGCCACGAGGTCCAGCACGACAGCCTCGCTGCCGCGTCCGTGGTGGCCACCGGCTACGGGCCCGGCGACCGGGTACTGGCGACCCTCGGGGTCGTCGGCCCCACTCGGATGGACTATCCCGGGTCGATGGCAGCCGTGAACGCGGTGGCCCGTTACGTCAGCCGCCTCCTTTCAGACGCATGAGTCCGGCCGGCGCATGAGACCCGAAACCCACTCCCTCCCGAAACGGCGGTCATGACCCACGATCTGTACGGCATCCTGGGCGTCTCTCACGACGCCTCCGCCGAGGACATCAAGAAGGCCTACCGACGGCTGGCCCGACAGTTGCACCCTGATGTCAACCCCGACGCCGACACCCAGGAGCGCTTCAAGGAGGTCACGCTCGCCTACGACGTGCTGAGCGACCCCAAGAAGCGCGAGATGTACGACCTGGGCGGCGACCCGCTGTCCGGGGCCGGCGCCGGAGCCGGTTTCGGTCAGGGGTTCTCGTTCACCGACATCATGGACGCGTTCTTCGGCCAGCAGGCGGGCTCCCGCGGCCCGCGGCCCCGCACCCGGCGGGGGCAGGACGCGCTCATCCGTATCACCCTCGAGCTCGCCGAGGCGGCGTTCGGCGTCGGTCGCGAGCTGAAGGTAGACACCGCCGTCGTGTGCTCGGTCTGTGCCGGTGCGGGTACGGTGCAGGGCAGCCATCCGACCCGCTGTGCCACCTGTCAGGGACAGGGGGAGATCAGCCAGGTCCAGCGGTCCTTCCTCGGAGAGGTCAGGACGATGCGGCCCTGCCCCACCTGTCGTGGCTTCGGCACCGTCATCCTCGACCCGTGCAGTGAGTGCTCCGGGGACGGCCGGGTGCGTGCCCGCCGGGCCATCACGGTGTCCGTGCCGGCGGGGGTTGACGTCGGGACGCGGATCCAGCTCTCCGGCGAGGGCGAGGTCGGCCCCGGAGGCGGTCCGGCCGGCGACCTCTACGTGGAGATCGACGTGGCCCGGCATCCGGTGTTCACCCGCCACGGCGACGACCTGCTCTGCACGGTCGCGGTGCCAATGACCGCCGCTGCCCTCGGGACGACCGTCGAGCTGCCCACCCTGGAGGCGGACCTTGTCGACTCGGCCTCCAGCCAGGTCGAGAGGTCGATCCCGCTCGACATCCGCAGCGGCACCCAGTCCGGGGAGCGCCTGGTGGCGCGGGCCCGCGGCGTACCCAGGTTGCGCGGCAGCGGACGGGGCGACGTGATCGCGACCGTGATCGTCGAGACGCCGACCAGACTCGACGCCGCTCAGGCCGACCTGCTCCGTCAGCTCGCCGGCCTGCGCGACGAGGAGCGGCCCACGATCGACGGCGACGCCGGGCACAAGAGCGTGTTCAACCGGTTCAAGGACGCGCTCGGCGGTCGCTGAGACGAACCGAGCTCTGAGGAGGCCCTCCATGTCAACAGCCGATACCGACTGCCTGTTCTGCAGGATCGCCAGCGGGGACATCCCGGCTGACATCGTGGCGGAGAGCGCGCTCTCGCTCGCCTTCCGGGACCTCAACCCACAGGCGCCGACCCATGTCCTGGTCATCCCCCGGCGGCACAGTCCGACGCTGCCGGAGCTCGCGGCCGACGACTCCGCTTCAGCCGTCGACGTGCTGACGCTGGCACGGCAGGTCGCGCTGGCCGAGGGACTCCAGGCGGGCTACCGGGTCGTCTTCAACAATGGCGCGGCCGCGCAGCAGACCGTGTTCCACGCCCACGTCCACGTCCTCGGCGGGCGGGATCTGACCTGGCCGCCCGGCTGACCTTTCCGACCATCCGCCTGTTGTTCCGGACGATCCGCCTGTTGTCCCGACGCTTCCACGGAGGGCACGGCAGTGCCAGGCTTACGAGAGGCGGATTGTCCGCGACGATGATCGGATGGTGGGTTACGAGGGACGGATGGTGGGTTACGAGGGACGGATGGTGGGTTAGGCGTGGGGGGAGCGTGACAAGTCGCTATGGGTCGTGGCCCGCCCGCCGTACCATGGGGGCACGATGACAGAGCAGCCCCTCCCGCGGCACACGATCGTGCTTCCCAACAGCGTGCCGGTGGTTGCCGTCCTCGGCCCCGGCGACGAGTTCCTCCGGATCATCGAGCGCGAGTTCGAGGCCGACGTGCACGTCCGCGGCAACCAGGTGAGCATCGACGGCGACCGGGGCGAGGTGGCGCTCGTGGAGCGGCTCCTCGACGAGCTGGTGACGATGGTGCGCACAGGTCACGGGCTCACCGCGGACGCCGTCGAGCGCAGCATCGCGATGCTTCGGGCCGAGACCGAGGAGCGCCCTGCGGACGTGCTGACTCTCAACATCCTCAGCAACCGCGGACGGACGATCCGCCCCAAGACCCTCAACCAGAAGCGGTACGTCGACGCGATCGACTCGCACACCGTGATCTTCGGCATCGGTCCGGCCGGCACCGGCAAGACCTACCTGGCGATGGCGAAGGCCGTGCAGGCCCTGCAGGCCAAGCAGGTCAACCGGATCATCCTCACCCGCCCGGCGGTCGAGGCAGGGGAGCGGCTCGGCTTCCTGCCGGGCACGCTCTCCGAGAAGATCGACCCTTACCTCCGTCCGCTGTACGACGCCTTGCACGACATGCTCGACCCGGAGACGATCCCCAAGCTGCTCACCTCGGGAACCATCGAGGTCGCGCCCCTTGCCTACATGCGTGGCCGCTCGCTCAACGACGCGTTCATCATCTTGGACGAGGCGCAGAACACGTCTCCCGAGCAGATGAAGATGTTCCTCACCCGGCTCGGGTTCGGCTCGAGGATGGTCGTCACGGGTGATGTGACCCAGGTCGACCTGCCCGCGGGGACCCGGTCCGGGCTGCGCGTCGTCCAAGAGATCCTCACCGACGTCAGAGACATCGGCTTCTGCCGCCTGACCGAGCACGACGTCGTACGCCACAAGCTGGTCGGCAAGATCGTTGCCGCGTACGACCGCTATGAGGCGATCCGTCCGATGGGCGGACCCTCTGCCGTTGACCGACGATGAGCGTCGAGGTCCTCAACGAGTCCGGGGTGGAGCTCGACCTCGGACAGTTCACCCGGCTGGCGCGTTTCACCATCCGACGCATGCGGGTGCATCCGCAGGCCGTGCTGTGCCTGAAGCTCGTCGACGAGACCACGATGTCCGACTACAACCAGCGGTTCATGGGCAAGCCCGGGCCGACGGACGTGCTGTCCTTCCCGATGGACGAGATGCGGCCCGGCCGGGAGGGAGAGCCACCGCCTGACGGCATCCTCGGCGACCTGGCGCTGTGCCCGCAGTACGCTGCGGCCCAGGCGCCGGACTCCTCCCGAACGCCTGAGGACGAGATGCACCTGCTCACGATCCACGGCATCCTCCACCTGCTCGGATACGACCATGCCGAGCCCAAGGAGGAACGGGAGATGTTCGCCCTGCAGGGACGACTGCTCGCGGAGTGGCAGTCGTCGAAGGCGGGTGACGACGTCGAATGACGTCCACGGACGTGCTGCTGCTCGTGGTGGCAGCTGCCCTGGTCATGTTGGCCGGCCTGCTGGCCAGTGTCCAGACCGCGATCAGCTCGATGTCGAGGGCGCGCGCCGCCGAGCTCGAGGCAGCGGGGCGGTCCGGCGCGCCGCGGCTGATGGCGATCGTCAGCGACCCGGCGCGCTTCGTCAACACCGCACTTCTGGCGGGGGTGGCCTGCGAGACCACCGCGATCGTCATCGTGACCCGCCTGATCATCGACCTGCTCTCCCCGGCGCCAGCTGAGATCGGTGTCGCTGCTGCGCTGATGGTGGTGGTGTCCTACATCGCTGTCGGAGTCGGGCCGCGGACCGTCGGGCGCCAGCACTCGGAACGCGTCGCGCTCCTCGCCGCCGGACCGGTGGCGGCCTTGAGCGTCGTACTCGGACCGCTCGCCCAGGTCCTGATCATGATCGGCAATGCCGTGACACCTGGACGAGGCTTTCGCGAGGGCCCGTTCGCGTCCGAAGCCGAGCTGCGGGACCTGGTCGACCAGGCCGAGCAGTCACGTGTCATCGAGTCGGCCGAGCGCAAGATGATCCACTCCGTCTTCGAGCTCGGCGACACACTGGTCCGCGAGGTGATGGTGCCGCGCACCGACATGGTGTTCATCGAGCGCCACAAGACCCTGCGCCAGATGGTGTCGCTCGCCCTTCGCAGCGGGTTCTCCCGGGTGCCGGTCATCGGCGACGACCTGGACGACGTGATCGGCATCGCCTACCTGAAGGACGTCACCAAGCGGGTGTTCGACAACCGCGAGGCGGAGTCCACCGAGCGGGTCGGGTCGGTGATGCGACGGTGCTTCTTCGTGCCCGACTCGAAACCTGCCGACGAGCTGATGCGGGACATGCAGGCGCGCCGTACCCACGTCGCCATCGTCGTCGACGAGTACGGCGGAACGGCGGGCCTGGTCACGATCGAGGACCTGCTCGAGGAGATCGTCGGCGAGATCACCGACGAGTATGACGTGGACCCCGACGAGGTCGAGCACCTGACCACGGGGGGTGTTCGGGTGAGCTCCCGGCTGCCCGTCGACGAGCTGGCGGAGCTGTTCGACGTCCGGATCGACGACGAGGACGTCGAGACCGTGGGTGGCCTCATGGCCAAGTACCTCGGGCGGGTGCCGATCCCCGGGGCGGAAGTGGTCTGCGAGGGCCTGCGGTTCAGGGCCGAGAGCCTCGCCGGCAGGCGGAACAAGGTGGTGACGGTCGTCGTCACGCACGACGAGCCGGCCGGAGCCGAGGACGACGTACCGGCGGGGGAGTCGTCGCGGCCGGCCGACGACGCTGACTCGGTCTCCGTCGACGCACCCAACCCGTCGGCCGGGTAGCGCGATGTCGCCGGAGTCCTTCCGGAGCGGGTTCGCGAGCATCGTCGGGCGACCCAACGCGGGGAAGTCCACCCTGACGAACGCGCTCGTCGGCAGCAAGATCGCCATCACGAGCGCGAAGCCTCAGACCACCCGGCACGCGATCCGCGGCGTCGTGCACCGCCCAGACGCCCAGCTCGTCCTGGTGGACACGCCGGGACTCCACAAGCCGAGGACCCTGCTGGGGGAGCGGCTCAACGATCTGGTGCGTGGCACGTGGGCCGAGGTCGACCTCGTCGTCGTGTGCCTGCCGGCATCGGACCAAATCGGGCCCGGTGACAGATACCTCGTCGGCGAGCTCGCTCGCGTGACCCGCACTCCGAAGGTGGCGGTGGCGACCAAGACCGACCTCGTCGGGCCCGACCGGCTCGCCGTGCACCTGAGCCAGGTACAGGAACTCGGAGACTCCCATGGTTTCGGGTGGGAGGAGATCGTGCCGGTGTCGGCCCTGGCGGGCGAGCGGGTCGATCTGCTGCGCGACCTCCTGCTGGCCCGGCTCCCGGCGGGTCCGCCGCTCTACCCCGACGGTGAGCTCACCGACGAGCCGGAAGCGACCCTGGTCTCCGAGCTGATCCGGGAGGCGGCCCTCGAGGGGGTCCGCGACGAGCTGCCGCACTCGCTTGCGGTGGTCGTCGAGGAGATGTTGCCGCGCGCCGACCGCCCGCCCGACCGGCCGCTCATCGACGTGCGCGCAAACCTCTACTGCGAGCGCAGCAGCCAGAAGGGCATCGTGATCGGGCACCGCGGCGAGCGGCTCAAGAAGGTGGGCACCGACGCGCGGGTCCAGATCGAGGCACTGCTCGGGACACCCGTCTATCTCGACCTGAGGGTCAAGGTCGCCAAGGACTGGCAGCGCGACCCCCGGCAGCTGCGGCGCCTCGGGTTCTGAGGACTGCTCACCTGGCCGACTTGAGCCAGCAGTAGCCGAAGCGCTGGCCGGCCGCCCAGTCGGACACCGTCGGGTAGGTCCAGCCGAACGTGTAGCCACCGTTCGTGCCCAGCGTGTCGGCGATGTACGTCGAGCAGCGCTGCTGCCCCTCAGGGCCGGCCGCCGCCCGCCCGGGGTAGCGGGCGCTCTCGGCGCCGAGGCGGAGGGCGGCCAACGCGCGATAGGCATGCTTGCCCGCGCACATCACGAGCCGCGAGCTGGGCGCGCCCGGCTCACCGGTGGTACACACGCCGTACGCCTCGAGCGAGGCCGGTTTGTCGAGGAACCTCTCCAGGTCTCGAGGCAGGGCCGCGAGTGCGTTGAAGGTCTTGAGTGCCACGACGTCGCACCGCACCCAGTGCGCCCCGCGGTTGAAGCCTCGCTGGTCGGGCAGGAAGTACGTCACGCTGAGCCGCGACAGCGCCCGGTCGGCTGATGAGCCGCCGATGAACCCGCCGAACGCCTTGCGACAGCCTCGGGACGCGGCGTCCTGGATGCTCCTGTTGCCGATGCTCACGCCGGAGACGCTGACGTTCGCCGGGATCGTCCGCACCGCGAACGTGTATGCCGTGTGCGGAGCCGCGCACGACACGGTGGCGTCGGCGTTGGAGTAGTGCGAGATCGCCGCGTAGTCGAGGCGCCGGCAGGCCCCGACGTCCGGCGGTCGCGGAGGTCGGGGAGGCGGCTTTGTCGTCGGGCTGGCGACCGACGTCGGCGTACCTGTGGGTTCTTGCGACGGACCACTGGAGGTCGACGCGTTGCCCGAGCACCCGACCGAGACCGCCACGAGCGCGAGGGCCGCGGCGGCGCGTCGGGCGTGGCGCCGGGGGTGGGGACGCGTCATGGTGTTCCACTGTAGGCGGGGGCTCAGAGCGTGCGTTGCATCGCCACACCGAGCTGCGAGACCTCGCAGCCGAGCGCCTCGTTGACCGCGATCATGTGCGCGTTGGATGTCGCGTTCCAGGTGTCGATGACACTCAGCTCGGGGCGTTCGTCGTGCATCCACAGCAGCATCGACGCCTTCAGCCACCTGCCGAGGCGATGCCCACGGTGGGCGCGGACGACGCTGGTGTCCTCCTGGACGGCGTATCCCGGTCGCGTCTCGTCGACGCAGAGGATCGTGTGCCCGGCCCAGTCGCCGGTACGACGATGGCGGGCCATCAGGCGGTAGACGTGCTGCCGCCTCTTGCGCATCGCGGCGTCGTAGCGGCGTACTCGCTCGACCGGGAAGCTGTCGTGCTCCATCGCGATGTCGTCGAGCGGTGCATCGTTGATCGCCTCGAACAGGGTTGTGAGACCGGGCAGCATCTCCTCCGGGGCAGGGCCGTCGAGGTGGACCAGCTCGTAGTCGGTCGCGCACGCCGCCGCCTGCGCCGCGAGTTCGGCAATGTGCTCATAGTCGACGCGCTGGAGGTGCAGCCGGCGCTGCGCCGTGTGCTGCCCGACGACGAAGCCGTTCGCCTGGAGGAAGCCGGCCGCATGTCCGTCGCGGACCGTGAACGTGAGCAGCGACGATCGGCCGAGCGCGTGCGCCGATTCCGCCTGAGCGGCAAGCAGCTCGGTCCCGACCCCGCTGCCACGCGCGTCGGGACTTACCGAGCAGAAGACCATGGCCAGCTGAGGGTTGTCCCACTGTGACACCTCGATGGAGCCGTGCCCGACGAGCGATCCGTCAGGTGAGCGGACCAGCCAGAGGGCATCGACGGGACTGTCGTCGAAGCCGTGCCGGGCCTGACCCAGGAGGCTCTCGGCGGTGGGCGGGATCGCGTCGGGCGCCTCGAGAGCCATCGCCGCTCGGGTGACGGCGGCCGCCTCCTCGGCCGTCGCGACATCGATCTCGGCCGGGTCGACGCGTTCGATGTCCATCGCTTGAGTCAACCCGGTCGGCGCGTGCACTCTCAACCGGTTAACCCGCGCGCCGACTCGTCGGGGTGTTTGCCTGGCTCGCCACGCAGATGCCCCCTCGGCCACTCAGATCTGCGTGGCAGAGGGGCTGCTTGGGTGGTGTGCCACGCAAGCACCCCTAGCCGGCGGAGTCTCCTCCGGCGCCCGGGAGCGAGGCGATGCAGGCGGTGGCCACGACCCGAAACCCGACGCGCTCGTAGATCCGGGAAACGTCGCGGCTCTGCGCGGAGCAGAACACCGTGGTCACGCCGCCGTCGAGCGCATCGCGCGCGAGCACGTACGTAACAGCTGCCGCCAGGCCTCGGCGCCGGAACGCCGGCAGTACGCCAACCCCGGCGATCTCGGTGACCTCACCCACCGGTGAGTGGGACCCGCCGCCGACCGGGCCGAGGTCTGGCTGCTCCACGGCGTAGCACGCAGCAGCCCGAATAGCCCTTTCCGCTAGGCGCTTCACAGCGGTTTCGTCGACCACCGCGAAGCCTTCGCCGAGAGCCGCGTCGCGCTCCGCCACCCCTTCGGCGCCGCCTGCCGTGCCGCTGGCCCCGAAACCGACGGAGATCGCCGCCCGGGAGAGCGCCAGGTCACGAACCTCACCAGGTCCGAGCATCCTGGCGGTGCCGGCATCGCCGCGCGGGTCGCCGTCGAGCACCAGGAGCGGGCACCGCTCGACCGTCAGGCCCGCTTCGACGGCAACCGCCTCCAGGCCAGGCGTGGTCTCCACGACCCATTCGAAGCTCTGGGGCACCTTCAGCTCTCGTTGCCGTTCGAGCACCAACCGAACGTCGGCGGCAGACGCCGAGGCGACGCCGTCCAGGCGGGGCCGCGCGTAGTAGGGCCAGCCGGTCCGCGCGACGAACAGAGTGAAGGGGCCGATGTCCTCGGGATCGGCTCGCCCGCGCGGTACGGCGTCGTAGTAGGTCTCGAGGCGGTTCAGGAGTGCGTGGTCAACCATATGGGGGGAGCCTGCCACGGCGGTGCCGCTCGGCGCACCCGCATTTTGCCGGGCCGGATGCCCACAACGCGACGGGCGGCGTGTGAGGATGGCGGGTGATGCTGGTGGCGGAGCGGGTCGGTGAGTTCGTCTTCGAGGGGGGTCGGCTCGAGTACACGGACTATGGGTCCGGCGACGACGTCGTCGTGCTGCTGCACGGCCAGCTCATGCTGCGTCGCATGCACGAGCCGCTGGCCCGGACGATCGCCGGGCACGGCTACCGGGTTGTCACGCTCGACCTGCTCGGACATGGCCGCAGCGACCGACCGGCCGACCCGCGGCGCTACTCGATGACGGCGTTCGCCCGCTCCGTCGTCGGTCTGATCGACCACCTTGGTGTCGACCAGGCGGTCGTCGGTGGGACGTCGCTCGGGGCCAACGTCACGCTCGAGATGGCGGTCGCCGCCCCGGAGCGACTCCGCGGCATGGTACTGGAGATGCCCGTCCTCGACAACGCAGTCGAGGCGGGCATCATCGTGTTCGGCCCACTGATCTTCGTCGGGCGGGTCACTCCCTGGGTCGTCACGTTGGTTCGTCGTACGTCGCGGCTGGTCCCGAGATCGCTGATGCCTTTCTGGGCGGGAGTGGCGCTCGACACCCTCGACCAGGACGCCGCACGGATGGCGGCGACGGTGCACGGAATCTTCTTCGGCCGGATCGCGCCGTCGTCGCGGCTGCGCAGGCTCATCGAGGTGCCTGCGCTGGTCGTCGGGCACCCCCACGACCTGATCCATCCAGCGGCCGACGCGGCCATGCTGGCCGAGGAGCTTCCCCACGCACGGTTTGTGCCGGCGAAGTCCGTCCTCGAGTGGCGAGTGCGCCCGGACCGGCTGGACAACGAGGTGCTCGGCTTCCTCGCCTCGATCTTTGGCGTGCCGGTGCGACGACCGCGCGCCGCCCGACCCCGCAAAGACGCGATGGCGCGGGGACGCACCGGCACAATGGGGACGTGAGGCTCTCCCGCGACGAGGCGATCGTGCTGCGTACCCAGAAGCTGGGCGAGGCGGACCGCATCATCACGTTGCTCACCCGGTCGTCAGGCCGGGTTCGCGCGGTCGGGCGTGGAGTCCGCCGTACGACGTCGAAGTTCGGGGCGAGACTCGAGCCGTTCATGCACGTCGACGTCCAGATCGCCGCCGGGCACTCACTCGACGTGATCGCCCAGGTCGAGACACTGTCTCCGTTCGCCCGGCCGATCGGAGCGGACTACGCCCGTTACACGGCCGGTACCGCGATGCTCGAGACCGCGGAGCGACTGGTGGCCGAGGAGGGCGAGCCGGCGGTCCAGCACTACCTTCTGCTGCTTGGGGGCCTACGCGCGCTTGCCGACGGCGTGCACGAACCGACTCTCGTGCTCGACTCGTTCCTGCTGCGAGCGTTGGCGGTCTCCGGGTATGCGCCGTCTTTCGACAGCTGCGCACGCTGTGGCCTCGAGGGTCCGCACCGGAACTTCAGCGCCGGCGCGGGCGGCATCTTGTGCAACGGGTGCCGGCTGCCGGGCAGCGCCCGGCCGTCCGTCGAGGTGGTCAGGTTGCTCGGCGCGCTGCTCGCGGGCGACTGGCAGACGGCTGACGCCGTCGATGTCTCGTACCGCAACCCAGCGAGCGGCATCGTGGCCGCCTACCTCCAGTGGCATCTGGAGCGGACGCTGCGGTCCCTGCCGTACGTCGAGCGTGAGCCTCGGGCCGGGTCGCTGCGCGCCAGCGCGGCGCACTGGTCGACGGCGAATGAACCAGCCGAGTCCTTTGTCCGGGACCTGCCACCGGGCTCCACGGCGCCATGACGTCCGAGCCGCCCCCCCCGCCCGACGTGCCCCTCGACCAGGTGCCGCGCCACGTGGCCGTCATCATGGACGGCAACGGCCGCTGGGCGAACGCGCGCGGGCTGCCCCGCACGGTCGGGCACGAGAGGGGCGAGGCGGCACTCTTCGACCTGGTGCAGGGTGCCATCGCCGCCGGTGTCTCCTGCGTGTCGGCGTACGCCTTCTCCACGGAGAACTGGCGGCGCTCGCCCGAGGAGGTGCGGTTCCTGATGGGCTTCAACCGCGACGTGATCCGGCGGCGTCGCGACGACATGCATGCCATGGGAGTGCGGGTGCGGTGGGCAGGTCGCCGGCCGCGGCTGTGGCGGTCGGTAATCCGAGAGCTCGAGATCGCCGAGGAGCTGACGAGGGACAACACCGTGCTGACCCTGACGATGTGCGTCAACTACGGCGGCCGTTCGGAGCTCGCCGACGCGGCGCGGGCGCTCGCGCAGCAGGTCGCCGACGGGACGCTGAAGCCGGAGCGGGTCGACGAGAGGGCCTTTGCGCGGGCGCTCTACGTCCCGGAGCTGCCCGACGTCGACATGGTGCTACGCACGTCGGGGGAGCAGCGGTTCAGCAACTTCATGCTGTGGCAGGCCGCCTATGCCGAGATGGTGTTCATGGACGTGCTCTGGCCCGACGTCGACCGCCGCACCTTGTATGAGGCGATTGAGATCTACGCCGGGCGCAACCGCCGCTACGGCAACGCCTGACTCAGCCGGCCAACCTAGAACCAGCCGGCGAGTCGGCCCGCGACCGCCAGGACGACGAGGCCGATCGCCACCAGTCGAACCGCCCGCTGACCACCCGCTATGACCGGCCACGACAGGAACGCCAGCCAGCCGATGAACACCAGGATCAGCAGCAGCGCCGGCAGTGCAACGACGAGGGGGGCCGCCAGCCCCACCGCCATCAGCGCGACCATCGCGCCTGGGATAGCGAACTGCGGCAGGCTGGAGAACCAGACGACGATTCCGCGTGACCGCTCGGCAACGGCAGTACGCAACGCCGTGTCACCGCTCGACGCAGGCACAGGGCTGGTGCGGACGGGTTGCGAGCGAGAGGTTGACGGTGGTCGCCGGCCCTGGGGCCGTGACGCGCCGGTGCGCTTCGACGTCGGTCCGCGTTTGCCGTTGGCCACAACGACAGCGTAGTGG
>JBBJMF010000075.1:0-14041 GCA_037719575.1 Nocardioidaceae bacterium
GCCATAGCCGGGTTGACCGAAGCCAGCCTCGCCATAGCCGGGCTGGGCGACGCGGCCCTGCCCGAACCCGCCCTTGCCGTCGGCCGGCTCGTCCGTCGGCTGTTCGGCCGTCGGCTGCTCGCCCGGCTCCGCTAACGCCGGAGGCGAGAGCACTGCGAGCCCACATCGCTGACAGGCGGAGATGCCGGGCGGGTTCTGCAGACCACAACGCGGACATTGCATGGGAGCCACCTATCCGGACAGGTCGACGACGAGCGGGTCAAGTCCAGGACCGAGCCTACCGAAGCCCACGCCGCTCCCAGCGGGCCAGCGGCGCTCAGCGCATTGCCCGGCATGGCAGGGTGCGGCCGGGCACATCGACGGCGCCAGCACATTCCCATGATGGACGTCTCTGCCTGACTGGCAGAGACCCCCGCATCCGAGCGGATCCTCGTCGTCTGCCGAAGCGGCCACCGCTCCGCCTGGTCAGGCACCGCAGGTGATCTGAGCACCACGACCGAACCGGATTGGCCACTCAACCTCTACTTGAGCAGGCGAGACAGGCGGCGGTCGGCGAGCGGCTTGCCACCGGTCTGGCAGGTAGGGCAGTACTGCAGGGCGGAGTCCGCGAACGACACCTCGCGAACCGTGTCTGCGCAGACCGGGCACGCCTGACCGGCCCTGCCGTGCACCCGCAAGCCCGACTTCTTCTCCCCCTTCAGCTCACTCGCCGCCAAGCCGTCGCTCCGGCCGACCGCATCGCGCAGGGTGGCCTGCGTGGCGTCGTACAGACGCTGCACGTCCTCGGGGGACATGGCCGCGGGCTTGAACGGCGACATCTTCGCGGTGTGGAGGATCTCGTCGGAGTAGGCGTTCCCGATGCCCGCGATCACCGACTGGTCCCGGAGAACACCCTTGATCTGCGCACGGCCAGCGGCTGCCAGGATCGCGGCCAGGCTGTCGAGGGTAAACGTGTCCGCGAGTGGGTCCGGGCCGAGCCGGGTGATGCCAGGCACCTCGCTGACCTGGCGCACGACGTAGACGGCGAGCCGCTTCTGGGTACCCATCTCGGTGATGTCGAGACCGGAGTCGTCGTCGAGCACCAGCCGCGCGGCCAACGGGCCCTTGCCGGGCCTGGGCGGGATCGCCGGCACCTGGTCACGCCACCTGATCCAACCCCCGCGAGCGAGATGGACGACGAGGTGCATACCGTCCGCCTCGATGTCGAGGAACTTGCCATGCCGGGCCACCTTGTCGACGAAGAGCCCCTGCAGGGCCGACGGCGGCGGGTCGAACGTCTTCAGCGCGGCGAAGGCGACGATGTCCAGCCGCGCGATGGCCCGTCCGTCCAGGCGCGCACGGAGGTCGGTGACGAGGGCCTGCACCTCCGGAAGCTCGGGCACGCCCCCATTGTGCCAACCGGCGGGAGAAGCCGACATCGGCCGATACAGCGCATCCACATTTCTGGACCAGCGGCTTGCCCGGCCCACCGGACGAAGGCATCATGGCGCCATGGCCGATCAGGCGGAGCCCGAGAACGCCCGCGGAGACGTCTTCCTGGACGCCCGAGGCAACGGCCGCGCGATGCGCCTCAGCTGGCACCCCGAGGCCGACGTCGTGGTGCTGTCCCTGTGGCGTGAGGAGACGTGCGCCGGCACGTTCCGGATGCCGCAGGAGGACGTCGGGCCGTTCATCGACGCGCTGATCGACGGTCTGCGCGACGCTCCCGGCGTACACCTCCCGCCGCCTGCCCCGACGTCGGCAACGCCGTCCGGAGAGCGTGACGGCGACGGTCTCGACGACACCCAGGCTCTGCCTGCCCAAGGCAAGCAGGCCTTCACCGACTGGGCGTTCGGTCCGTCCGATCTCGACGGCCACGCCACCGCAAGCTGAGGTCACCTCCTCCAGATCGCCGGCAGCGGTGTCGCAAGGGCGGCTTCCAGGCGCTCCAGATAGGCAACACGCCCGATCTCAACGACGCCAAGGCTCCCCAGATGCGGCGTCGACCACTGCACGTCCAGGACCCGGTCGGGTTCACCGTCAGCCAGCAGGTCGACCAAGGCCATCAGCGCGACCTTGGAGGCGTCGCGCGCGCGGTAGAACATGGACTCCCCACAGAACAGGCCACCGATGGCGACGCCGTACAGGCCGCCGCCGAGCCGACCGTCCCGGGTCCACACCTCGATGGAGTGTGCCCAGCCGAGAGTGTTCAGGCGACCATAGGCCTCGGTCATCTGCCGGTCGATCCAGGCGCCTTGCCGGGCAGGGTGCGCGCACCCCTTCACGATCGCTGCGAAGGCCCGGTCGACGGTGACGTCGTAGCGCCTCGCCGACTGCCGCATCGACCGCGTGACGCGCAGGCCCTCGAGCGGGAGCACGGCCCGGTCCTGCGGCGAGAACCAGCCGATGGCCGAGTTACGCATCAACGGCATCGGGAAGAGGCCCGAGCGGTACGCCGCCAGCAGGGTGCCTGGCTCGAGATCGGCACCGACAGCGATCAGGTCCTGGGTCGCACTCTCGGAGTTCGGAAAGACCCAGGGAGTCGCGGGTGGCTCAGCAGGCATCCGCGGGCCGCTCCCGATGCGAGTCGCTCGGGACGGCGTCAGGGTCGACGCCGCTGGCTGGCGAGGTCACCCGCCCAGTCTCGCCTATCCCGGCGAGACCCGACTACGCCGACTCCGGTCCACCGGGCCAACTCCGTAGACTGGAGCGCACCGACACCGGACGGTGCCACGCAGACCCGAGGAGGTAGCGCTGTGGGTGCAGGGCGTCTCGCCGCCAGGCTGATCGGTCCCGCAGCGCGGGAGCAGGCACCGGTGCTCGCGTCGAACTTCGTGTGGCAGGCGTTCGAGCGGGCGGTGGACGGTCTCGGGCCACTCAAAGGGGCGACGGAGGCGGCCGACGCGAAGCTCGAACGCCACGACGGCGACCGGGCGAAGGCGATCGGGGACGTGGTCGACAGTCACGTCACGCTGGCCGGCGCCCAGGGTTTCCTCACCAACATCGGCGGCCTGGTGACGATGGCGGTGACGATCCCCGCGAACGTATCCGGTCTCGCGCTGCTGCAGGCTCACATGGTCGGCGGCATCGCCCACCTGCGCGGCTACGACCTCGCGGACCCGCGAGTGCGCAACGCCGTACTCGCCTGCATGCTCGGTGCGGACACCGTGACCGCGCTCATCAAGACGAAGCGGCTGCCCAGCAGCCCGATGGCGATTGCCACCGCGCCGGCCCACGACCCCGTGCTCGGCCAGCGGATCGCGACACACGTGGCGGCGGAGCTGGTCGAGCGCGTGGCCGGCAAGCGGACGGTTGCCACCTTGGGCCGCAAGATCCCGGTGTTCGGCGGCGGAATCGGCATGGTGACCGACGGCTACGCGACCTACCAGGTCGGTAGGTATGCCGCCAAGGAGCTCAAGTCCCGGCGCCAGGTGCCATAGCCGGCGGTCCCGCGAGGGCGTTGACGACGCGACTCACCGGTGGCTTGCCCAGCCGCTCCCCCATCCAGACACTTGTCGCGACCAACGCGTCGAGGTCGACACCGGTGTCGATGCCCATCCCGTGCAGCTGCCAGACCAGGTCCTCGGTGGCCAGGTTGCCGGTGGCGCTCTCGGCGTACGGGCAGCCGCCGAGCCCACCCGCAGACGAGTCGATGGTGGACACCCCGCAGCGCATGGCCGTCAGGGCGTTCGACAGCGCCTGCCCGTAGGTGTCGTGGAAGTGGCCGCCGAGTTGGTCCGGAACCAGGCCGGCGTCGACCATCTTGCGGACGAGCCGGGCGACGTGTCCCGGGGTCGCCACCCCGATGGTGTCGCCGAGCGACAGCTCCGTGCACCCGAGGTCGAAGAGCCGGACGCCGGCGGCCACCACCTGCGAGATTGGGACGACTCCCTCCCATGGGTCGCCGAAGCACATGGACAGGTATCCCCGCACCCCCAGTCCGACGTCACGGGCCCGCGTCACGACCGGTTCGAACATCGCGAACTGCTCGTCGAACGAGCGGTTCAGGTTGCGCTTCGCGAACGACTCGGTGGCGCTCGCGAAGATCGCGATGTCCTGCACGCCCTTCTCGAGCGCCCGATCGAGACCGCGCTCGTTTGGCACGAGCACCGGCATCCGCACTCGTGGATGACGGCCCACCAGGTCCAGCAGCTCCTCGGCGTCGGCAAGCTGAGGCACCCATCTCGGGTGCACGAAGCTCGTGATCTCCACCGTGGTGAGACCGCAGGCGACCAGCCGGCCGATGAACTCGGCCTTGACCTCCGCGGGGAGGACGGCCAACTCGTTCTGCAGACCGTCGCGCGGACCGACCTCGTAGATCGTGACCTTCGCCGGGATCTTCGGCAGCGGCTCGACGAACGGCAGCCGGATCACGAGGCCTCCCCTGAAGGCGTCACGACGAAGAGCCGGGCACCGAGGTCGACCGGCTCACCCGCCACGACGTCGACCTCGGTGACGATGCCCGCGAACGGCGCCTTCAGCGCGAGCTCCATCTTCATCGCCTCCATGACTCCGAGTGCCTCGCCTTCGTCGACGGTCGTCCCCGAGGACACGTGCACCGCCAGCACCGTCCCCGGCATGGGCGCCGTGACGGTGCCCGACACCGCGGGGCTCGCCCTTCCCGGTCCGAAGGCGTCGGGTCTGGCGAACGCATACGTCTGCCCACGATAGGCAACAAGCACCTCGCGAGCGCGGAGCAGGACCCTGCCTTCGTGCACCTCGGCTCCGATCTGCAGCCGCACCCGACCGTCGAACTCACCGAGCGACCTCACATCTCGAGCCGACTCTGGTCCCGTCACGACTCCCGCGTCGAGATCGACGCTGAGCACCCTGGTGTCCCCCTCGGGTGCGGTGAGCTCGATCGGTACGGCGCTCGGCGGGGCGCCGAGACGCCAGCCGTCCCCGACGCCGAACGGTTGACGTGGGTCCGCCCCGCGTGCGGCCGCCAACGACCACGCGGCAAGACACCAGGCTGGCACGGGCGTCTCGAGGGTGAACTCGTCCGGGTGCGCGTCGAGCCAACCCGTGTCGATTCCGCTGTCGCGGTAGGTGTCCGACGCGACGAGCTGGCGCAGGAACCCCACGTTGCTGGTGAGCCCGAGGATCGCCGTGTCGTCGAGGGCGCTGACCAGGGCGCGCCTGGCAGCCTCCCGCGTCGTCCCGGTGGCGATCACCTTGCCCAGCATCGGGTCGTAGAAGGTGCCCACCCGTTGCCCCGACTCCAGGGCGGCGTCGACGCGAGCGCGGGCCGGCCAGCCGACGATCTCCGCGACGCCAGCCTGGGGCAGGAAGCCGTGGTAGGGATCCTCGGCGTAGACGCGGGCCTCGATCGCGTGCCCCGCCACAGCGATATCCGACTGCGTGAACGGCAGGGCCTCGCCCTGGGCCACCGCGAACTGCAGCCCGACAAGGTCGACGCCGGTGACGGCCTCGGTGACCGGGTGCTCCACCTGCAGCCTGGTGTTCATCTCCAGGAAGAACGCGTCGTCGCCCGAGACCAGGAACTCGACGGTTCCCGCGTTCACGTAGCCGACCTCCCGGGCGAGCGACACTGCTGACGACGTGACCAGGTCACGGACCGCGGGCGTGATCACCGTGGCCGGTGCCTCCTCGATGACCTTCTGGTGCCTGCGCTGCACCGAGCAGTCGCGTTCGTGCAGGTGGACGACGTGCCCGTGCTCGTCGGCAAGCACCTGCACCTCGATATGGCGGCCGTGCTCGACGTAACGCTCGAAGAGCATCGTGTCATCGCCGAACGCAGCCGCCGCCTCCCGGCGGGCCGCCGCTACCGCGTCCGGGAGGTCGCTTGCCGCGCGTACGATGCGCATGCCCTTGCCACCGCCACCGGCAGCGGCCTTGACCAGAAGGGGAAGGCCCACCTGCTCCGCGATCTGGCGGAGGTCGGTCACGCTCGAGTCCGCAGCGGTCACGACCGGTACCCTGGCTGCTACGGCGATGTCGCGAGCCCGGTCCTTGCGTCCCATCGCGGCCATGACGTCGGCTGAGGGGCCGATGAAGACGAGCCCGGCATCGGTCACGGCGCGGGCGAAGTCGGCTCGCTCCGACAAGAACCCGTACCCCGGGTGGACGGCGTCGGCGCCGGACTGTCGGGCGGCTTCGAGCAGCGCCGGGATCGACAGGTACGACGCAGCGGCGGGCGCCGGCCCGATGCGCACCGCGACATCGGCTTCGCGCACATGGGCGGAGCCACCGTCGGCGTCGCTGTAGACCGCGACGCTGGTCAGCCCGTGCCCGGCGGCAGCCCGGACCACCCGCAGCGCGATCTCGCCGCGGTTCGCGACCAGGACGGTCCCGAACCTCGTCACCCCGCCCCCTCCGGGATTTGCCTGGCTAGCCAGGCAGGTGCCCCCTGTGCCACGCAGATCTGGCTGGCACAAGGGGTGTTTGGGTGGCCAGCCAGCCAAACGCGGGTGGCGGCGACGGAGTTTGGGAGACCTGCCACCCTGATGCTGGTGGCGGCGCCGGTCAGGGTCAGCACCATCGCCGTCACATCCGGAAGACGCCGTAGGAGGGCGCCGGCACTGGCGCGTTCGCGGCAGCGGCCAGCCCCATCCCCAGCACGCGACGGGTGTCGGCAGGATCGATGATGCCGTCGTCCCACAGCCGGCCCGTCGAGTAGTAGGGCGAGCCCTGGCGCTCATACTGCTCCCGGATCGGGCTCTTGAACGCCTCCTCCTCCTCGGCCGACCACACCTCGCCCGCGCCTGAGCCCCCAGATGACAGAGCGTCTCGTCGCACCGTCGCAAGCACCGACGCAGCCTGCTCACCGCCCATCACCGAGATGCGCGCGTTCGGCCACATCCAGAGGAAGCGCGGGTCATAAGCCCGGCCGCACATCCCGTAGTTGCCGGCGCCGAAGGAGCCGCCGACCACCACGGTGAGCTTCGGTACGACGGAGCACGCGACAGCGGTGACGAGCTTGGCGCCGTCCTTGGCGATGCCGCCCGCCTCGTACTTCCGCCCGACCATGAAGCCGGTGATGTTCTGCAGGAACACCAGCGGGACACCGCGCTGGTTGCACAGCTCGATGAAGTGCGCGCCCTTCAGGCTCGACTCGCTGAAGAGGATCCCGTTGTTCGCCACGATGCCGACCGGGTAGCCCCAGACCCGGGCGAACCCGCACACCAGCGTCTCGCCGTAGAGCGCCTTGAACTCGTGCAACCGAGAACCGTCGACGACCCGCCGGATCACCTCGCGCACGTCGTACGGCGTGCGGGTGTCCGCAGGCACCACGTCGTACAGCGTCGACGGGTCCTCGGCTGGCTCCTCCGGTTCGTATTGGGTCAACGAGGGGGAAGTACGCCGCTCGAGCGTGCCGACGATCGAGCGCAGGATGGCAAGTGCCTCCGCGTCGTCGGCGGCGAGGTGGTCGATGACGCCGGACACCCGGGCGTGCACGTCACCGCCGCCGAGATCCTCTGCGGTCACCACCTCGCCGGTGGCAGCCTTCACCAGGGGCGGGCCGCCGAGGAAGATCGTGCCCTGCTCGCGCACGATGACGCTTTCGTCCGACATGGCAGGGACATAGGCCCCGCCAGCCGTGCACGACCCCATGACCGCAGCGAGCTGGGGGATGCCGCGTGCGGAAAGCGTTGCCTGGTTGAAGAAGATCCGCCCGAAGTGGTCCCGGTCGGGGAAGACCTCGTCCTGCAAGGGAAGGAAAGCCCCGCCGGAGTCCACGAGATACAGGCACGGCAGGCGGTTGACGAGCGCCACCTCCTGGGCCCGCAGGTGCTTCTTGACCGTCATCGGGTAGTAGGTGCCGCCCTTGACCGTGGCGTCGTTGGCGACCACAACGCACTCCCGCCCACTCACCCGGCCGACGCCCGTCACGATGCCGGCGCTCGGTACCGCGTCGTCGTACATCCCGGTGGCGGCGAGCGGTGACAGCTCGAGGAAGGGCGACCCCGGGTCGAGCAGCCGGTCGACGCGATCCCGGACCAGGAGCTTGCCCCGGTCGGTGTGCTTGCCGCGCGCGGCCTCGGACCCACCGCGGCGTACGACGGCCAGCCGAGCGCGAAGATCCTCGACAAGGCCCGCCAGGTCCTTGGGCGGCGTGGCGGGTCCCCCTTGGGCAGATCCGGAGGAGCGACCCGCTGGCTGCCGCTCAGACACGAGACCTCCTCGGTGACCACGCCTGGTTCGTCGGCGCGGGCGGTGCAGGCCCTCGCTCGCACGAGACTAGCCCGTCGCCCCACCGCTGTTCAGGGAGCCGCGTCGGCTGCTTCACTTCATTGTGACCATCTGGCGTGCACAGCGTGGGGACCGGCGGCTGACTGCGGGGTGGCACGCCGCCACTGCGCTGGTGATCGCCGTGAGCCTGGTCGCGCAGCTCGTGCTCACCGTCCGCGGCATCTCCGTGCTGGTGGACGACACCGGCAAGGCGATCGTCGAGATGCCGACGAGAGTGCTGCGCTTCTTCACCTACTTCACGATCCAGAGCAACATCCTCGCGATGACGATGGCGGTCAGCCTGCTGCTGCGACCCCACCGCGACGGTCGCCTGTGGCGGGTCGCGCGGGTGGCATCTGTCGTCGGGATGACGGTGACGTTCGTGGTCTACCTTGTCGCGCTGGCCCCGATCCTCGACCTGGAGGGCGTCGCCTGGTGGACCGACATCGGCTTCCACATCGCGGCGCCGCTCCTCACCACTGGGGGCTGGCTGCTGTTCGGGCCCTGGCCGCGCTTCGACGGCCGCTCCGTCGCGCTGTTCCTGCTGTGGCCGGCGTGCTGGATCGGCTACGTGCTGATCCAGGGCACCGAGACCGACTGGTACCCCTATCCGTTCCTCGATGCCGGCAGCCGCGGCTACCCCCGCGTCCTGCTCAACTGTCTGCTGGTGGCGACCCTGCTGCTGGGGCTGGGCGTCCTTGCCAGCAGGATCGATCACCGCCTCGGGCGGTTCGCGCGTACGCCTTCAGAGGCGCGGGTCGACCGGCTCTGACTCGAGGGCCAGGACGCCGAACACCGGCTCGTGGATGCGCCACAGCGGCTCGCCGCGCGCGAGGCGCTCCAGGCTCTCGAGCCCGAGCGCGTACTCACGCAGGGCCAGTGACTTCTTGTGACCGAGGTTGCGCTCGCGCAGCCTCTCGAGGTTGGCCGGCTCGGTGTAGTCGGGTCCGTAGATGAGGCGAAGGTACGCCCGCCCTCTCACCTTGATGCCGGGCTGCACCAGCCCACGCCGTCCGCGGGTCAGGTTTGCCGAGGGCTTCACCACCATGCCCTCCCCGCCAGCGGCGGTGAGCTCCTCCCACCACGCGACGCCCGCCTCGACCGAGGCATCGCGGCCCGCGTCCACCGTCAGGTGACGGGTGATCCGCACCAGCACGGGGTCCGCCTCGGCCAGACGGCCCGCGATGTCCAGGTGCCACGCGTGGTCACGATGGTGGTGGACCTGGCCGCGTGAGGCGAGCACCTGGAACGGCGCGATGCTGACGCCCTCGATGCCGTCGGTCTCCCAGCAGTAGCGTCGGTAGGCGGCCGTGAACGCCTCGGCGTTGGCGGCCCGGTTCGCCGTACGAGACCGGAGCTCGGCAACGTCCAGGCCGGCTGCCGCGGCCTGGTCCAGAGCTGCCAGCGCCACCGGTAGTGCGGCACGGGCCGCAGCGCCGACCGCCGCGTACTGCTGGCGCAACAGACCCTCTGCCTTCGCCGACCAGGGAAGCAGCTCACAGTCGAGGATGACCCACCCCGTGTCGAAGGCGGCCCACAGTCCGGCGTGACTCGCGGCGGCGCACAGTCTCTCGAGCAGCGCCTCGGTGACGTCTGGCCGGAAGAACGGTCGGCCCGTCCTGGTGTAGACCGCACCGGACTCCCCGCTCGGCGCGCCGAACTCGCGCTCCGCCACAGTCTCGTCCTGGCAGAGCACCACGACGGCCCTGGACCCCATGTGCTTCTCCTGGCACATCAGTGCTTCGACTCCCGCCGACCGGTAGTCGGCAAACGCCTCCGCGGGGTGCTCGAGCAGATCTGGCCGCGCCGACGTGGCGACAGGCGCCATCGTCGGTGGGAGGTAGGGCAGCCAGCGTGGGTGAAGGGCGAACCTGCTCATCACCTCGAGGGCGCCGGCGGCGTTCTCCTCCCGGACGGTCAACCGACCGTGATGGGCGGTTTCGACAACTCGCTTGCCGAGCACGTCGGTGAGCTCGAGCTGGTCAGACGCCCGACCGGCGTCCGGCTGCGTATCCACGGGCGAGCCCGCGGCGACGGGGAACGGCTTCGTGGGCTCGTACCACACTCGATCAGCAATGACCGAGACGAGCTTCTTCTCGGGGTACCGCAAGGCGGTCAGCCGGCCGCCGAAGACGCAGCCGGTGTCGAGGCACAGGGTGTTGTTGACCCACTCGGGCTCGGGAACCGGCGTGTGGCCGTAGAGCACCATCGCCGAGCCGCGGTAGTCGTTGGCCCACGGGTAGCGGACCGGGAGTCCATACTCATCGGTCTCGCCGGTCGCGTCGCCGTACAACGCAAAGCTGCGCACGCGACCAGAAGCCCTGCCGTGGTAGGCCTCCTTGAGTCCGGCATGCGCGATGACGAGCCTCGCGTCGTCGAGGACGAGGTGCGACACCAGGTCGTAGCAGAACTGTCGAACCTGGGCCGTGAACTCAGGTGGTTCAAGGTCCAGCTGGGCGAGGGTCTCGGCCAGCCCGTGGCTCACGCGCACGGCCTTGCCGTCCAGGGCACGCACCAGCTTGTTCTCGTGGTTGCCGGGTACGGCGAGGGCGTGGCCGCCCGACACCATCCCCATCACCAGCCGCAGCACACCGGGAGAGTCGGGGCCACGGTCGACCAGGTCGCCCACGAACACTGCGGTGCGTTCCTCGGGGTGCCGCGCGTCGACCGGCCGGCCGTCCGGATCGCGCTCGAGCAGGTAGCCCAGCGCCGTCAGCAGCGACTCGAGCTCGGCGCGGCAGCCGTGCACGTCACCGATGACGTCAAACGGTCCGTGTCGGTCGCGGAAGTCGTTGCGGAGCTTCTCCCGCACGATGCTGACACCCTCGACCTCGTCGACCGAACGAAGCACGTGGACCTGGCGGAAACCCTCGCGGGCGAGCCCCCGCAGCCCCCGGCGCAGCTGGTCTTTCTGTCTGCGGACCACGCCGGCCCCGAAAGCCCGGTCGGGCCGGTCCTGGTTGCGCTCGATGCACGTTTCGGCGGGGATGTCGAGCACGATCGCCACCGGCAGGACATCGTGCTCTCGAGCCAGCGCGACGATCGCGCGGCGCGCGTCCGGCTGCACGTTCGTGGCGTCGACAACGGTGAGCCGACCGGCCGCCAGCCGCTTCCCGGTGATGTAGCCCAGCACGTCGAAGGCGTCCCGCGTGGCCGCCTGGTCGTTCTCGTCATCGGCGACCAGACCTCGGCAGAAGTCGCTGGAGACGACCTCGAACCGTCCGAAGTGCCGTCGGACGAACGTCGACTTCCCAGACCCGGAAACCCCGACCAGGGCCACCAGCGCCAGCTCAGGGATGCCCAGCACACGCGAGCTCACGATGCCGACCGAACAGGGTCGGCACGAGTGAACAGCGCCAGCTGGGTAGGCGGACCCAGCTCGTCGTCGCTGTCGCCGACCGCCCGGAAGGTGACGTCGTACCCGTGCTGGCCGGCGACGCGCTCCGCCCACTGGGCGAACTCGGCGCGGCTCCATTCGAACCGGTGGTCCGAGTGGCGCATCGTCCCTGCCGGCATCGACGCGAACGAGACGTTGAAGTCCCGGTTGGGCGTCGTGACGACCACCGTCACCGGGCGAGCGACGGCGAAGACGTTGTGCTCGAGGCTCGGCAACCGGTGCGGGTCGACGTGCTCCACCACCTCCTGCAGCACCATCGCGTCGAACCCCACGAGCCGCTGGTCGGCGTACATCAGCGAGGACTGCACAAGGCGCAGCCGCATCCGCTGGCTGTCTGGCATCGCGTCGAGACCGAGCCGTCGGGTGGCGAGGGCGAGCGCCCGCGGCGACACGTCGGCGCCGAGCACCTCGGAGTACGTCGGGTCCTTCAGCAGCCGACGCAGCAGCGCGCCCTCGCCGCATCCCATGTCGACCACCCGCCGGGCTCCGACAGAGCACAGCGCCGCCACGACTGCCTCGACTCGCTGCTGGGCGAGGGATACCGGTCGAGACTCGGTAGCTATGGCGACCTCTCCCGCGACATCTCCAGGCGACGGCACCGCATTGTCGACGGACTCCGGCGCGAGGTCGTCGACCTCCGCGAGCCGGCCGACGGCCGACAGCACGAGGTCGCGCTGGTGGGCTAGGGAGCGCCGGATGATCGTGTCCTGGTGGGGGTGGCCGGCCAGCCAGGAGCCGCCGGACCGCAGAAGCTTGTCGACCTCGTCTTCACTCACCCAGTAGTGCTTCCCGCCGTCCAGGCAGGGAAGCAGCACTGCCAGATGCGAGAGCGCCTCATCGAGGCGCATCGTCGCCGTCAGCGTCACGTCGAGGTAGTGGGACTCACCCCATCCGGGGATCTTCGGGTCGAGCGCCTCGGGGCGAGCCGAGACCGACCAGCCGAGCGGCTCGAACATCTCGTGGACGAGAGCGGCGCCACCGGTGCTGGGCATCGCCGGGACGCGTATCTCCAGTGCCAATGGCTGCTGGGCAAGGTCCGGCCGAGCTTCGCAGCGACCCGCCATCGCGGTCCGGAACACCCGGCCCATCGCCACGGAGAGGAAGGACGAGGCGGCGTATGGCCGGTCGTTCACGTACTGGGCGAGCGAGAACGCCTGGCTGCCGTGGCGCTTGCCGCGGGCCAGCCCGATCGGGTCGACCTCGAGCAGCAGGGCTGCTGTGCAGCGCTCCTGCGATGCTTCGGGGTAGAAGACATGAGCCACCCCCACGGACGAGGCGAAGCTCTGCACGCGAGCGGGGTGCTTGTGCAGGAGATAACCGAGATCCGTTGCGGGTCGCGTCGTCGTCGTGATCGTCAGCAGCACGCACCCATTGTGCTGGACGCCTCGGCCCGTCACGCGCAAAGATCCGACATTGGGGTGGTCTGGGCCGCGTCCATGTCGGATCTTTGCGCCAGAGTGCGCGAGGGGGGAGTTGAACCAGAGGACTTCACGGCTCAGACGGCCGATTTCCGCCAGCCTGAGCGTGAAATCAGGTCCCGTTGCCTCCCGTTGAACACCGTTTCCAGGTGGGGCGTGCTACACGAGGTAGCACCAGCGAGATTTTTGAGTTGAGTACGGCGAAGGCCCGCCGAACGACCCTCGACTACCCGGATCGGGCCGAAATTCGAGCAAGTGGGGAAGTGGTCCGCCCTCGCCCGTCTGAACTCACCCAGCGCCGGCTGCCACCATCGCCAACCACACACGCAATCGGCCCTAGCGAGGGACCCACAGCTCATGTTCCAAGCCGGCGGTCGTCACCGGGCAAGGATGCCGCACCCCGTGGAAGGTGACTCCTGCCGGAGCCAGGATCGAGACCGTGGTCGAGGAAGAGGCGTCGGCTGAAAGGACTGGACATCGTCCCCATTGACCGATCGGCATACGGGTCGAATACTCTTCCGGCCAGCGCAAGAGGGACGTGAAGGGCCATCACCGTGAATCGGTCGAGCACAGAGCGGTGGGTGATGTTCGTGGCTCAGCCGTGGTCGTTGACCTCGACGCATAGGTGCGGGCTAAGTGCAGCAGCCAGCCGGCGTAGCTCCTTGCCGGAGCTCTGCTTGGGAAAGGAAGTGCACGGTGGTCCCGGTCGTGCCGTCGTGCGGGATCGGGTTGAGCCCTGTGACCGGAATGCCGTGCTCATAGCGCTGCATCCACGAGCCGTTGAGGCGTCGGTTCGTGTGAACAAGCCAATCGCTGAGCGCTGCGACGACCGACATCCCGCGACGCGAGTGCCCATCGGGAAGCATCACTGCTTCCGGTGAGTCGAAGAACCTGAGGTCCTTCGTTGCCATTACCGGTGCCTCGGGTGTACTCGGCAGTCGGACGAGACCTCGTGATGGAGTTCGTCGAGGGACCGACGATGGCTGAAGCCGCGCTCATTGGAGCTGTGTCTCAGGCTGAGTCAGGGGCCATGCTTGCTGACCTCCACGACCGC
>JBBJMF010000076.1:0-13862 GCA_037719575.1 Nocardioidaceae bacterium
TTTCGGGCACACGGACCTGAACCGTGCGCGTCTGCCTATTCCGCCACCCGCGCGCTGCCGCCCTGGGCGACAGAAAACAGTAACACGCAGGCCCGGTCGGCCCCGGCGCCGCTGAGCCGCTGCCGCTGCGCCGCAGGTGGTTTCGACAGCGGTTCCCGATAGCATCGAGCCGGGGCGCACAGGCGTGCCTCGTGGACGACGACGAGCCGGGAAGGCCGACGAGTGAGCGCGCTGCACCGCTTCGAGCAACGCCTCGAGCACCTGGTGACGGGCGCCTTCGCACGGGCGTTCCGCAGCGCCGTCCAGCCGATGGAGATCGCTGCCGCCCTCCAGCGCGAGGTCGACAACTCCGCGCAGATCCTCAGTCGGGAGAAGCGGCTGGCCCCCAACGACTTCCTCATCGACCTCTCGCCGACCGACTTCGACCGGTTGTCGGCCTATGGCGAGACGCTGAGCGGGGAGCTCGCCCACATGCTCCACGAGCACGCCGACGAGCAGCGCTACCTCTTCGCCGGCGCCATCGCACTGAAGTTCCAACGTGACGACGAGCTCACGACGGGCCGGTTCCGGGTGCGCTCGTCGGCGGCGGCGGACGTCACCCCCGCTCCCGGCCAGTCGATGACCGACACCGCCGTACGACGTGCCGCTGTGAGCCTCGACCTCAACGGTGTCCGCCACCCGCTCGAGCCACCCGGGCTTGTGATCGGCAGGGGCAGCCAGGCCGACCTCCGGATCGACGACCCGGGCGTCTCGCGTCGCCATGCCGAGTTCCGGGTGCAGCCGGGACCGGACGGCACCCTCGTGAGCATCGTCGACCTGGGCTCCACCAACGGCACGCTGGTCAACGGCTCCCGGGTCCAGCACGCCATCCTCGACGACGGCTCGGTGGTCCAGCTCGGAGGGACCACGATCCGGGTCCATCTGGCGACCGCGGGTGCCCCGTCCACCAGCCCGCCCGCACCCTCCGGGTGGTGAGCCGTGTCTGAGCTCACCCTGACGTTGATCAAGCTCGGCTTCCTCGGCCTGCTCTGGCTCTTCGTGCTCTCAGCGGTATCGGTCATCCGGTCCGACATGTTCGGCGAGCGCGTCGACCCGGCGCAAGTCAGCAACCAGAGCCGGCAGTCGCGGAACGCCAAGCAGGGCAAGCCGCCCAAGGCCCCGAAGCGCCGCCGTGGTGCCCCGACCCAGCTGGTCATCAGCGAAGGCAGCAACGCCGGGGTGACGGTCCCACTCGGCGAGCAACCCATCCTGCTCGGCCGCGGCGCCGACGCGACGATCCGGCTCGACGACGACTACGTCTCCACCCGGCATGCGCGCTTCGTGCCGAGCGGCGACAACTGGTACATCGAGGACCTCGGGTCCACGAACGGAACCTACATCGGCAGCCAGCGCATCACGACCCCGACTGTGGTCACGGTCGGGGTTCAGGTCCGTGTCGGCAAGACCATCGCCGAGCTGAAGAAGTAGCGGTGGCACTGTCGCTCAGCTTCGGCGCGGCTTCCGACATCGGTCGGATCCGCAAGAAGAACGACGACTCCGGGTACGCCGGTCCCCACCTCATTGTCGTCGCGGACGGCATGGGAGGGGCGCCGGCGGGGGACCTGGCGTCGGCCATCACCATCTCGACCGTCAAGCGGCTCG
Organism: Nocardioidaceae bacterium; assembly: GCA_037719575.1. GTDB lineage: Bacteria > Actinomycetota > Actinomycetes > Propionibacteriales > Nocardioidaceae > JAWWPG01. The sequence continues at coordinate 1,642 of JBBJMF010000076.1, forward strand.
ACACCGAGCCTCCCGATGACCTGCTGCACGCGCTCGCCAGCACGATCCTCATCGCCAACGAGCGGCTCGCCGAGATCATCGAGGACGACCCAAGCATCGACGGTATGGGGACGACGATCACCGCGGCGCTGTTCGACGGCAGCCAGATCGGCGTCGCCCACCTGGGCGACTCCCGTGGCTACCTGCTGCGCGACGGGGAACTGCTTCGCATCACCCGCGATCACACCTGGGTCCAGACCCTGATCGACGAGGGACGGATCTCCGAGGACGACGCACGGGTGCACTCGCACCGCTCACTCCTCCTCAAGGTGCTCGACGGTCGGCACGACAACGAGCCCGACCTGTCGACATACGATGTGCAGACGGGCGATCGCATCTTGATCTGCAGCGACGGCCTGACCGGGTTCGTGCCGCACGAGCGCATCGAGGAGGTGGCGGCGACCGGCACGCCGCAGTCGGCAGCCACCGAGCTCACCGCGCTCGCCCTCGCCTCCGGCAGCACCGACAACGTCACGGTCCTGGTCGGCGAGGTCGTCGACGAGCCTCCCCCCGCCGCCGATCCGATGGTGGTCGGTGCCGCCGGTGACACCCACCGCAGCCCCCTCACCCGGCTGCGTACCTGGGCCCAGCGCGACGAGCCCTCGCCCAACAAGGTGCTGATGACCGACCCGTCGGTCGATCCCGAGGAGCTGCGCTACGCGCCCCGGGCGCCCCGGAGGTTCCTCTGGCTCCGGCGCATCGCATTCGTCCTGGTGGCGCTGGCGATCGTCGCGGGCGGGCTCGCGCTCGCCTACAGCTGGTCGCAGACGCAGTACTTCGTCGGCGAGAGCGACGGCCGGGTCGTCATCTACCGGGGAGTTGACGCCCAGCTGCCGGGGATCTCGCTCAACCACGTCTACGAGGACCAGCACCTCGCGCTGTCGCAGCTCCCGGCGTTCCGTCGCAGCCAGGTGCTCGACGGGCTGCCCGCCGACAACCTGGCCAAGGCCGAGCGCATCGTCGCCGAGCTGCGCGGCTTCGCCAGGATCTGCGCCGACCCCGGGCAGCCGACGACCTCACCGACCGTCACGCTGCCGCCACCGACGTCCTCACCGGCCACAACCGTGCCGCCCCGGACCTCGGCCACGGGCGTCCAGCCGCCGACGAGCCTGGTGCCTCCCGACCGCCAGTCCGCGGGGTCGAGCGCCTGCGCCGGGTCGACGCCCGGGGGTTCGCGATGAGCCGCGCACGGTCCGGGCCGAGCCGGTTCGTCGACGCGATCGTGCCGAAGAAGCGTCGCGGCGTCGAGCTGGCGCTGCTCGTGATGGCCCTCGTGATCGGCGTGGGCAGCTACGCGCTGGTGGGGATCGGCACGGTTGACCGGGTCCCGGGCGACATCGTCGAGTACGGCGGTGGCCTGGTCGTCCTGGCGCTGGCCTGCCATCTCGTCGTCAGGTTCCGGGCGCCGTACGCCGACCCCGTCATCTTGCCGTGCGTCGTCGCGCTCAACGGGATCGGCCTCGCGATGATCCACCGAATCGACGTCGGCCGGCTCGCCCAGAACTCCGAGGCGCACACCTACGCGACCCAGCAGCTGATCTGGACGACGTTGTCGGTTGTCGGCTTCGTCGCCACGATGGTGGTCGTCCGCGATCATCGCCTGCTGCAGGCGTTCACCTACACGATGGGCTTCGCGGGCATCGCGCTGCTGCTGCTGCCCCTCGTGCCGGGCCTCGGCGTCAACATCAACGGCGCGCGTATCTGGATCCGGTTCGCCGGCTTCTCCTTCCAACCCGGCGAGATCGCCAAGATCTGTCTGGCGATCTTCTTCGCCGGCTATCTTGTGGTCAAGCGTGAGGCACTCGCCCTCGCGGGGCGACGGTTCCTGGGGATCGACCTGCCGCGGGGACGCGACCTCGGCCCGATCGTCGCGATGTGGATGATCAGCCTCGGGATCTTGGTCTTCGAGGACGACCTCGGATCGTCACTGCTCTTCTTCGGGCTGTTCGTGATGCTGCTGTACGTCGCTACCGAGCGCCCCAGCTGGCTGGTCGTCGGCGCCGGGCTCTTCGCCGGCGGCGCCTACTTCAGCTACCTCACCTTCAGCCATGTGCAGACCAGGGTGGAAGGGTGGCTGGACCCGTTCTCCAGCCCAGACGACTATTACCAGATCGTGCAGGGGCAGTACAGCATGGCGTGGGGCGGCATCCTCGGCCGCGGCTGGGGGCAGGGCAGCCCGCAGCTGACCCCCCTGGCCTGGAGCGACTTCATCGGCACCTCGCTCGCTGAGGAGCTCGGTCTCACCGGGCTGATGGCGATCATCGTGATCTATGCACTGATCGTCGAACGCGGGCTGCGCACGGCGTTGCTGTGCCGGGACCCGTTCGGGAAGCTGCTCGCCGTCGGGCTGTCGATGGCCTTTGCCCTGCAGGTGTTCGTGGTCATCGGCGGGGTCACCAAGCTGATCCCGCTCACCGGGCTCACCACGCCGTTCCTGTCGTACGGCGGCTCGGCTCTGATCGCCAACTGGGCGATGGTGGCCCTCATCCTGCTGGTGAGCAACCATGCCCGCCAGCCGACGCCCGAGCTCGTCGTCCCGAGCGCCGACGACGAGACCCAGGTGGTGAAGATGCGATGAACCGACCGATCCGCACCCTGGCAGTCTTCTCCCTGGTCCTCTTCGGGCTGCTCCTGGCCAATGCCAACTACGTGCAGGTCTTCCGCGCCGGCGCCCTCGACGACATGGCAGGCAACAAGCGGGCCCGCGACGCCGAGTGCTCCCGCGAGCGCGGGCCGATCCTGGTCGGCACGAAGACCGCGGCCAAGAGCCTCGCGTCCAACGACCGGCTCAAGTACCTCCGGCAGTACACGGCCGCCAAGCTCTACGCGCCCGTCACCGGCTTCTTCTCCTGCTACTACGGCACCCGGGCCGTCGAGAACTCGGAGAACTCGATCCTCGCCGGCACCGACAGCCGGCTCTTCGTGAACCGGCTGCTCGACCTCGTCGGCAACAACCGCCCGCAGGGCGGCAGCGTGCTGACCACCATCAGCGCCGCCGCACAGAAGGCCGCCTACCGCGGCCTGCTCAGCCTCCCCGGCGAGACCCGCGGCGCGGTAGTGGCACTCGACCCCCAGACCGGGGCGATCCTGACGGACGTGTCTGTGCCGTCGTACAACCCCAACCTGCTCGCCACCCACGACTTCGACGAGGCGACGAAGGCCTACGCCGCGCTCAACGCCGACGGCGCGCCGACGTTCATCAGCCGGTCGACACAGTCGATCTACCCGCCGGGCTCGACGTTCAAGCTGGTGACGGCGGCCACGGCCCTGTCCAACGGCTATACCCCGGACACGATGGTCCGTGGCGGGACGACGCTCGACCTGCCGCAGTCGTCGCACGACCTGACCAACGAGAACGGCTCCGACTGCGGCGGTGACCAGATCACCCTCACTCAGGCCCTGGTCGTCTCCTGCAACGTGTCCTTCGGCGACCTCGGGCTGAAGCTGGGCGGCGACAAGCTGCGCGAGCAGGCCGAGAAGTTCGGGTTCAACGAGGACTTCCTCGACCAGCTTCCGGCCAGCGACAGCCGGTTCCCGGACTCCCTCGACGAGCCGCAGACTGCGCTGTCCGCGATCGGCCAGTTCGACGTGGCGGCGAGCCCGTTGCAGATGGCGATGGTCGCAGCCGGGATCGCCAACGGTGGCGCGGTGATGACACCGTACGTCGTCGAGGAGGTCAGGTCCCCCGACCTCGACGTGCTCACCGAGGCACAACCCGAGGTGCTCCACCAGGCGATCTCCGGCACCGTCGCCGACGACCTGACCCAGATGATGGTCGACGTGGTCAATGGCGGCACCGGACAGCCGGCGCAGATCCCCGGCGTCAGCGTGGCCGGCAAGACCGGGACCGCCAACTCGTCCACGTCCAGGTCGCCGTACGCATGGATGGTCGCGTTCGCCCCGGCGAACGACCCCCAGGTGGCGGTCGCCGTCCTCATCGAGCAGACCGACGTGCCCCGGGAGGACATCACCGGCGGAGGCCTCGCCGGGCCGATCGCCCGCGACGTGATGGAGGCCGTGATACAGCGATGAAGTCACCACACCCCGGGAGGGTCGACCGATGAGTCCACAACCACCGGCAAGCGGCGACGGGTCTGACACCGGCGCCAAGCACGTGCTGGGCAACGGGCGCTACGAGATCGGCGGCCTGCTCGGGCGCGGCGGGATGGCCGATGTGCACAGCGCCCAGGACGTCCGGCTCGGCCGCACGGTCGCGATCAAGCGACTGCGGGTCGACCTCGCCGCAGACCCGACGTTCCAGGCGCGGTTCCGCCGCGAGGCCCAGTCCGCCGCCTCGCTCAACCACCCGGCGATCGTGGCGGTCTACGACACCGGGGAGGAGCCGGACCCCAACGGCACCGGGGTGGTGCTGCCCTACATCGTGATGGAGCTGGCCGAAGGCAGGACGCTGCGCGACATCCTCCGGGAGGGACGCAAGATCCTGCCGGAGCGTGCTCTCGAGATCACCGCCTCGGTGCTCAGCGCGCTCGACTACAGCCACCGGGCGGGAATCGTCCACCGCGATATCAAGCCGGCGAACGTGATGCTGACCCCGACCGGTGAGATCAAGGTGATGGACTTCGGGATCGCCCGGGCGATCGCCGACTCCTCGGCCACGATGACCGCGACGGCCGCCGTCGTCGGCACCGCCCAGTACCTCTCGCCCGAGCAGGCACGCGGTGAGCAGGTGGACGCGCGCAGCGACCTCTACTCCACGGGCTGCCTGCTGTTCGAGCTGCTCACCGGTCGGCCACCCTTCATCGGTGACTCGCCCGTGTCGGTGGCCTATCAGCACGTCCGCGAGGAGCCCTCCCCGCCGTCGTTCTACGAGTCGACCGTGTCCCCCGAGGTGGACGCGGTCACGCTCAAGGCACTTACCAAGCCCGTCGACGAGCGCTACCAGAGCGCGTCGGAGATGCGCGCCGACATCGAGCGCTGCCTCGCCGGGCGTCCGGTGCTCGCGCCGGCAGTCCTCGGCGCCGCTGCAGTGGAGACGCAGGCGCACTTCCTGGGTCACCCTCCGGCGGGGGATGCCCAACCGACCGCGGTCAGCCCACAGGGGGCGTCGGCGTACGAGAACGAGCCCCCCGCACGCTCGCGGAACTGGGTGTGGATCCTGGTGGGCGTGCTCGCCGTGGTCGTCGCCATCCTGGCGGCACTCCTGCTGCCGCGCCTGCTCGGCGACAGCAACACCAGCAAGCAGGTCGACGTGCCCGACGTCATCGGCAAGACCGTGCCCCAGGCGAACGCGGCCCTGGAGCGCGTCGGGTTGCACCTCGGCGGGCAGACGCCTGCCTTCAGCACGACCGTGCCGAAGGGGGAGATCGTGTCCCAGGAGCCGGCGCGTCTCGAGCGCGTCGCGGAGGGCTCGGCGGTCGACGTGCGGGTGTCGGCGGGAGCGGAGACGCATCCCGTGCCGGACGTGACGCCGTACTTCCTCAAGGACGCGACGAGGCGGCTCGAGGCCCTGGACTTCCAGGTCAACCCGATCAAGGTCTTGGACAGTCCGCTCAGGTTCGGCAAGGTGATCCGCACGGACCCGTCAGCCGGGACCGTCCAGCCGGTCGGCACGACGATCGACGTGTACTACTCCTCGGGGTTCATCCCGGTCCCCAACGTCGTCGGGGAGTCCCAGAAGGCGGCGATGGCCGACCTACGGCGTGAGCACTTCGTTCCGCTGCCGTCCTCGGAGGCGTCTGACGCCCCTGCAGGCACGGTGGTCCGTCAAGAACCCGAGGCGCTGACTCCACGGCCGTTCGGCTCGACCGTGGTCATCTTCGTCTCACTCGGCCCGACGACTCCTCCCACCACGCCGACCACGACCACGCCTCCGACAACCCCGACCACGAGTCCGACCACGTCCACCACGTCCACCACCCCCACAACCCCCACGTCCCCCCCAACCCCCACCACGCCTTCCCCGCCCACGTCGCCCACGTCGCCGACGACGCCCACGGGGACGACGACGACGAAGCCGGTGCGCTGAGGCGCGACAGCGGTCAGCCGGCGGCGGGTTGGGCGTACTCCAGTGCGACCGGACCGGCGTACCCGGGGATCCGCAGGCTCGCGGACGCGCGCACCGACCAGCCCAGGTTGTATGGCGGCGGGATGTAGTCGCGGTAGTTGTCGACCTCGGGCGAGGTCATCAACGCGTCGTACATCGGCGCCCGGCTGCCCACAGCGACGATGCGGTACGGCGGCGCGTAGGGCACACCCTGCAGCACCACCGTGTTGCCGACACACTTGATGCCGGTCGTCGAGATGATCCGGTTGCCCTGCAGGCTGATGCCTTCGGCGCCGCCCGACCACAGGGCGTTCGCGACGGCCTGGATGTCCTGCTGATGCACGATGAGCAGATTGGGGTCCGTGCCGGGGGGTACCTCCTGGTCCCGCGGCGCGTCGTCGAGGGTCACCACGATCCCGGGCCCGGTCAGACCGCTCAGGCCGGCCGGCGCCCCGATGGTGTCGATTCGTCTCTGGAGGACGTCGATCTGGCCGTTCTCGAGACTCTCCGCCAGCGCGTCGATCTGCTCCTGGAGGACCGCTGTCTGCCTCTGCTTGGCCTCCACCTTTGCCCGCTCGCTGCCGACGATCTGGATCAGGCTCGTGTTGCGGCCGCCGCGCAGGTCGGTGCCGCGCGCGTTGATCGCGCTGGTTGCCGCGAGCAGCCCGGCGCAGGTGAAGGCCAGCGGGGCAGCGAACCGCCACCCCCAAGAGCTGTTGGTGCGGCCCGGCCAGAGCAGCCGTCGCCACCACTCTCTTCGCTGGCGCCGCCCCTCGGAGCTCACCTGCCCACTCTACGGTGGCGGCACGACTGACCCGCCGCACGCCCACGCGTTAGGGTAGGGGACGAATGCCGCCGGATCTCAGGAGTCGTCGTGCCGGAGTCGCGCCAACGCAAGAAGACTGACTACACCCCGCCAGCCGGGTCGAAGAAGACGGTCCGGGTGGGCTCGCGGCGCTGGGTTGCCCCGGCAATGGTGTTCTGCTGGATCTTCGGGTTGGTCTGGATCGTGGTCTACTACCTGGCGCCCGACCTGAAGTACATGACCGACCTCGGCAACTGGAACCTCGTCATCGGGATGGTGTTCATCGCCGCCGGGTTCGTCTTGTCGACCCGATGGGAGTAGATCTCGGGTGGGCCCGTTCCCTTCTGGGTTTGCCCACTGGTACTTACATCGCTGTAGTTCTCCACAGAGGTTATCCCCAATGTGGACAACCTCCCGCGCGGGGAGTCAGGCGGTGAGTGACGCCGTCCGCAGCACCACGGCCACGACGCACGTCACCAAGACGACGGTGAGCACCACCCCGTGGACGATCGTGCGCTGCTGACGGGGCGCGTAGGCGTAGGCGGCGCCGATGGCGAAGCCCGCGAGCATGCCGCCGATGTGCGCCTGCCAGGCGATGTTGGCCACGGTGAACGAGATGAACAGGTTGAGCACGAGCAGCACGACGAGCTGGGTGACGTCTCGGCGCTGGCGGAGCAGGACGACGAAGGCGGCCGCAAACAGGCCGAAGACTGAGCCCGACGCTCCGAGCGCCGCCACGTGGGGCTCGGCGAGCAGGTACACCGCCACCGACCCCACCACGCCGGTGAGCAGGTAGAGCGCGAGGAAACGCCAGCGGCCGAGCTCGTACTCGAGGAACGACCCGAAGATCCAGAGCCCGATCATGTTCATCGCGATGTGCAGGATGTCGTAGTGGGTGAACGTCGACGTGACGAGCTGCCAGTAGGAACCCTGCGCCACCCCCTCGAGGTTCAGCGCCGGCGCATAACCCGCGCTGGAGGGGATCTCGACGAGGCGCTTGCCGATGTCGCCGTTGAGCCCGTTCGTCGCATGGAGCAGCAGGAAGACCGCGACGTTGATCGCGATCAGCGTCATCGTCAGGACCGGGGAGTGACTGCCTACCCGGCCGCCGAACGACGTACGAGCCGTCGGGGTCTGGTCCCGGCCCTGCCTCAGGCACTCCGGACACTGGAACCCGACGGAGGCCTGGTTCATGCAGTCCGGGCAGATCGGTCGCCCACAGCGCTGACACGAGATGTAGGTCTCGCGGTCCGGGTGTCGGTAGCAGTGCGGGGTGGTGCTCGTGCCCGCGTCCGGCGGAGGTGACTTCGCGCTCACGTCAGAACCTCGTAGGGGGACTCAGCGTCGCTCGACCTCGACCCGGGAGATCACGACCGGGTCCGCAGGACGGTCGCCGCGACCGGTGCGGGTACCGGCGATCTTGTCGACGACGCCGCGGCTGGGCTGGTCGGCCACCTCGCCGAAGATGGTGTGCTTACGGGTGAGATGGGGGGTCGGGCCGACCGTGATGAAGAACTGCGAGCCGTTGGTCCCGGGGCCCGAGTTCGCCATGGCCAGCAGGTACGGCCGGTCGAACGCGAGGTCCGGGTGGAACTCGTCCTTGAACGTGTAGCCGGGTCCGCCGCGCCCGTCCCCTCTGGGGCAGCCCCCTTGGATCATGAAGCCGGAGATGACCCGGTGGAAGGTGAGCCCGTCGTAGAACCGGTCGGTCGCGGCGGCTCCGGTCGTCGGGTCGGTCCACTCCTTCGTGCCCTCGGCCAGCCCCACGAAGTTCTCGACGGTCTTCGGGGCATGGTCGGGGAAGAGCTGGATCACCACATCGCCGTGGTTGGTCTCGAGCGTGGCATAAAGCGTGTCGGCCACCAGGTCACCTTTTCGTCGGGGGCATGTCAGGTCGAGGCTCGCTCGGTGCGGAGCCGTCGTACTCGCGCTCGGCCTCGGCGTACGCCTATCCTTGCACGCCACTCAACCGGTTCAGCGACCTTCGACCGGACCTCAGCAGCAGGCGGATGGGGCCGGCCGTGCCTTGGTAGGGTGATCGCTTGCCGACCCGGCACGAAACGGCCGTGCGGGCGACCTTAGGAGGACGATGTGGTGGCACTCAGCAGGGCCAAGAGGCGGCTGGCGTCGGCAGGCAGTGATATCCGCGGTCGGGTCTCGCCGGTCACCGGTTCCGCGCGCGACTCGCTCGGGTCGGCTCTCGACGACACGCGGAGCCGGGTCGGTCCGGCGCTCGGCGACGCCCGCGAGAGGCTGGCCCCAGCCCTCGAGGAGGCGCGGGACAAGCTCGCCCCCGTGGCCCAGCAGGCCATCGTCAGCAGCCGGCGGAAGGGTCGCCGGGCTGCCGTCAGGCTCGGCCTGGCCGAAGAACCGAAGCAGGGTCACAAGTTCCGCAACCTGCTGGCCCTGCTCGGGCTCAGCGGTGTCGGCTACTTCCTCTACCGGAAGTTCTACAGCGGTGCGCAGTCATGGTCCGAGCCGAGCACGGCCACGACGACGGGCGGCTCGCGCGGGACCTCGACCGGCATGCACACCGCCCCCGCTTCCGCCGCCCGTCCCCCCGGCGGCGGGTCCGACTCCACGCCGAAGCCGCACCGCAACACCGAGGCCGCTCCGACGGCGCCGTTGGCGTCGGAGGAGACGGTGGAGTCGCCCGAGCCCACCACCCCCGACAACCCACTCGAGGAGAAGCAGGTCGACAAGGAGAGCTGAGCCGCCCCGTTGCTGGTTCGCGATGTCGGACGCGCGCCCATGACGTCCGGGGTCGGGGCCTCCGACGACTGGCCTCGGCGGTCGGCTGTCCTGTGGGTGGAGCGGTCGCTCGGCCAGCGCACTCGCGTGGTGAGGTCCCGGCGTCTGCTCGGCGGCATCACCGCCGACATCTTCCGCCTCGACGTCTCCGCGGGAACCACTACCGACCGGTCCGTCGTCCTGCGGTGCTGGCCGGCCGAGGCGGAGTGGGGTGGGGCGTGCGTCGTACGAGAGACAGCCGGGCTCGACGCGCTTGTCGGAAGCGGCCTGCCGGTGCCTCGGATGCTGGCAGCCGAGCCGACCGGGGAGGTGGCAGGCAATCCGTCGACGTTGACCACGTTCGTCGCCGGGAGCGTAGCCCTTGCACCGCCCCGGCTCGACGACTGGTTGGCTCGGCTGGCGGCGATGCTGGTGCGCATCCACCGCCTCCCGCCGGTTGACCTGCCGCCGTGCGAGGAGGGGACCAGTGCGGAGCGGCTCGAGCTGTCCTGGCTCCGCGACCCGGGACTGGCGGCCGAGGCTCGCGCGCTCGCTGCCGAGCGCCTGGATGACCGCCAGTCGTGCTTGTGTCACGGCGACTACCAGCACTTCAACGTGTTGTGGACCGCCTCGCGGATCTCCGGGGTCGTCGACTGGCCCGCGGCGGGCCGCGGGGTGCGCGGGCGCGACGTCGGACACTGTCGGTTGAACCTGGCCGTCCTGTACTCCGTGGCAGCCGCCGAGCGTTTCCTCAGCTTGTACGAGCGCGAGGTCGGCGGTTCGGTCGACCCGGTCGCGGACGTCCGCGAGCTCCTCGAGTTCGGGGACGGGTGGCTGGGCTTCATCCCGCGCCAGGTCGCCGGGCGCACCGCGCTCGATGTGCCAGGGATGACGTCGCGCGTCCGTGACCTGGTGGCTCTCGTGCTCTCGCGGTAGGGGGTCGACCCGTCGTCCGTGCATCCGGTTCGATGCCTCGGGAAGTGCCGACACGATGTGCTGGCAGAATCGGCTGCATGACGACTCCCCCCACCGTGTCGGTTCGCGGGGAGGCCACGATCGTGGTCGAGCCGGAGCTGGCCACCCTGACCATCACGGTGCAGGCACAGGCCGGGGACCGTCGAGCCGCCATGGACGTGCTCAGTCGCCGCTCGCAGGCGGTGGCGGACCTCGTCACCCAGTTCGCCGCCGGCATCGAGCAGTCGGAGACATCACGCCTGCACGTCTACCCGGACCTGGACCACAAGAAGACCGAGAAGGTGCGCCGCTACATCGGGCGCACCTCGACGTCGCTGGTGGTGCACGACTTCGCCGTTCTCTCCGACCTCATCGTCGGCGCGGGCTCGATCGACCTGGTGTCGATCGACGGACCATGGTGGCGGCTGCGGCGTGACAGCGACGTCTACCGGCAAGCTCGGCTGGCCGCGGCGGCCGACGCGCTGACCCGCGCCCGTGACTACGCGGCCGCCTTCGGTGCGGAGCTGGTCGGCCTCGTCGAGATCGCCGACGAGGGGATGTCGCACCAGCACGAGCCGCCGAGGCCCATGGGCGAGTTCATGGCGCAGGCCGGCAGCCGCATGCACGATCCGGAATCTGTGTCGTTCGACCTCCAGCCCGGGCGGCAGCAGGTCACGGGTCAGGTCGAGGCACGCTTCCTGCTCACCCAGCCCGACCTGACGTCCGTCGTACCCGCAGCGGGACCCTCGGCGTGACCCCTCAGCCGTCTTCGGCGATCGCTCCCCATCCGTGCCAGAACTCGACCTCGATGAGGGCGCTCACGCGCGGACGTGTGCGGTTGCGGTAGGGACCGCCGCCGTAGTGCTGGGAGAGCCGGTCGATGTCAGCCAGTTCGGTGTCGTCGCGCCATTCGGTGATGCGACCCTGGACGCTGACGTGCGTGTACCACTCGCCCTCCTTGAGCGCGGTGAGCGTCACCCGCGGGTCGTTTCGCATGTAGTCGTTCCGCTTGCGACCCGCGTCCATGTTGACGAGCACCCTCCCGTCGTCCTCGACGAGATACCACGTCGCGACCGAGACGGGTTGGCCATCGGGTCGTACGACGGCTATCACGGCCGGGTTCGCCTCAACGAGCAGCTCCTTGGCATGGTCGGACAGTGGGGCTCTTGGCATCGTGGCACTCCCTAGCTGGCGGGGGTCGGGGTGGCTGTGAGCTCAGGGTGCTCGGCCCGGACCCGCTTCGTCGCGTTGTGCTCGCCGACGAAGCTCAGGAACGGAATGGTCCCGAGGACCAAGGTGACCACCGCGAACGACAGGGGGAAGCGAGCGCGCCGGGACAGGTCTGCGGCGAGCACCAGGAAGATCATGTAGAGGAAGCCGTGCATGACGCCCACGACCTGGGTGATGTCGGCACCGAACGTCTGCAGGGTCGACCCCTCGGTGAGGAGGTGCTTCAGCGGGACGCCGATGCAGATCAGCACGATCAGGAACACCCCGATGACGTTGGCCATCACTCGGTAACGCAGCAGAGCTCCTCTCACACCACTCGACGCTACCCCAGCGATCGGCGCGGCTCTCGCCGGCGTCTGAGAAACGGCAGAATGCGCTTGTGGATAACGGCTTCCAGGGTTGAGACGGGCACCAAGGTAAGATAGGATCGAACACATGTTCGAGACGATCGACCCACCC
>JBBJMF010000013.1:0-38961 GCA_037719575.1 Nocardioidaceae bacterium
ACCAGTGACCTCTTCGGTGTGAACGAAGCGCGCTACCACTGCGCCAATCGCCCGCCGCTGCACGAGCGGCAGTCGGCACAGGTTAGCGCACCACCAAGGGCAACCGAAACGCGCCGCCCGCTCCCCGACTACCCTGGTCCGGTGATGTTCAGCCACGACACCGAGCCTGCGTTGCAAGCGATCGTCGACCTGGTGAACACCGACCCCGAGTTCAGTGACAGCGAGGGACTCGCGGACGTCGCAGCGCTGGAGGCGTTCGTGGGCGCGCACCAGATCAGCAACTCACAAGCTCTCACCGGTCGCGACGTCACTGCCGTCAGACTTGTCCGCACGGGCTTTAGCAGGTTCTTCGGCCTCGACGACCCGCGTGCCGCCGCAGCCCTCGCCAACGACCTGCTCGCCCAGGCGCGAGTATGTCCGCGCCTGACGAACCACGATGGCTACGACTGGCACATGCACTACTTCTCTCCCGACGCGAGCCTCGCCGAACATCTCGCTGTGGATGGGGGCATGGCGCTTGCGCACATCATCGCCGCCGACGAGATCGACCGGCTGCGGCTATGTGAGGCGCCGGACTGTCACGCTGCGCTCCTCGACCTGTCCCGCAACCACTCCAAGCGCTACTGTGACGCAAGCACATGTGGCAACCGGCTGCACGTGGCGGCATACCGGGAGCGCAAGAGGTCCGAGCTGCTCGCCCAGCGGAGCTGAGGTGGCCGGTTTCGACGTCGTGCGCCAGACGTCGCTCAGCGCGTCAGAGGCGTGGCGGCGCGTCACCGACTGGAGTCGTCACGGCGACTACGTGCCCCTCACCAGCATCACGGTCGACCGGGAGCCGACGACCGGCCACGTCTCCTTCACAGCCCGCACGGGACTCGGACCCTTCGCCTTCGACGATCTCATGGCGGTCACCTACAGCCGACCGCCGACTGACACCGATGCCGGAGTAGCCCGAATCGTCAAGCAAGGAAGGGTTGTGCTCGGGTGGGCCGTGCTGACGGTCACGCCGACCGGGTCTGGAAGCGAGGTCCGGTGGCACGAGGAGGCACGCCTGCGTGGCACCCGAGGTCCGATCGTAACGCTCGTAGACAGGATTGTCGCTGGGGGGTTCGGCCGCCTTCTCGACGGCCTGCTCAGCGACTGAATCCTCATGCCCGACGAGCAAGACGTCGTGCCGTCGTCAGGGGTCGACGTCGAGCGCCTCGTGGCGTGACCACTCTTCGGCAACGTCCTTCGTGACTGGCTGCTTCTTGCCGCGCGACTTGCCGTCCAGGCGCTTCACCGCCTGTACGTCGCGGGTGGTGGACGTCAGGAAGACCTCGTCGGCCTCAACCAACTCCGCCATCTCGATGTCGCGCTCGTGCACGTCGTACCACTCGATGACGAGCTCTCGGGTGATGCCGGCCAGACATCCGGACGACAGCGGCGGTGTCACGGCCACGTTGTCGAAAACGCAGAAGACGTTGCTGCCCGTCCCCTCGCAGAGCTGGCCGGCGGTGTTGGCGAAGATCGCCTCGCTCGCATCCCGCTCAGCGGCGTAGGCGAGCGCCACGACATTCTCGCCGTACGACGTGGTCTTCAGCCCGACGAGCGCCCCCCGCTCGTTGCGTGGCCAGGGCACGGTGACGGCAGCGGTGCGACGGGGGCGGGGTGCCTCCGTCTTGGCGACCACCATGAGCGACGGCAGGGCGGCCTCGGCCGCACGGTTGGAGCCGAGTGGCGAGATGCCTGCGGTGTAGGTGATGCGCACGAGCCCGTGTTCGATGTCCTGGTCCGCCAGAGTCGCCTTGACGGCCTGCCTGACGAGGTCCTGATCGGGCTCCGCGAGGCCGAGGCCCCGCGCCGACCGAGTAAGCCGTCTGAGGTGCCGCGTCAGCGCGAAGGGCACGTTGTCGACAACCTTCATCACCTCGAAGACACCGTCGCCGACGGTGACCCCGTGATCGAGCACGGACAGGGCCGGAGATCCCGGATTCACAAGCTCCCCGTTGCACCACGCGCGCATGCATGCCAGCGTAGGGCACACTCACACCCTGAGTTTGAGGCCTCATGGGAATCGGCTAGTCTCTTCATTCGCACCGCTGGCGGCCAGCGGAGCACGCGGACGTGGCTCAGCTGGTAGAGCATCACCTTGCCAAGGTGAGGGTCGCGGGTTCGAATCCCGTCGTCCGCTCGGAGCGGGTCTCGGCAGACCCATCCCGCGGTGGAGTGGCCGAGAGGCGAGGCAACGGACTGCAAATCCGTCCACACGGGTTCAAATCCCGTCTCCACCTCAACGCAACACTGAGGGCGATTGGCGCAGCGGTAGCGCGCTTCCCTGACACGGAAGAGGTCACTGGTTCAATCCCAGTATCGCCCACCAGCATCATCGCAGGTCAGAGGCATAATCCAAGGGAAACTCGAAGGTTCGTGCCAAGTACGTGCCAGATACAGTCTGGCGGACCTGAGCAGGTCTGGCTCCCGGTTGCGGTACATGCCAACCTTCAGGAGTCCCGCATGACCACAACCACAGCACCATGGACCACCCCCACCGCCCGATTGCGACCCGAGGTCCTCGAGGGCCTACAGGACGTGCCACGCGCCGAGCTTGCACGCCAGCTCGGCGTCAGCACGCAGACGCTTCGCCGCTACATAGCCGGCGAGACAAGCCCACAGTTTCCCGAGCTCAACCGGCTGGCCGAGGCGGCGGGCCGCAAGGTCACCGAGCTGGTCGAGTTCGACTGGCCACACATGAACGGGCGGAGCTGCCCGGAGTGGTGTGACGACCACCGGCTCGTAACTGTGCGCCACCGCGGTCACCCTGGCACTCTCGAGGTGCTCAGCAACGAGCATCGCCGAGGCGACGTCAGCCGCGGCCCGGTCAGCGTGGGGGTCGTCCGATACATCGACGAGGAGCCACTAAACGGCCCGTGGCCCAGGACCTTCCTCGTGGCGTCGGCGGCGTACGACGTAGCAAACAAGGCCGTGTCCGTCTCCATCGGCGGCCTGTCCGTCACGGAGGTCCGTTGGCTTGCTGGTGAAGGCTGCAGAGCAGATCGAAGGCGGCCGCGCCGTCACAAGTGAGCGGACCCAACACACCGATTGCCCACAGATGAACTGTCGTCCCCTGCAGCGAACCCGTCAACATTGGAGTTGCCACAGAGTTACCGGAGGGGGTTACCGCCCGGACACCGCAGAATTACCGGCTTGTGCGACAACGGATGTCACGGCCGAGGCTACTCTGCCTCGCGCGAAGCAAAGGGAGCTTCCCACCGGTGGTCCCCGCAATAGAGAGGTACCGACATGCGTCGTTCTGCGTCGATTTTCAAGGCCGCTGTGCTTGCAGGGGTGATCGCGGCCTTTCCCGGTTTTGTAGGTGCTGCCTCAGCGGCCAGCAACTGGCAAGACTCCCCATTACTCGGACAAGTACACCGAACACAACTTCTGCGACGTATCCGGGTTCACGGTGAAATTTCACGAAACACTGGACGGTCGGTTCCGCTTTTCAGCTCGCGGACCGGAGCGGCTGCCCTACGTCATGCAGCACGCCACCATCGTGCAAGTCGCCACGAATCCAGCGAATGGTAAGAGCGTGACCGAGGTTCAGTCGAGGAACGTGAACACTCTTGACGTCACGGACAACGGCGACGGCACTTCCACCGCGATCCGTCTCATTGTCTACAGGACCGTGATATACGCGGAGAGCGGCGAGACGATCGGCCACCTCACCGGTCAGATCCGGCTCGAACTCCTGATCGACAACGGCGGCACCCCCACCGATCCAAGCGACGACCAGATCATCTCAGGCAAGCCCATCAAGATCGTCGAACACGGCGACGACGTCTGCACCACCTTGATCGGTGCGATCGGATAAGCGCCGGACGCACGGCACCCCCGCCCTCCGACATTAAGGGCTCTTCTCAGCGAAGCGTGGTAGCTGCGCCGCCCCATGTTGAGACGCACCCCGCACTCACATGGCACACCGGCCGGTTCGCGGTGCCGAAGATTCGAAAACTTAGTTCCAGACAGGGTACTGGTCCGACTTGTCCTGAAAGATTTCGAACTTGCCTACCACGGGGCGCTGGTACTTTCGCTGTAAAGTCGGACCTGGGGTAGGTCTGTGTCTGTATGGGGGTCAACATGAAGGTCGATGGTCGGTCAGACTACGCACGCATAGTCGGGCAGGGCCGCGCCCAGATTCATAGCACGATGCCGCTCCGCGCCCTCGGCTACGGGCTGCTCTTCGCGTTGCCGCTTTGGGCTATCATCGTCGCAGTCGCGCTGCACTTCTCGCCCTTTTGACTGACACCCCCGCGGCGCGGGTTGTCAGAATCGCTACCGACGTGAGTGCTCGGTGTCGGGTGCGGCCGGTGGGGGGTGGATCGATCGTCTTGCCGACCGCGGAGTAGCCGGCGTGGCAGTGACAGCGAGCTGCCTAACCCTAGCCCGGCTGACCTCAAGCACCCCGGCCGCGTCGCCACCTGTCACCCGATGCGAGTCCGGGTTGTGCACATGCCGGCGCCAGTCCCAAACGTCGGTGGCCAGCTCCTCGGCGTCGGCCCGAGACAGCGTCCGGTGCTCATACCGCCGACGGTCGATGGGCAGCCGGCCCGTCCCCGAGTAAGCATGAGCGTAGACCTCGCAGATAGCGCCCGCAGTCTTTCGCTTCTGGCGCAGCTCTGCCCCAGGGCGCGCCTGGGGCAGAGACGGCCGAGACCCGCTACTTCGAGGTCTACGGCGCGGCTGAGGAGCAGGTCGTGCAGAGCCGAGACCCCGAAGTCGGAATGACAGCCGCGGACATCAGGGCCCGGACTTCGGGCGCCCGGTGTGCGTCGCCACGTGCGCGTCGGCGCCACCGAGTTCAGCTACCAGCCCCCGGCCCGGAGCAGCTCCGGGCGGTCCACGGGGAAGCTTCGGCGACGGTGCAAGAGCCCGGTCTCTTTTCCTTCTTGGCGCCGTCGGCAACCGAAGTTGCGTACGTTGCGTCACACCTACGTACCACGGTCCGGATCACCGCCTCTGGTGGCCGTGAGCGGACCCTACCCAGAGGAGCATCAGTGAAGTGCACTCGACTTGCCATCGCCGGCCTGGCCGTGGCGGCGCTGGTACCGCTCACGGCAACTGCCGCCTTGGCGGCACCGCCCAGTAACGACAGACCAGGCGGGGCAGTCGCCCTGTCCCTGGGTCAAACCGTCAACGAAGACACCACCGAGGCGACGACAGGAACATTCGACGCCAAGGCCAACCAGCGCTGCGGAGCGCCGTACACGAACGCGAGCGTCTGGTTCAGCTACTCGCCGTCCGCCGACGGAGCGTTCCTCCTGGACATGTCGCAGTCGGACTACTCCGGCGGTTTCATGGTGTTCCACGGTGTGCCGACGCCGCGATCGCTGTTCACGTGTGGCCCAACAGCCCTCGCCGTCCGTGGCGCTGCCGGAAAGACGTACACGATCGTGGCGTTCTCCGACACGCCGGTGAACGGAGGCAACCTGGTGCTGTCACTCGAGAAGGGGCCGCCCCCGCCCACCGCCACGGTGACGGTGGACCCGGTTGGTCAGGCCTACAGGACCGGCAACGCGCAGGTCAGCGGCACGTACACCTGCGAGAACGCCGACTTCGTCGAGCTCGACGGCCAGCTCACGCAGATCTGGCGGCGGCTGAAGATCAACGGATACTTCCATAAGATCGTCCAAGCAGACATGTGCGACGGGCAGGCGCATCCGTGGACGCGAATCGTGAGCTCCGACAACGGCCTGTACGCCGGAGGCGATGCCACCGTGACCATTCACGGCTTCGCCTGCGGTCTCATCAGATGTTCGAGGTTCGGCACTACGCAGGACGTCACGCTCAACGGACCCGGACACCCGTCCCTCAGAGCGAAGGCTCAGAAGGGGACTTCGCTGCCGACTCTGTCGGCCGCCTGCCAGGCCCGGACGGTGAGCCTGTACGAGACCAGTCTCGCGTGCCGGTCGTTGTTACGGTAACCGGCTTCTGCTCAACAGACTGACGCTCAGCCGCTCGGTTGTTGCGCGCCAACGCTTGGTGTGTCCTGGGACTCTGCTCTGTGCACGGGGGGCCCGCTAGCAACGGCCAGCTGACAACCGGACGCGTAGAATCAGCACAGCATCCTCGGAGCCTGCATCCGTGGGTGCTGTTGTTGTTAGGTGGGGCTGTCCTCGTGCCCGTCCAGTAGCTCTTCACCGATCCCAGGCACACCGGCGGGCGGGCCATCCATTCGTGCGCCGGGGTCGTCACGGCTCGCCGTCATGTCCAGGCGGGTGCCATGCGGAGTCTCGGTGGTCGTCAACTGCGGCTTGCCGGTCTGCCGCGGGCACGTGTTCTGATGCCTGACAGTCATGATCGGCGTAGAGCCATCCGGGCCATCGTGTAGATGGACGTGAAGGTCGAGCGGAACGCAGTCGCGGCAGGCTGCATTGAGGGCATCCATCGGAGTTAGCTCAGGCATAAGGGCATTGTCGTAGTCGAGCGGTGGTATTGGCTACCTCGCCGGACGGGAAGTCAGGCGGGGCGACCGGAGGCCGTTACGTCATATGGACGCTCGCGGATCTCCGGGACATGGGGCGACCGCCCACCTCGACGACTCGAGGTGGGCGGTCGCAGTGTCCGAGGACGTTGGCTGTGTTACTGGATGCGGAGAACGCCGCAGACTGCCGGGTCGGTGGCTTCGGCGGGCAGGGTTGGGGTCGAGCTCGCTGGCGCCGGCACCTTCGAGTCATACATGCCGTTGCCGTTGTAGTCGACACCGTGGACCACGATGACGGCCTTACACGTTCGAATCGCCCGCCATTGGGCTACTTGAGTCCCACAACCATCGAGTCGGGTCCGACGAGCGGTTCTACGTAGGTGTCGCGGAAGCCGACGTCGGCCATCCACGACCGGCACTCTTCTCCCGTGTAGTCGAAACCCTCCTGGGTCTCGATGAGCATGTTCACGCTCATCAGCAGGCCAAACGTGTTGGCTCGGCGCTGGTCGTCGATGATGCTGTCGTACACGATGAGAGCTCCGCCGTCGGGCAGCGCGTCATAGGCCTTGCGGAGCAGGATGAGCTTCTCGTAGAGACCCCAGTCGTGGAGGATGTGGCCCATCACCAGCACGTCGGCTGACGGCAGCGGGTCGGCGAAGAAGTCGCCCGGAAAGAACTGCAACCGACCGGTGAGCCGGTGCGACGCCACGTACTCGTCGAACACCGGTCCGACAGCGGGGAGGTCGAGCCCACCGCCGGTCAGGTGAGTGTGGCGCAGGCCGAGCTCAACCGGCAGACACCCTTCAGAAGTGCCGACGTCAATGACGGTGTGGTGCTGCTCCCACGGGAACTTCTCGGCGATCGCCGCCGCTGCGCCCTTGCTGATGCCTGTCATCGCATGCAGGAACTGCTTGAGGCGGTCTGGGTCCTGGTACAGCGCGGCGAAGAAGTCCTCGCCGAGCTTGGCCTCGTTCTGGGGATGCCCCGTGCGGAGCGCCTCGGTGAGGGAACCCCAGAATGGATAGAGGCGGGCGTTGGCCATCTCTAGCAGGCCGCCGACGTACGAGGGCTTGTTGCGGTCAAGGAACAGATCGGTGGCAGCGGTGTTTGCGTACTCGTCCTGGACCCTCTCGAGCACGCCTAGCGAGACCAAGGCGTCGAGCCAGTCGGTACAGCCCCGCCGCTGCAGGCCCAGTTCGGCGATCAACTCCTTACCGGGAAGTGGGCGTTCGGCGAGCGTGGTGAATAGTCCGAGTTCCACAGCGCTGAGCAGCGCCTTGGAACCCCAGAAGGACAACCCCAATTGCACGATGGCGTCGGGTGTCGGTGATTGGTTGACCATGGTTCTTCCTTCCTCAGCGCTTAGGTGGCCGATGGTTTGACGATGCGCCCAAAGCAGGGCGGCGCACATCCGGGGCAGCCACGGATCCGCCACGGATCCGCTGCGGAGCGGCCACCTGGCGTGGGAAGGTTGGTTGTGGTGTCGTCGTCGGCCGGGGTTGCCTCGATGTCGGCCCGAGAGGCCGAGGTGTTGGCAGCGTTGGCTGAGCATCTGACCAACCGCGAGATCGCCCGTCTCATGCACATCTCGGTGCGCACTGTCGAGAGCCACGTCTCGTCGCTGTTGCGCAAGTTCGGCGCCGCTGACCGCCGGTCATTGGCGGCGATCGCGTCCCGCCTGGCGGGACCGGGAGCCGAGCTCCAACCGTTCCGTCAGTTTCCGATCGCGTGGACCAGCTTCGTCGGACGGGCCGCCGAACTGGATGCCGTGACGGCCGCCGTCGTCACCAACAGGCTGGTGACACTGCTCGGGCCTGGAGGGATCGGAAAGACCCGCCTGGCCACCGTGTCGGCTGAACGGGTCGCCTCCGCGTTCATCGGCGGGAGCGTTTTCGTAGACCTGGTGGCCGTGACCGAATGCGGTGTGGAGTATGCGGTGGGGGCCGCCGTCGGTGCCGTCGACCGACCCCACACTCCGCGGGCGACGGTTATTCATGAGCAGCTGAACCGGGGCCCCTCGCTCGTCGTGTTGGACAACTGCGAGCACGTGCTGGAGTCGGCCGCAGCATGGGTCGAGGCAGCCCTGGCGGCCTGCCCAGATCTGGCCGTGCTGGCTACCAGCCGCGAACGGCTCGGCGTCGCAGGTGAGCGGGTCGTGGTCGTCCCGCCCATGGATGTCGACGCAGCCGTGCTCTTCGTCGAGCGGACCTCCACGAGCGGGGTCGTGCTCGACTGCGACCGCACTGCGGTGACCGAGATCTGTCGACGCCTTGATGGCAACCCCCTGGCCATCGAGCTGGCTGCCTCCCGCCTGCCGTCGCTTGGCGTCGACGGCCTGCGCGCTGGACTCGATGACCATCTCCGGCTGCTCGGCCGCTCCGTCAGCCCCAGCGGGTACGCAGGACGGCACCGGTCGCTCCGTGCTGTGATCGGCTGGAGTTATGGCTTGCTCGATCACGAGGAGCGCACCCTGTTCCGGCGGGTCGGTGTGTTCGCTGGAGGGTTCGATCTCGCCGCGGCGACGGCAGTGGCCACCGATGGCGACGCGGCCATGGCCACTGACGTCATCGCGCGCCTCGCCGACAAGAGCCTCCTCGATCGGGGGGTCGATGACCGCGGGAGTCGCTGGCGGATGCTCGACACGGTGCGCGCCTATGCCCGGGAACAGCTCGTAAAGAGCCAGGAGTGCGCCGCAATCGAGCAGGCGCACCTGCGGTGGGCGGCATCGGCCGCGTCGGCCTTGGAGATCGAACTGGGCGAGGACGGAGCCTGGTTTGATCGGTTCGACGCTATTGCTGATGACCTGCGCTCGGCGCTCGTGCGCCCGGCAGCGGCGCCGTTGACGTCGGAGTGGTTCGCGCTCGGACTCACACTCGGCCACCTCGCATATGGGCGCGGACTCCTGCTCGAAGCCCGCGGCCACTACCTGCGCGCCGCCAAGTTCGCCCCCGGTCCTGGCTCCGCCTTCCTCGCCTGGCGAGGAGCGGCGTCAGTGGCACGGGCGGACCAGCGACTTAGCTTGGAGATCGAGTTTCTTCACCGCGCCGCCGCCGCAGCCGAGGAGTGCGGCGACCGCGCTGCAACCGCACGGGCCCTCGCCGACATCGCCCGCGAGGTTGGCCGTTTCCCCAGCGGGCTAGACGAGGCACCCAACCGCGACGCGACTCTGCTCCTCATCGAGCGAGCACGCACCCTCGACCCGGGCGACGACCCGGCGTTGCGGGTAGCAATCACATTGGCTGCCGCATGGAACGGTCGGCCGAAACCCACCGAGCCCGACCCGGTGCTCGCCGCCCCGGCACTCGACTGGGCTCGGGAGCTCGACGACCCTGAACTGCTCAGCGAGGCACTCGACGCAGTATCTGCGGCGGCATCTTTCGCCGGCCGTCGCAAGGAGGCGGCCCGGGTGACCCTGGAACGGCTCGCACTGATAGACCGCATGCCCCGCCACGCCCCTCGCGTGGGCCTCGAGGTCTTCGACGCCCATCACGCGGCCACCGAGACAGCGGTCGCCGCGGGAGACCTGACCGCGGCCGTCACGGCAGGTCGACGTGCCCTCGCCGACGGCCTCAACACGGCCGTGCCCTACCTCGCCGCGAGCCGCATCGCGCTCCCGCTGGTGTTGCTTGGTGACTTCGACGAGGCGCTGGCCCAAGCGCAGCTGATGCGCGACAGCTGGGTCCGGGCCGGGAGCCCGACAGCCGGATGGATGGCGAACGCCGTCTTCGCGGCCGCGATGGTGCACGGACTGCGAGGGGACGTCGCCGAGTTCGACGAGTGGTGGGAGACCGCCTCCAAGCTGTCCACGAGATCGTCAACGAACGAGATGCGCGCGTTCGTGGCCCAGCGTGTCGCACTCCACTACGGACATTTCGAGGACGCTACGCTCAAGCCAGGCAGGCCCGAGCCCGATGGAAGCCTGGCAGGCTACGCCCGCTGCCTCGCGGTTGAGGTCGCCGTCGTCACCGGTGCGGTAGACGCCGATGTGCAGCTTCATGCTGCAGACCCGCTCGCCAGCGAGAACGCCTACGCGGCCGGTTTCTTGCGGCGGGCGTCCGGTCGGCTACACCGCGATTTCACCGACCTGGAGGCCGCGGTGTCGACATGGGAGACGATCGGTGCCGTTTCGAACAAGCCTGCACGCTCACACACTGCTACCCACGCGCCGAGAGGAAGGCGCGCGCGCGCTGGCGAACCTGGGCTGTCCCGTGCCGGCCCAGATAGACCGAGTTGTCCGTGAGAAACAGCGAGGGCCGCGGCGGCGTGATGCAGGGCATCCACCAGGAACGGGCGCTCCTGGCCCGTGACCGATGTTGTGGTCAGGCCGTCAGGTGGAGGAGTCGTCGGATCCGCGCGGCTCGGCAGACGGTGCGTCGTCATCGGCGTCCACCGGCTCCCCCACCAGGGTCGCGTCGATCGGGTCGTCGTCGTCGATGCCCATGACGTCGGCATCGGAGTCGGCCGAGCCCGCGTCGTCGTCGTCCGCTCCGGCTGCTGTTGCCGGGTTGGGGTCCTCGTCGACATCGGGTCGGTCAGGGTCGGTCGGTTCGGTGGTCATGACCACACTCCTTCGCTGTGTCGGCCAGGCTCCCCGAGCCCGCGGCCGCCGGGTGATCCGGACGCCTCACAAGACGGTCCCGGGTCTGGCCGCTCGAGTAGTGACGAGACTACCCAGGTGCGTGCTAGTCACACGTC
Source organism: Nocardioidaceae bacterium (assembly GCA_037719575.1). Taxonomy (GTDB): domain Bacteria; phylum Actinomycetota; class Actinomycetes; order Propionibacteriales; family Nocardioidaceae; genus JAWWPG01. The sequence goes on from JBBJMF010000013.1 coordinate 11,159, forward strand.
GGCACGGTCGACCGGCACTGGCCACGAGTCCTGCCACCCGACCTTGTCGGGGTAGAGTGAGAGGCACGAGAGTCGTGAGAGGTCTGCCTGTGAGGAAGTCCGTCTTCGAGGTCGCAGACCCAGAAGTCGCGCACCGCATCGTCGATGAGGCGGTACGACGGAAGCTGCCCGCAGAGATACGCGACCCCACGGCTGCACGCCCCCTTGTCGTGGTCACCCACCGTGAGTACGAGCGGGACGCCGCCGAGATGCTGGTCATGAGTCTCGACCCGTCGGCGAGCCGTCACGTCGAGGCGACCTGACGGCCCCGGCGCCACGCAGCGTGAGCGAGGGAACGCCTGTCAGGCCACCGACGTCTCGACGATCTCCGACGCGATGACCCGAAGGGTGATGTTGCCGCGCTGGGACACCCGGATGAGGAACTCGAGCGCACGCTCCTCGTCGAGCCCGTTGCGCTCCATCACGATCTGGATGGCCTCGCCGATAACCGTGCGCGTAGCCAGCGCCGACCGCATGATATTGACCTCCTCCGCATAGCCCAACGCGACCTTCGCATGGCTGACGAAGATGCCAGCAACCTGGCGGGAGTCCCCGAAGGCCGCTCGCTTGCGGGAGTAAAGGTTGAGCCCGGTGCGCGCGGAGGCATCGGCATGCAGCGTCATCCCCAGCTGGGAGGCAAGCCCCAGGCGGGAGACCTGCTGCCCGTAGGTAGGCCACCGCTCGTCGGTCGAGAGGTTCCCGGAATAGGTAACCTGCTCGCCCGTGGGAGGTCGGTAGGACGGCCCCTCCTGGAGCACCTGCTGGAGCTCGTCGACGGTCGAGATCAGGGCGTCCGTGGCTGCAACCGTCTCGAGGCCACCGTCGCCGTGACGGATCGAGATACTCGCATAGTCGGCCCGCGGAACCATGTCCCGAGCGGTGTGCGTGATGCGCGCCAGTGTCTCGCCGAGATCGCCTGGCTCCATCAGCGAGTCGGCCACCGTGTTCATCAGGTCAATCAGTTCCGTAGGCACAGGTGTGGCCGACTCTCTGAGCGAAAAGTCGACCGCAGGGTAGCCCGACTAGTCCCTCGAGTGTCTCACGAGCGCACCCGGAGCCCCGACCAGTCACCGAGGCGACGTGTGACGAGCAGGTTTAGCGTCCATCCAGGCGGGCACGAGAACCCCATGGCTCGCGGTCGCTCGAGAGGGCGCGAGGCTAGGCTCCGGCGTTGAAACAGCAGCGTCGGAGTCGTTACGTCCGAGACAGCGACCGGCGCCAGGCGCGGTCGACCGCGTGCCCGGCGACGCCGAGGTAATGCCGGTAGGCACCGCTGTTGTACGCCGACCACGGCGACCAGTCCCGGCCGTGGTCGGAGATGCGCTTGGCCGCCCGCGCGTTGCAGGTGGCTTTGAATGCGCAGTGGTCCTTGACCTCTGCGTGCTAGCAACTGTTGATCTGCCACAGTCCTCGGTCGTCAGAGCCGTTCGGGCAACTGCCGGTGGGAGGGTTGTGGCCCACGGCGTCCTTTCGGCAGTACGACTCCGCCATCCCGACGGCCACCGCGGTGACCGCGCGCTGCTTCTTGAAGTGGACGCGATGGGCCGGCCTGACGCAGCGCATCGCGTCACCGACCGCGGCCGGCTCGGCTGACGCCTGGTGAACTCCGGCGCCAAGGCTCGCGGGTGCCCAGGCGCCCTCGGCGACCGCAGCGGGTGCCGTCAGAACGCCGAGTCCGGTCACTGCGGCGATGGTCGCCGCCACGAGGAGCCCTCCGGGTCGCCTGTGAGAGAACCGGGACGGTGGCGGCTGCGACGTCATGAAGTCGTCCCTCTCTGCGGGAATGTGTTGTCGCTCTCCAGTCTGCCCGGGCCGGGGGCTGTCCCGGCGTCATCCGGTCGGCGCGCGTCCGGACTCTTGAGTGCCTGCTCGTCACAACGAAAGACTCGCCGGCCCAACCGTTGAACGACGCGACGTCGTGCCTGCCCAAGGCGCCTCTCGACGCGGGGCTCGTCGACGGAAAGCTCTACGTGGCTATCGATGTGGGGGTGTTCGCCTCCACCGTGCGCAACCCCGATTGGCGGTCGGTCGGCCATCGGCATCCCGCAGCTCATCGTCACCGACATGCGGTTGTCGAGAACAACTCCACGCTGTATGCAGCCACGCTCGGGATGGGCGTGTGGTCGGTCACGCTCTGAAGCGTTTGCGGGTCACCGCCGACCGCGGCCGCGCGTCTGCTTGGTGATGTCGCGCCATCTCTTCGCCTGCTCGGCCCGCAGGCGGGCATCGGTACGACGCTCGGCCCACGCGAGCTCGCGGTTCAGCTTCTGCCAGCTCTCCCAGCGTCGTACCGAGAGCTCTCCGGCGGCAAGCGCGGCGGTGATGGCGCAGCCCGGCTCGGTCTCGTGGTGACAGTCGCGGAACCGGCAGTGCTCGGTGAGCGGGTCGATGTCCGGGAACGTCTGCCGAAGCGCGACCTCGTCGCGCTGTAGGCCGACACCACGCAACCCCGGCGTGTCGATGATCGCTCCGCCACCCGGGACGACGAGCAGCTCGCGCCGAACTGACGTGTGGCGGCCTTTGCCGTCGTCTCGGATGGCCCGGGTCGTCAGCACGTCGGCCCCCACCAGCGCGTTCGTCAGGGTGGACTTGCCGTGCCCGGATGCACCGACCATCACCATCGTTCGTCCGTGGTGCAGCATCGCCCGGATCGCGTCGACGCCCTGGCCGGTCGTCGCGCTGCAGCAGACGACCTCGACGCCCGGAGCCGCTACCCGGACGTCCGCCGCGATCGCATCGCCGTCGACGACCTGGTCGATCTTGGTCAGCACGACGAGCGGGCTCGCATTACTCTCCCAGGCGACGCCGAGGAGCCGTTCGATCCGGCCGAGGTTGGGCTCGGGATGCAGCGCCACCACCAACGCCACCGTGTCGACGTTGGCGGCCATGACCTGCCCGTGTGAGCTCCGCGCCGCGCCTGCCCTGACGAGGCTGGTACGACGAGCGGCAAGCGTCTCGACAGTCAGGGGACCGTCCGGCCACTGCCGCACCAGGCACCAGTCACCGGTGCAGGGCGCCGCCAGAGGATCAGTCGCCATGACGCTCAACACGTCCCCGCCCAGGCTCGCCCTGACCGGCCCGGCCATCGTCAGCACCGTGCACAGCCCGCGGTCGACCCGCACGACCCGGCCCGGACACCCCTGGCCGTCACCGGCGTCCTCCGCATGAGGGGTGCCCGGCATGAGGGCCTCCCGCCAGGAGTCGTCCCAGCCGAGGTCCTCGAGCTGCACCCGTGGTCCGGTCACGCGACGAGGGTAGGCGCCGGTCGATCGCGAAGCCACGGCATTTCGGGCCATCCGCCGCTCACCGGGGGTCGACGTCGTTCGGCGGCAACGGTTCGGTGCCCCCCCGCCGCCGTAGCCGTCGTACGAGCTCCGACCGGGCCCCAGCGGTCGAGGTCTCGGGCCACACCTGGTCGAACGCGGCGTTGAGGGCTGCGCCGATGAGCACGACGAGCGCCGTCAGGTAGAGCCAGAGCAAGATCGCGATCGGGGCCGCCAGCGGGCCGTAAATCGAGGTGCGGGCTCCCTGCAGGATGTCGCGGAGCAAGGAGCTGCCCAGCACCCACATGGCGAACGCGAAGACCGCGCCTGGCACGTCGTGGCGCCAAGAGGTGCGCACGGGAACCGAAAGGTGGTAGAGGGTGGTCAGGAACGCGATGCTGAGCACGACCACGACCGGCCAGTACAGCGAGTTCAGCACGTCGAGTTGTCGGGGCAGCGCGTTGTCGACGAGACCCGGTCCGGCGACGACGAGCGGCAGCACGACCACGCCGACGACGAGACCGATGACGTAGAGCGAGAACGACAGCATCCGGGTTCGCACGATGCCCCGGCGGCCACCGAGCCCGTACATGATCGTGATCGTGTCCACGAAGACGTTGAGAGCCCGCGACCCGGACCACAGGGCGAGCACGAACCCGATCGAGATGACGTCGAAGCGCTGGCCCTTCAGCACCTCGTCGACCGTCGGGGTCACGATCGTGTTGACGCTGTCCTGAGACAGCACCCGTTCGGACAGGTCGAGGATCTGGCCGCGCAGGTTGTCGACCTGGCCGGCGTCCACCTGCTTGACGACGTACCCGATGCTGGCCGCCAGACCGAAGATCAACGGTGGTAGCGAGAGGATCGCGAAGAACGCGGCCTCCGCCGCCAGTCCCGTGACCCGGTAGCGCATGCAGGACCCGACGGTCGAGGTCAGCAGGCGCCAGAACACGCTGCGCGCCGACGCGAACCACGTCCGGTGCGCGGCCGCCGGCTCCACCGACTCGGTCGCCATTCCCTTACGGTAGCCACCCGGGGGTCCCGCGTCCGGTACGACGCAGATCCCTCACCAGGACGCCCGCTCACGTGGGCGTCGTACGCCGCTCTGCCGCGGACCCAGCAGGGCACGACGCAGGACCTGAACAACAGTTCGGTCACCAGCCCCAGATCAAGGATGGCGAGGTGCATCCCGGCCCTCCAACGCTTCCCGATCAGGGCGGTGACCCTCGGCGGACCTCGGCACTAGGCTGAGGCGCATGACCCAGCAGGACATGGCCGCTACCGCCAGTACCGCGTACCGCGCGGCCCTCGACGTGATCGCGTCGGTCGAGCCACGGATCGCCTCGGCCACTCGGGCCGAGCTCATGGACCAACGCGGCTCACTCAAGCTGATCGCGAGCGAGAACTACGCTTCGCCGGCGGTGCTGCTCACCATGGGCAGCTGGCTCAGCGACAAGTACGCCGAAGGGACGATCGGGCACCGCTTCTATGCCGGGTGCCAGAACGTCGACACCGTCGAGGCGCTCGCCGCCGAGCATGCGCGGGAGCTCTTCGGCGCCGAGTACGCCTACGCCCAGCCGCACTCCGGCATCGACGCGAACCTGGTGGCGTTCTGGGCGATCCTCAACGCTCGGGTCGAGGTGCCGGCGCTGCAGGCAGCCGACGTCAGGTCCGTCAACGACCTGTCCGAACAGGACTGGGAGGCCCTGCGCGCGACGTTCGGCCAGCAGCGGATGCTCGGCATGTCGCTCGATGCCGGCGGTCATCTCACCCATGGGTTCCGACCCAACATCTCCGGCAAGATGTTCCACCAGCGCAGCTACGGCACCGACCCGGAGACCGGCCTGCTCGACTACGACCTGGTGGCTTCCGCAGCGCGTGAGTTCAAGCCGCTCATCCTGATAGCCGGCTACTCGGCCTATCCGCGGCGCGTCAACTTCGCCACGATGCGCGAGATCGCCGACGACGTCGGAGCCACCCTCATGGTGGACATGGCGCACTTCGCCGGCCTGGTGGCCGGGAAGGTCTTCAGCGGCGACGAGGACCCGGTCCCGCACGCCCAGGTGGTCACCACGACGACGCACAAGTCGCTGCGCGGGCCGCGCGGCGGTCTGGTACTGGCCACGTCGGAGTTCTCCGACGCCGTCGACAAGGGCTGCCCGATGGTGCTCGGCGGCCCGCTCTCGCACATAATGGCCGCCAAGGCCGTCGCGCTCGCGGAGGCCCGGCAGCCGGCGTTCGCCGCCTACGCCCAAGACGTCGCAGACAACGCCAAGCACTTTGCGGAGGGCTTACTCCAGCGCGGCGCCCGCCTCGTCACCGGGGGGACCGACAACCACATCGTGCTGCTGGACCTATCCGGCTTCGGGATCACGGGTCGACAGGCGGAGTCGGCGCTCCTGGACTCGGGGATCGTCACCAACCGCAACTCCGTGCCCGCCGACCCGAACGGCGCGTGGTACACCAGCGGCATCCGGTTCGGCACCCCCGCGCTGACCACCCGCGGCTTCGGTGCGGACGAGTTCGACAAGGTTGCGGAGCTCGTCGTCGACGTGCTCACGAGCACCACGCCTGGAGCGACCAAGGCCGGCACGCCGTCGAAGGCGACCTACACCCTCGCCGACGGCGTCGCCGACAAGACCCAGTCGGTTGCCGACGAGCTGCTCGCCGCCCACCCGCTCTACCCGGGCCTCGACCTGGGATAGGCCGCGTTCAGGCAACTCTGCCTTCCGGTGGGCCGATGCGGGTGCGCTTGGTCATCAACGCTGAGGGCTCGGAAGACCAGACATACCGCATAGTGAGATCAGGTCTCATGGTCTGAGACGGCTACTTGCATTCCTCCGGCGCGCCGCCCAGGATCGAGCCATGAGCACTGCTGCGAACACCGAGGTCTTCCTGGTGGCCCGACGCCACGTCGACCTCGGTCTCACCCGCAGCATGATGTGTATGTCGGCCTGACCCTCGCCCGCCAGTCTCCGTCGGGCGCGTGGCGCCGTCCGACGAATCTCTCCTGAGACTCTCCGCGAGCCGCGTGTCCTCAGCCACGAGGAAACGCATGACCGCCGACATCATCCGCACCCCCGTCGCACCGAGCGCCACACTTCGCCGCCGTCCGTCGGCCCTCGCTCTGCGCGAGCTGGCCCAACGAGTCGCCGACGAGCTCGAGTCCGCGTCCGCCGAGGACATCCTGGGCTGGGCGGTCTCGACGTTCGGCTACCGGTTCTGCGTCACGTCGTCGATGGGTGACGGGGTGCTCGCCCACCTCGCGTCACACGCGCTCCCCGGTGTAGACGTCCTCTTCGTCGACACCGGCTACCACTTCGTCGAGACCCTCGGGACCCGCGACGCCATCGACGCAACGCTGCCGGTCGACGTCGTCACGCTCACCGCCCCGGTCTCGGTCCGCGAGCAGGACGAGAGGCACGGTCTCGACCTCTGGTCCCGGGACCCGGACCTGTGCTGCGCTCTTCGCAAGGTCCAGCCGCTGGCGGCCGGCCTCTCGTCGTACGACGCCTGGGCCACCGGTCTACGTCGCGACCAGAGCCCCGACCGCTTGGACACACCGGTGGTGGGTTGGGACTCGGAGCGCGGGAAGGTCACCGTGGCGCCCCTCGCGCGCTGGACGCAGGCGGACGTCGACGCCTACGCGGCAACGCACCAGCTTGTCGTCAACCCCCTCAGGTTCGACGGCTACCCGTCCATCGGCTGCTGGCCCTGCACGGGACGCGTCAACCCCGGCGACCACGCGCGCAGCGGTCGGTGGCCCGGCTCCGACAAGACAGAATGCGGGATCCACTCATGACAGCTCCAGCCCTCGTCGCGCTCGCCAGTGGACCTGTCGACGCCCGCGCCGCCCGGACGGTCAGGGAGATCGTCGCGACGACCAAACGACTGCGACCCGACCTGCGGATCGAGGCCGCCTGCACGTCCGGCGCAGGCGCTGAGCTCCCGTACGTCGTCGGCGCACTCGCCGCGCGGGGCCATGAGGAGGTCGTTGTCGTACCCCTCCTCGTCGCCTCCACCGACCAGGCCGAGCTCGACGTGCTGTCCGCCGTCGACGCCGCTGCGCAGTGCCATCCGACCACCGGGGTGTGCGTGAGTCCACTCATCGGCGCCGACCCGTCGCTGCTCACGGTGCTCGACGAGCGGCTTCGTACGGCGCTGCAGACCGCCAGAGTGCGGGAGCTCGATGCCGTCGTGCTCGCGGCCAACGGATCCACCGACGCTCGGGCCACCGCATCGATAGCCAAGCTGGCGCGGGTCTGGAGCTCGCGGCACCACCTGCCGACCAGCATCGCCTTCGCAAACACCTGCCCTCCGTCTACCGGCGAGGCCGTCCGTGAGTACCGGCGTCAGGGCAAGCGACACGTGGCCGTGGGGTCCCTCTTCATCACGTCCGGACCGCACTCCGACCGGGCCGCCGAGCTCGCCCTCGAGGCGGGCGCATGTGCGGTGTCCAAGGTGCTTGGTGCTCACGAGGAGCTCAGCCGGCTCCTCGTCGCGCGCTACGCGGTGGGTGCCCTGGAGCTCGTCCCCGTCTGACCGACCATCCGCCACTCGTTGCCGACCATCCGCCACATTATGTCGCGGCCTGGGGGCACAAGATGATGGACACCTTGCGGATGGTCCGTAACACGTGGCGGATGGTCTGGAACACCTGGCGGATGGTCGCCTCGTGAGCGTCTCGTCAGGAGGCGCGGACCCGGGCCATCTGCTCCTCGACGTCGAAGTCGCCCGCCGGCCACTGCGGGTCAACGGCTGAAAGCTTCTCCGTCAGCAGCGTGGTGATCGCCCAGTTGCGGTACCACTTGCGGTCGCTCGGCACGACGTACCAGGGAGCCACGGGCGTGCTGCAGCGTTCGAGCGCGACCTCATAGGCCCGCTGGTAGTCCGGCCACAGCCGTCGCTCGTCGACATCGTCCGGGTTGAACTTCCAGTGCTTGGTCGGGTCCTCGAGTCGGGCGAGCAGCCGCTCGCGCTGGGTCTGCTTGGAGATGTGCAGGAAGCACTTGACGATCGTCGTCCCGTCGTCGGTGAGCCGCTGCTCGAACGCGTTGATCGCGTCGTAGCGACGGTCGATCTCCGTCTCCGACGACAGCTTCCGGACCCTGGCGATCAACACGTCCTCGTAGTGGCTGCGGTCGAAGATCGCCACCATGCCGGGCTCCGGCACGTGCCGCTCGATCCGCCAGAGGAAGTCGTGGCGCTGTTCGTTCTTCGTCGGAGCTCTGAACGACGTGAGGCTCACCCCCTGGGGGTCCAGCAGGCCCGCGCAGTGCTTGATGATGCCGCCCTTGCCGGAGGTGTCCATGCCCTGGAGGACCAGCAGGATGCGACGCCCACCGCCGCCACGCGACTCGGCGTACAACCGCTCCTGGAGCCCCGCGAGCGGGTCGGCGAGCTCGGCCAGGGCCTGCTTGCCTGCCTTCTTCCCACCGTCGAATCCTGGCGTTCCTCGCGAGTCATAGTCGACCAGGGTCACCGGTCCCGGAAGCAGTCGCAGACTCTGGGTGATCGACGTCGCCATGGCGTCATTGTGGTCCCAGTGCGCCCCGTCGCGCGCAGCGGACCGTCCGGACGCGCTGTGCCTGGAAGAATCGACGGATGCGCTCGCTGCTCTCCCCCGGGTCAACACACCTGTCCGACAGGGATCTTGCCGCGCTCTACGAGTTCCCCACCCACCGGGACACGTGGGTGCGGGCGATCTTCGTCAGCTCGGCGGACGGCGCGGCCCAGGGTGCAGACCAGGCCTCCGCGTCGCTGTCGAGCCCTGGCGACCGTCGGGTTTTCGCACTGCAGCGATCGCTGTGCGACGTGGTGCTCGTCGGGGCCGGCACCGCGCGGGTCGAGGGCTACCGCCCGGTGCAGGCGTCGGAGGTCGACGACACCGTGCGTCGACGGCTCGGCCTGGCCCCCGTGCCGACGATCGCAGTGGTGTCCCGCTCGCTCTCGTTGGACGCGGGGCTGTTCGAGGCGGCGCAGGCCACCACGATCGTCGTGACGACGACGGATGCCCCTGAACCCGCCGCTGCCGCGATCGGTGCTCGGGCCCACCTGCTCCGGGCCGGCTCGGGCGATGTCGACATCGCCGAGGCGTTGGGCGAGCTCGCCCGGCTCGGTCACCGGCGGGTGCTGTGAGGGTGGCCCGACGCTCCTGGCACAGGTCGTTGCCGCCGGCCGGCTCGATGACCTGTGCCTGACGCTGGCGCCGCTCCTCGTCGCGGGCGACCATCGGCGCATCATGCGGGGGCCGGCCCTCGACCCGTCCCGGCCGCTCAGCCTCGCCCACCTGCTCGAGGAGGAGGGCGCGTTGTTCGCGCGCTATCTCGTGCCGGTCCGCTGAAACAGGGTCAGTCGCCGGCGCCGAGGACGTCGGCGAGGTCGTAGCTCGCCGGCACCTCCAGCTGGTCGTAGGTGCACGACGCGGGCTCCCGATCGGGGCGCCAGCGGACGAACTGGGCGGTATGACGGAACCGGACGCCCTCCATGTGGTCGTACCGGACCTCGACGACGAGCTCCGGGCGAAGCGGCGTGAACGACAGGTCCTTGCCTGCGGCCCAGCGGCTGCCCTCGGCGTTGCGGGGGGTGCGGGTGCCCTCCTCCTGCTTCGCCCATGCCCACGGATGGTCGTCGAACGTGGTGACCAGGGGTTGCATCTCCTCGAAGAGCTCCTTGCGCCGCTCCATCGGGAAGGCGCCGATGACGCCGACGCTGGCCAGCGTGCCGTCCTCGCCGTACAACCCGAGGAGCAGCGACCCGATCCGGTCGAGGCCACTCTTGTGTATGCGGTAGCCGGCCACCACGCAGTCGGCGGTCCGCTCGGGTTTGATCTTGAACATCGTTCTCTTGTCGGGAAGGTAGCCGGCGTCCAGCGGCTTAGCGATGAGACCGTCGAGGCCGGCACCCTCGAACTCCTGGAACCATCGCTCGGCGACCGCCCGGTCGGTCGTTGCCGCAGTTGTGTGGATCGGCGCCGCAGCCATGGACAGCGCATCCACCAGCGCGGTACGGCGCTCGGAGAACGGCCTTTCCATGTAGTCGGTGTCCCCGAGCGCCAGTAGGTCGAAGGCCACGAAGCTGGCTGGTGTCTGCTCCGACAGGAGCTTCACCCGGCTCGCTGCCGGATGGATCCGCTGCTGCAGCACCTCGAACTCGAGCCGGTCGCCGGACGGACCGATCACGATGATCTCGCCGTCGACCACGCACCGCTCCGGCAGGTTGGCTCGGACCGCCTCGACCAGCTCCGGGAAGTAGCGCGTCATCGGCTTCTCGTTGCGGCTGCCGATCTCCACCTCGTCGCCGTCCCGGAAGATGATGGAGCGAAAGCCGTCCCATTTGGGCTCGAAGCTCATGGCTCCACCCGGGATCTGCTTGACGGGCTTGGCAAGCATCGGTGGCACGGGTGGCATCACGGGAAGGCGCATGGGCTCATTGTCGCCGACGACCCGGTTCCAGCCATGCACGGACGTCCGGTTGATCACGAGGTCCCGGGGGGAGCAGCGTCGTACCCGACGGAGGAAGATGGGATGCACCGAGCCAAGGAGACCTCATGTACCACGTCGTGATCCTCGCCGAGCAGGCCATGACCGCAGGTGACGCTCAGGAGGTGGTGTCGCTCCACGAGGACATCGAGGACTCCCGGCACTATCACGTGCTGGTTCCCTGTGACAACGCAGCCCAGCGGGTCGAGCAGGCACTCGGCACGCTCGCCGCGAGCGAGATGCTCAGTTCCCCTCCGGTTCTCACCGAGACCGTCAATGTTGAGGAGGTGCAGGAGGAGATCGACGACGAAGCGGAGGACGCGGTCGAGGCGAGTGTTGGCGCGATCCGGGCACTCGGCGCCGACGCGACCGGAGAGTTCAGTGCGGCCGACCCGATCGACACCCTCGCCGCCGCCGTCGAGAGCCACCGGGCCGCGGAGGTGATCGTGATGACGCGGCCACACGTGGTCGCCGAGCTGCTGCACCTCGACTGGGCCTCGAAGGCACGACGACGGCTCGGTGTGCCGATCCTGCACCTGCTCGAGCACGAGCCCCTGGACGCCGAGGCGGGAACGGGGCAGGGGATCACCGGGATGTAGTCACGATCGGCCCGCGTTCTATCGTCGTCTGGTGTCCGCCCCGTATCGCTACCGGTCCCCTGAGGAGGACAGCGCACGCTGGCTCGGCTTCCCGCTCCGCGACGGTGACATCGTCATCAGCACCCGGTCCAAGAGCGGCACGACATGGATGCAGATGATCTGTGCGCTCCTCGTGTTCCAGGACCCGGTGTTGCCGGCGCCGCTTGGCGAGCTCTCACCCTGGCTGGACTGGGTCGTGGAGTCGCGCGAGTCGGTCTACCGTCGGTTGACGGGTCAGGAGCATCGCCGCTTCGTCAAGACTCATACGCCGCTCGACGGCCTCCCGCTGGACTCTCGTGCGACGTACATCGTCGTGGCCCGCCATCCGCTGGACATGGCGGTCTCCCTGTACCACCAGGGCGACAACCTTGATCGCGCTCGGATCCGAGAGCTCACCGGACAGGTCGAGCCGGAGCCGGCTGCGGCCCGTCGCCCCAGCCTCACCGAGTGGCTGCTCGACTGGATGGACGCGGACGTCGAGCCACGCCACGCGCTCGACTCACTACCCGGTGTGCTGTGGCACCTGTCGGACGCGTGGTCTCGTCGCCACGAGCCCAACGTCGTGCTAATCCACTACGACGATCTCCGAGGCGACCTGGCCGGCGAGATGCGCAAGCTCGCCAGCCGGCTCGACATCGACGTGCCCGACGCGCGGTGGCCGCAACTCGCGGAGGCGGCCACCTTCGTCAGCATGCGGTCTCGCGCACGCCTGTTGATCCCCGAAACCTCTGGCATCCTCAAGGAGCCCGGCGCCTTCTTCCGGTCTGGAACGAGCGGGTCCGGTCGACGTCTTCTCGGCCCCGACGAACGTGCACGGTACGACGCCCGCGTGGACGCGCTCGCCGATCCCGCGCTGGTCCGGTGGCTGCACCGAACGCCATAGACCCCACGCCACGGGCCATGCACCGAGCCAGCCAGGCGCGCGAGACGGCTCGGACATATGGTTCGCTTCGCGAAGCTACTCTCCGCCCACTCCCGACAAGGATTGCCTGATGAGCGACAACGAGACGACCCGGGATGGCTCGAGCCCGGTCGCGCGGTTCCTGAAGGCGCACGTGGCCGCGATTCTGCTGATGGTGCTGGTAGCGATCTTCATCGCCCAGAACACCAGCAGGACCAGCCTCGACTTTCTCTGGTTGAGCTTCGACTCGGACCTGTGGTTCGTGCTGCTGGTCACGACCGTCGTCGGCTTCCTCATCGGCGCGCTCGCGGCCCGCCGGAGAGCCCGGCGCACCTCGTGACGGCGCCCAGCCAATCCGATCTCGAGGCAGCGCCGAATAACCCGCGGCAATCCGTGTCCGATACCCCCTTGACGGATCGCGACAACACAGAGTCCCTCTCCGTGAACGAGAGGGACTCTGTGCTTTCTGGGGACTTTCGGTCGGGGAGAACGCTTCTCGCCGGTGAGCCTTCCCTCGAGCCGAGCACCGCGGCGAGTACCCACCGATCCGCAACGTCCGCCTCGGTCACCGAGCTGAGCTCCAAGTCACCGCCCCCCTGACACCCGTCTGTCGCCGAGGCGCGGACGTCCCCCACAGGCTTCCCCAAACGGGGATAGGGTGCAGGTGAGGAAGCCCGAGGGGACGTAACTGGCACCGGCTCGACTTGACTCTTCTTGACTTCCGGCAAGACTCTGTGTGACTGTTACCGCAGTCTGCATCGCGAAATGTAAGCAAAGGGAGTGCACGAAATGTCGCAATCACGCCGAGTAGGCCGCTTTACCATGGCCCTGGTCGCGGGACTCGTCACTCTCGCCGGCTTCGTCCCCACCGCTGTGAGCGCGGGCTCGTCGTCAGGCGACACCCAGCAGATGCAAGGGGCTCAGTCGGACAAGGCCAAGGGGCCGGGCTGGTGCTGCTGACTGCAGCGAAGCGTGGCCAGGACTCGCCTGCCGAGGCCGGCTACCGAACTGACTGAAGCTCGCTCGTCGTCCGCTCCGTCCTCGCAACCTGAGTCGGTGCCGCAGACAATCTTGCTCCAGCATTGACAAGTCCCATGGACTCGAGCGCCCGGTCGTACGCGACACATGCTTCGGCATGCTCGCCGCCACGACTCATCAGGTCACCGATGTCCCGCCAGATCTGCGCCGCCTGACGCGACGCTCCCATCGACTCCAGCATGGAGGCGGAGAGGCGCGCCGTCCGGCAGGCCTGCTCCGACTGTCCCTGCAGGCACTGCGCCTCGGCGAGGATCATCCAGCTGTGTGCGGTCTCGAGTCGGGGTTTGTCACCCAACAGCTCCAGAGACCTCCGTGCCCAGCGTTCCGCCTCCTGCGGTTGACCCACCAGGATCTCCGCCTGCCCGAGCTCCGTGGCGATGGAGGCAAGGTCGACCGTCGACCCGCATTCCTCCATCTGCGTGTAAGACCGCAGCAACAGACGGATCGCCTTGTCGACCTGGGGCTCGTCGAGCGACAGCAGGATCCCCGCCTGGGCCGCCGTCAGTCTGGCCAGCCGTCGCTTGTCGTCACCCTCCGAGACCAGCGCCACGGCCTTCTCCGCCAGCTTGACCGCATCCACCTGGCGGCCCTCGCCGCGCGCGATCAGGGCGGCGTTCCAGTACGCAAAGCCGCGAGCCTCGCGCGAACCGACGCGCTCCGACTCGGCTACCAGGCCTTCTACCAGCTTCGCGGCACGAACGACGTCTCCTCTTTCGTGGTAGGCCGACGCCATCGTGAGACCGACGGCGACATGCTGGGGGGTGCCGGAAAGGCCTGCGGCCACGAGCTGGACCGTGCATCTCTCTCCGACATCGATCGCTTCGGTGAGGTTGCCGCGCTCCCGGTGACAGCGCACCAGACTCGTGGCCGCCTCCGCCCACGCTGTGGCATCGGTGTGCTTGTCCGACAGCATCTTCTCCAGCTGCCTGGTCGCGGTCTCGAGATCGCCTTCGGCCTCCGCGAGCTTGGCCTCGATCGCACACAGCCTCGCAGCCGACGGCCCGTCCAACCGGCTGTCGGCGTGGATGGCGGCGATCGCGGAGCGAGCCGAGTCGTTGTCACCGTTCATCACCGCGAGCTCGACGAAGGCCAGCGCGAAGCTCACCTGCGGATCGGTCGGGACCGGACGCTTCGTCAGCTCGTCGAAGGACATCCCAAGCTGCTCGGCGATCGCCTCGAGCGTGCGGCGACCGGGCTTCCGCTTGCCACTCTCGATCAGCGAGATGTAGCTCTCCGACAGCTGCGGGCCCGCGATCTCAGCCTGTGTCATGCCCCGCTCACGCCGAACCGACCTGATTCTGGAGCCTAGATCTACTACGTCGATCGCCACAAGTGGTCCATTCCGAAGCAACTTGACTGCCTGCATGACTCTGTCTGACAGGAGTGTAGACGATGTCTGCCAGGTTCAACCATTTGTCGCAAACGTTGGTTCACCGGGCAGGCGATTCGCTGTACTGTCCGAGGCGGATCTGATGATGGATCAAGAAGCACGGAGCGGTGACTCAGACGACACAGGGCGTGACCGGGAAGACACCAAACGGCCGCCGGATGTATCGGATCGACTCGAAGGTCCCGTGATATCAGCGCCCCAGACTCTCGGAGGGGGGAGCCTGGGGCGCTGATAGGCATGCTACTCGCCGGTCTCCCAGCTGCCATCGGTGCGTCGAGACTCAGCCGGCGTCCGTCGGATCTTGTCTCGCTCGGCTGGACCACACATCGGCTCCCCGAGCATCTTCGGCGCGCCACGCCGGGGTGCCCGGCTTCTCGGGTTACCGGGTGATCTCGAACGCGAGCAGGCTGTCGCCATGGCGCAGGTCGGCAACGTTGAGCTGACCACCGACGCCCTTGTAGATGCCGGTGCCACCAGTGACCGCAAGGCTCACTGCGCCGTGCGGGAAGATGGCCGCGTAGGCGACGACCTTTCCCTTACCGAACAGCAGAGCGGTGGCGTCGCAGATGAAGGTGCGAGGACCCACGGTGCACCGTACCGAGTCCCGTCCGACCACCTCGGCGCCCTGCAGGTACCGCAGCTGGCTCTCGAAGATGAAGTAGTCGCCGGCACTGAAGCCGTTTTCCGTGACGTCGACGAAGACCTCCCTCACCGGGTGCTCACGCAGCAGCAGC
The DNA here is from genome assembly GCA_037719575.1 of Nocardioidaceae bacterium. GTDB lineage: Bacteria > Actinomycetota > Actinomycetes > Propionibacteriales > Nocardioidaceae > JAWWPG01. The sequence goes on from JBBJMF010000013.1 coordinate 26,643, forward strand.
ACCTGCGAACCCGACGTGGCAGCGTCAGCCTTGACCGACGCAACGGTCGTGGCCGCCGGCACAGTGCTGCTCGGCCACCCATGGATGCTCGGCTTCGCGGTAGTGGCGGTAGCGGAACCGAATCCGACCCACACCCCTCCCCCGATAGCCAGAACGGCGGCACAGCCAGCCGCGATCAACGTGCGTTTCATGATCTCCTCCTGGTGTCCGCGGCACCCCGACGGCGCCGCTACCTTGCACGCTAGGACCGCTGGAAGGGTCTTGTACGCGAAACCCCAACAGTCCCCCCGTCCGGCGCGAAGAGGCGTCACCCAACCCCAGTGGTTCGACCAGGACAACATTGGCCGTTTGACTGTGGCAGCGGCCCCGCAAGCCCTAACGTTAGATAGACGCCAGTGCGGCGCTCCAGGAGTCTCCCTGAGGAGCAACGCAGCAGCAAAGTCGAGGCAAACATCCCGGCCAGCGACCTCCAGCGAGCACGGAGCTACTACGCCGACAATTTGGGCCTCACACCATCGGCAGAGTACGAAGGCATGTTGATGTACCAAACGGCGGGTGGCACGGCATTCAGCATCTATGAGACTCAGTACGCCGGTATGGCAGGCCACACGATCGCCCAATGGCATGTCGATGACATCGAGGCGGAAGTGAGCGACCTCAAGGCCAACGGCGTGGTGTTCGAGGTGTATGAGGACATGCCGGGGGTGGAGTGGAATGGCGAGATCGCCTCCATTCCCACCATGGGTCAAGCCGCGTGGTTCAAGGACAGCGAAGGAAACACCATGTGCCTGGATCAGGGCCTGCCTGCGAACTGAGCCGCCGGGAGAGGACCCGAGCCGCTGGACCGCCGTGCAAACGGAGCATCAGGGTGAGGTAGTCCGGCGGTCCGGTCTACAATCTTGCGAGCCATGCTGCAGTTATCCGGTGAGCAGCGCTGTGCCAACACCAAGCACGCTCACTCAGGCGGTATCTTCGCTGGTCACGCGGCGTTTTCGAGAGGGCTGGACCCGCATCGGCTCCCCGGGCATCTTCGGGTACTCGGGCGGGTAAGGGAGGTCTTGCTCGCCCGCAGCCAGGTCGGTGTCGTACATGTCGAGAAGCGGCTGGAGCGAGTACGCCGCCTCGTCGATCGTGTCATGGGGGTCGCCGACGTCGGCCACCCGAGCCGGCACCGTGCGCAGGTTGAAGCGCCGAGGGTCGAGCCCCTCCAGCTCCTCCCATCGAACCGGCGTCGACACGGGAGCGCCGGGCAGCGGGCGGAGGCTGTAGGCACTGGCGATCGTGCGGTCCCGGGCGTTCTGGTTGTAGTCGATGAAGATCCGGGACCCGCGCTCCTCCTTCCACCACTTGGTCGTCACCTCGGCCGGCATCCGTCGCTCGAGCTCACGCCCGAAGGCAATGGCCGCGTGCCGGACGTCCGTGAAGCTCCACTCCGGACGGATCCGGACGTAGATGTGGACGCCACGGTTGCCCGACGTCTTCGGGAAGCCCCGGTAGCCGAGCTCTTCGAGAAGCAGCCGGGCCCGGCCCGCCACCGTCACGGCGTCAGTGAAGTCGGTGCCGGGCTGCGGGTCCAGGTCGAGGCGCAGCTCGTCGGGGTGGTCGACGTCGTCTCTTCGCACCGGCCACGGGTGGAACGTGATCGTGCCAATCTGCGCTGCCCAGGCCACCACGGCGGGCTCGGTGGGGCAGACCTCATCGGCGAGCCGGCCGGAGGGAAAGGCGATACGGGCCGTCTCGACATAGTCCGGCGCCCCCTGGGGGACCCGCTTCTGGAAGAAGGCGTCGCCATGCCGGTCGGCCCTGGTCGCGAGCCTGATCCCCTCGTGGACGCCTTTCGGCCACCGCTCCAGCGTGGTCGGGCGGGTCCGTAGCGCGTTGAAGACCGCATCGCCCACAGCGGCGTAGTAGGTGACGACGTCGAGCTTGGTCGCGGCGGGGCTGTCGGGCGTCTCGGGGTAGACCACGCGATCGGGGTTCGACACCCGGACCGCCCGGCCGGCGACCTCGACCTCGGTTGCGGGGCTCGGCATCTCTCACAGCGTAGTGTCCGGGAGCGCCTGGGAGCCCCGCTCGTGAGTGCCCGGTCCTGGATTCCCTTCCCCGGGACGGTCCCGTTGGTCTCGGGTTCAGCCGCGGGAGTCCTCACTGTCACCAAGCTGTCCTAGTCTCACGGACGCATCGATCACTCGATCCGCCTCGCACCTGACAAGGACGACCCCGTGAGCCCTGATTCTCGACGTCGCCGCTTCCTGCCGGCGGCTGCCCTTCCCGTTGCCGCCATCGCCGCTCTCATCACGCTCCCGGCCATCTCCGCCGACACCCGACGCCGACGCCGACGCCGACGCCGACGCCGACGGCACGATCAACATGAGCTCGACTGCCGGCAAGGTCGCCCTTGCCAGCACAATCACCGCGCTCAGCTGTGGAACAAGCTGCCACGCTGCCTTTGGCGTCGTCGACTTCGTCGGCTACGGCACGACCGCCAACGACTTCGAGGGCACCGGCCCGGCCTCGACCATCACCAGCCTCACGTCCGACTCGAGAGCTGCCGGCTCCAGCGACGCGGACGACAACGCGACCGACTTCACCGCCGGCGACCCCTCTCCTGCCAACTGCGCCGCCACCGGCACCTGCTCGGTCACCCAGGAGACGACCGTCGCCCAGGTCCAGGGTGCGGCGCATCTTTCGCCGTTCAGCGGTCAGTCGACGCCGGCGAGCGGGTGCTCTTCACCGGCTTGGTGGCGCCTCAGGCGACGGGGGCGCTCGTCCACATCCAGCGCCTCGTCGCCGAGTCGTGGGTGACAATCAAGACCGTCACGCTCGACCGCGACAGCCTGTACCGCTACCGCTGGACGGCCGACGTGCCAGGCGTGAAACTCTCCGGGTGATGAAGACGCGAGACGCGCTCAACGTGGCGGGCTTCAGCGCGAAGGTCACCGTCACCGTGTGCTGACCGCGCTCACTTCTCACCGGCGAGGTGACCTGGAGCAGTCGCTTACGGTTCGCTGACGTCGCCTGGTGCCAGGCATCCTCTGGCGCGTCAGCCCGTAGGCTGAGGACATGACGACCAAGGTGACCAAGACCGACGCCGAGTGGAAGGCCGAGCTGAGCCCCGAGGAGTTCAAGGTGCTTCGCAAGGCCGCGACCGAACGGCCGTGGTCGGGGAAGTACGTCGAGACGAAGACCGTCGGCAGCTATCGGTGCAAGGCCTGCGCGGCCGAGCTCTTCCGGTCCGCCAACAAGTTCGACAGCCACTGCGGCTGGCCCTCCTTCTGGGAACCGAGCGATCGCGACAACGTGCGGCTGATCGAGGACAAAGCGCTCGGGATGGCGCGCACCGAGGTCCGCTGCGCGACCTGTGACTCGCATCTCGGGCACGTGTTCCTCGGCGAGGGCTACGACACGCCCACCGACGCCCGCTACTGCATCAACAGCGTCTCGCTCGAGCTCGTTCCGGAGGACTGACCCCAGCGATTCGTCCGCGGTGCCTCCGTGGCACCACCGGCAGAACAGCAGACGAACGGGCTGTTAGGGCAGCGCCGCCACGATCTCGGCGATCGGGCGCCGTCGCCCGGTGTAGAACGGCACCTCCTCGCGCACGTGCCGACGGGTCTCGCTGCCGCGTAGATGCCGCATCAGGTCGACGATCCGGTGCAGCGCGTCGGCCTCGAAGGCCAGGATCCACTCGTAGTCCCCGAGCGCGAACGACGCAACGGTGTTCGCTCGGACGTCGGGGTAGTCGCGTGCCAGCTGGCCGTGTTCGGCGAGCAGGGCACGCCGCTCGGCGTCGGGAAGCAGGTACCAGTCGTACGACCTCACAAACGGGTAGACGCACACGTAGTCGTGGGCCTGCTCGTCGGCCAGGAACGCCGGAATGTGGCTCCTGTTGAACTCGGCGGGGCGGTGCAGCGCGGTCTGTGACCAGATCGGCTCGAGGCGCCGCCCGAAGGCGGTACGCCGGAAGGCGTTGTACGCCGACTGCAGGCGCTCGACGTCTGAGGCATGCCACCACACCATGACGTCCGCGTCGGCCCGCAGTCCCGAGACGTCGTAGACGCCACGGATGACGACATCTTCGGACCCGAGCTCGTCGAAGAGGCGCTCGACCTCCTCGGCCTCGGCCTCGGCCTGTGCCAGCTCCGGACCGTCGCCCCCTCTCGGCGCTTTCAGCGCGAACACCGACCACATCGTGTAGCGGATCACGTCGTTGAGGTCACGGGCCCGCTTGCCCTGCTGAGGCAGCTTGCCGGTCTCGCTCGCGGCTGTCATGGGACCATTGTTTCCCGGCCGCGCAGCCGCTCGGCCACCCGGGTCGCCGCCTCAGTCCCGCTCGCGATGCAGGCGGGCAGACCGAGCCCGTCGTACGCCGCTCCACACACCGCCAGACCCGGGACGTCCGCGACAGCCTCCCGGATTCGGCGGACCCGGTCGACGTGGCCGACGGCGTACTGCGGAAGGGCCCCGCCCCACCGGGTGACGGTCGTGTCCACAAGCCGGCCACGCAGTCCCACGGCTTCGCGGAGGTCCATCACGGCACTTGCCACAAGCTCGGTGTCGTCGTGCTGGAGCTGCTGCTCGTCGCCGTACCGGCCGATCGAGCAGCGCGCCAGCACCAGTTCGGGAGAGTGCCAGCCCCACTTGCTCGTCGAGAAGGTGACCGCCTTGACGTCCCGGCCATCCACCGGAGGGACCAGGAAGCCGGAGCCGTGCAGGTCTCCGGAGACGCTGGACGCCTCCAGGGCGAGGGTGACCAGGGCCATCGACGCGTAGTCGACTCCGGCCAGGTCGGCGGCGGCCCGCGGGGCGACCGAGCGAAGCAGCCGCGCCGACGCGACAGCCGGGGTCGCCAGGACCACCGCATCGGCGTCGACCTTCTCGGGGGCGATCGTCGGGCCGGCGACGAGACGAAAGCCGATACGGGTGCGGCTGATCTCCCGCACCGTCACGCGGCACCTGACCTCTCCGCCGGCCGCGCGAACTGCGGCCTCGGTGGCCGACGCGAGCCGGGCCACTCCCCCGTCGATCCCCGCGAACACGGGAGTGGCCGTCGCCTGCCCTACGGGTTCCGCCGACGGAGAGTTTGCGGCGACCACGCTCGCGGCCGCTGTGAGGCTGCCGTGCTCAGCGATGGCCGGGACCAGCTGCGGCACGGCGGCGTGCAGCGACAGGTCGTCGGCCCGGCCGGCGTAGACGCCCCCGAGCATCGGCTCCACAAGACGGTCGCGGAGCTCGCCGCCCATCCGGCGAGCGACCAGCCTGCCGATCCCGACGTCCTCCGTCACGTCGAGGCGTCGCATCGCGCGTTCCAACCGAGCCCGCGGGACGGCCCGACGCCCGACGATCCCGCTGTCCCCGAGCGCGCCCAGGTCTGCGGGGACTCCCATGACGGTCCGGGGGAGCCGTCGCACGGCCCCGCGCGTCCAGACCCCAGCGGATGTCGTCAACGGATAGACCAGGCTGTCACCGAGTCCCACCTCCCGGGCCAGGTCGACGGCCTCCGGGCGACGGTTGAGGATGGCCTCGGCGCCGAGGTCGACCGGCTGCCCCGCCATCTCCCCGAGTCGAAGCTTGCCGCCGGTCCGGGGGCCTGCCTCGAGAACCGTGACCCGAGCGCCGGGGAGCTGCGCCAGTAACGCACGGGCGGCCGCCAGACCCGCGATCCCGGCTCCGACGACCACCACGTGGGGTGGGGTGGCCGCGCCGCCGGCTGCCGGTGTCCGGGTGACCTCGGGGTGCATCGGCCCAGTGTCCCAGCCCCCGAGGCATGACCGGCCCCGTCCCCTGCGACGGCTCGGCTAGGGGCGGGCCGCGTCGGCCACGCATCGGGTGGCCCAGGGCCGGGCCTCGAGCCGCTCCTTGCCGATGTCCTTGCCGCACACGTCACACAAACCGTAGGTCCCCTCGGCGAGCTTGTCCTGGGCCCGCTTCAGGTCGGTCAGCATCGCCGTCAGCTTGTCATGAGCGGGGACGTCCGACAGCCGGTCCACGGCCTGGCTCGTCCCCTCGCCGATGCGCTTGCCGAAGGAAATGCTGCCCGGGTCCGACACGGGCTGGGTCAGCCGCGCGAGCTGGTCCTCCAGCTGCTCACGTCGTACGGCGAGCACGGTCGCCGTGTCCTCCTCCGTCGAGTCCATCCGCCGACCCTAGACCGGCGCCGCGCCGGTCGCCGTACGTCGAGCCTCCCCGCGTCTCGTCGGGAGGTCCTCGAGACCCCGCTCCGCCCCGCGGTCCGCCACACTGAACGGGTGGATGCTGGCCGACCGGTCGATCGCCGGTGCTTGCTGATTCTGGGGGCCGGGCTGCTCGTCGGAGGCTCAGCCTGTAGCTCGGCAGGCCCCAGCGCACCGAAAGAGGGTCCCGGCACTCAGCGGGGCCCCTGGGGGTCGCCAAGCGGCACCTCACGGCGGCCGCCGCCCCCGACGACATCTTCCTCGCCGTCGCCACGGTTGCCCGCGGTCGCGCCATGGACGCCGAGCGAGGGCGACGTCATTCCGGACATCAAGGCTCAAGCGGCCCGCCTCGTCGAGGCGATCGGCACCTGGCGGGCCGGTTCGGGTGGCCGGGTCGCCGCGGTACGGCGGGTGGTGGCACTCGACCAGCCGGGCCGGCTCGTCGACGAGGCGGGTCTGCTGCGGGCCGGCGGCGCCTCCGCTGCGGCTCTCGAGGTGATCGAGGTCCAGTACGGCGGTCTGCTGGCGACCAGGGCCAGTGTGCTCGTGGTGTGCCGACAGTGGTGGCTCGCCCCGGACGGCTCGACGGCCTCGGGGGGCACCACCGTCGACGTGCGGCTCGCCAAGGGCCGGCGACGCTGGCGCATCACCGCCCTCGAGCCCGCTCGTCCCGGCCCACCCGAGGCCGTCCCCGCGGCACTGGCCCGCCTCGTGCTAGCTGAGCCCCACCTCGACCTGCCTGCGGCTGCGCGGGCGGACGTGCTGTCGGGCGCCGTGCACGACAGCGTGCTCACCGCCATGCTGCGACTCGCGACCCGCTACCGCATCGGCGTGAGCGTCGTCCGGTCCGGGCATCCGGCGCATGTGTTCGGCACCGACCGGCTGAGCGACCATACCCGCGGGCGGGCCTTCGACGCCTGGCGGGTCGACGGCCGTTTGGTCGTGGACCCCGACACGCCACGCGATCTGGTGACCGGCTTCATGGCGGCGGCTGCCGCGGCTGGTGCCTCCAACGTCGGGGGGCCGTACCAGCTGGCCGGCGACGGCACCGAGTTCTTCACCGACGCCACCCATCACGACCACGTGCACGTCGCCTTCGCCACCTGACGACCCACGGATAGGCGGCGGATAGTCGACAACCAGGGGCGGATAGTCGGCAACCAGGGGCGGATAGTCGGCAACCAGGGGCGGATCGTCGGTCACGGATGGGTCACGTCCTGGAGACGACAGGAACCGGCGCGAGGCCCGCCGCGTCCCACGGTCATGGACGCCACCAGACTTGCCCTTCGCCGACCCGACCCGACCCGCCCAGCACCGCTTGCTCCCGCTCGCCGGAAGCGGCGCGCCAGACCCACCCTCCGGGTCGGTGGCCCCGCAGCCGCGCTCGCCATCGCCCTCGCGCTCGTCGTCTCCGCATGCAGCACCACCGACGGTGACAGCGGCGGCCCGGCCCCCGGCCTTCAGATACCCACTGCCGTTCCCTCGGCCGGCTTCGCGGCCAGTGGCGCCGCGCGGGACCAGGTCAAGGTGCCGGCCGGTGGGAGCAGCGGGAGCGGCGCGCTGACCGACATCAGCGTGTCGGCCCTCGGTCGGGCCCAGATCAAGACGGCCGAGCTCACCTTGCGGTCGAAGGAGGTCGCGACCGTCGCCAACGAGATCGCCGCCCTCGCCGTGGGTCAAGGTGGGTTCGTCGACAGCGAGAACACCACCACAGACCTCCACGGCGTCGCCACCACGTCCCGGCTCACGATCCGGGTGCCGGTGGACAGGTTCGACGCGACGGTGACGGCGGTGTCGAGGCTCGGGACCCTGACCGGTCGCCGGGTCAACACCACGGACGTCACTGGCCGCGTCGCCGACGTCAACTCCCGGGTCACGAGTGCGGAGGAGTCGATCACGCAGCTGCGCCTCCTCTTCAACCGGGCGACCCGACTCAGCGACATCATCACCCTCGAGTCCGAGCTCTCGACCCGCGAGGCGGACCTGGAGGCGCTCCAGGCCGAGCAGCGCGCGCTCACCGAGCAGACCACCCTCGCAACCATCTCCGTTGCCGTGAGCCGCCCCCGAATGGTCGCTCCTCCGCCCGACAAGGACGACCATGCCGGCTTCCTGGGTGGGCTCAGGCAGGGCTGGGACGCGCTGGTCACCGCGTTCACCGGTGTGTCCCACGGGCTCGGCGCCGCTCTCCCCCTCGGCCTGACGATCCTGGTGCTCGCCGGACTCGCCTGGGCTGGCGTCCGAAGGATCCCTAGGCGCCGGGTCGAGACGACCCGGGTCGAGACGAGTGGATGACGTCGACGAGCCTGGCGAGCACGTCCGGGTCGGTGCCGGGCAGTACCCCGTGGCCGAGGTTGAAGATGTGGCCGGCCGCGTGCCGACCGCGGTCGAGCACATCCGCCGCGGCCTCGGCCACCACCTCGGGCGGGGCGAAGACCAGTGCCGGGTCGAGGTTGCCCTGGACGGCCTGACCGGGCTGGATGCGTCGTACCGCATCGTCGAGCGGCACCCGCCAGTCGACGCCCATGACCTCCACGCCGGCCGTCGACATGTCCGTGAGCAGCTCGCCGGTCGCGACCCCGAAGTGGATGCGTGGCACGCCGAGGTCGGCGACCGCCGCGAACACCGCCATGCTGTGCGGCAGCACGTGGCGCCGGTAGTCGGCAGGGGTGAGGCCGCCCGCCCATGAGTCGAACAGCTGGACAGCTGAGGCTCCGGCCTCCACCTGGAGCCGCAGGAAGGTGCCGGAGATCGCGGCCAGCCGCGACAGCAGGGCCTCCCAGACGGCGGGCTCCGAGTGCATCAGGGCCTTCGTGCGCGCGTGGTCCTTCGACGGCCCCCCCTCGATGAGGTACGACGCCAGTGTGTACGGCGCACCGGCGAAGCCGACCAGCGGCGTCGGGCCGAGCTCGCTCGTCAGGGCCCGGACCGACTCGGTGACGAACCCGAAGGACGGCGCATCCATCGGCGGGATCGCCTCGACCCCCGCCAGGTCACGCACCGGCGAAGCGACCACCGGCCCCACCCCCGCCACGATGTCGAGGTCGACGCCGATCGCCTTGAGCGGCAGCACGATGTCGCTGAACAGGATGGCCGCGTCGACGCCGTACCGGCGCACGGGCTGCAGGGTGATCTCGACGATCAGTTCGGGCCGCATGCAGGCTTCGAGCATCCCGACCCCCTCGCGAAGCGCGCGGTACTCGGGGAGCGAGCGTCCCGCCTGCCGCATGAACCACACGGGCACGTGCTCGGGCGTCCCCCCGCGGGCCGCCGTGATCAGCGCGCTGCCCGCCGTCGCGCTCCGGGGGCTCGTCACGGGCCGATCCTCGCACGGGGGTCCCGGGCGGCGGCGCGTCGGGGAGCGGGGGCGACGCGTTCGACATAGGCTCACGGCATGGCCGCGCGCAAGGATGTCGACGCGTCGCCGGAGGAGTTCCGCAGGGCGCTCGACCAGTTTCGATCGGCGCGGCTGAGGCCCGAGATCTTCTGCGAGGAGATGCCGGCGCCGCAGCGCATCGCGCCCTACTCCGCAGCACTCGCCGCCGACCTCAACGTCGCGGGTGAGGAGGTCGGCGGTGGGCGCATCGTCCTGCTCTACGACCCCGCCGGCAACGACGCGTGGCTCGGCAGCTTCCGGTGTGTCGCCTACGCCCGGGCCGACATCGACCCGGAGATGGTGACCGACCCGCTGCTGGGTGCGGTGGGCTGGACCTGGCTGGTGGAGGCACTCCAGAGCCACGGAGCCGAGTTCGTCGCGCCGAGCGGCACCGTGACCAGGGTCGCCTCGGAGAGCTTCGGCGGGATGGCCGAGGAGCCGGGCTCCGCCGAGATCGAGGTGCGCGCATCGTGGTCCCCGATCGGGCCGCTCGGCCCGCACGTCGAGGCCTGGGGGGACCTGCTGTGTACGGCGGCCGGGCTGCCTCCCGTGCCCGCGGGCGTCGTCGCGCTGCCCAGCAGGCGGGGCCAGCGCGCTCGATGAGCCTGAGACACCACGAGCCAGGAGCCGCATGACCCCTGAGCTCCCGCATCCAGGCCCCGACGGGGGCGAGTCTTCGGAGCCTCCCGACCACCCGGCCGAGCAGGCGTCCGCGCCGCAGGCAGCTCCCCTGCTGGAACTGCGTGACGGGCTGCCGAGCGTCGTCACGACGCCGGCAGAGCTCGCCGCGGCGGTCAGGCGGGTGGCCGCCGGCACCGGACCGGTGGCGGTCGACGCCGAGCGTGCCTCGGGCTACCGCTACTCGCAGCGGGCCTACCTGATCCAGCTCCGGCGGGCCGGTGCGGGGACGATCCTGGTCGACCCACTGCCCTTCGGCGACGTACCCAACGACAACCTCCGTCCCCTGGCAGCCGTTGTCGCGACCGAGGAGTGCATCATCCACGCGGCAAGCCAGGACCTGGCCTGCCTCGCGGAGCTGGGCATGAGACCCACCAACCTCTTCGACACCGAGCTCGCCGGCCGGCTGCTCAACTACCCGCGGGTCGGGCTCGCCGTGCTCGTGGAGGACCTCCTGGGCTACTCGATGCGCAAGGAGCACAGCGCCGTGGACTGGTCCCGGCGGCCGTTCCCGGAGTCATGGCTGCTGTATGCCGCGCTCGACGTGGAGATGCTGATCGAGCTCCGCGACCTGCTGCAGCGCGAGCTCGAGGACGCCGGCAAGACGGAGTGGGCGCGCCAGGAGTTCGCCGCCTGGGCAGAGCTGCGCCCGTCGGTCCCCCGTGCTGAGCCCTGGCGTCGTACCTCCGGCATCCACCAAGTGCGCGGCCGGCGCGGGCTGGCGATCGTCCGCGAGATGTGGCAGGCGCGCGACGACCTCGCCCGGGACCGCGACATCGCGCCGGGCAAGATCCTTCGGGATTCCGCGATCATCGACGCGGCACAGGCTGCTCCGCGGTCACGCGGGGGTCTCAGCCGGCTCCCGGCGTTCTCCACCCGCGGTGGCAAGCGCTACCTTCGCGAGTTCGCCGCCGCGGTTGGCCGGGCGCTCGCGCTCCCGGACGCGGAGCTGCCCAGCGTCTCGGCCCGCCACGAGGGCCCACCCCCGGCTCGCGTCTGGGCCTCGAAGTTCCCCGCAGCGGCAGCCCGGCTCGGCGTCTGCCGGGAGCTGGTCATCGCGCTGGCCACCGAGCTCAACCTTCCCCAGGAGAACCTGCTCGAGCCCGATGCGGTACGCCGTTTGACCTGGGAGCCGCCGGGGGTCGTCGACCCCGAGACGGTCGCCGAGGCGCTGCGTGCCGCGGGCGCCCGGGCCTGGCAGGTGGAGCTGACGGCCTCCCCGCTTGCCGAAGCGCTGGCCGCTCACGGATCGTGAGCCATTGGGGTCGCCCGGCCCCTGGATCGCTCAGGGCAACGGCAACCTCGAGGCGCTGCTCAGCGCAGGACCAGCTTCCGCAGCGGCTCGTGCTGGATGACGTGCTTGGTCGGCCGGTAGTCATAGAAGTGCAGGAACACGCCGTCGACCGTGCGATCGGTGGCGCGGGCATCCGCATAGGTCAGGCCCAGCTTGGTCGAGCAGGCCGGCCAGGCTCGCCACGACCAGTTGTTTGCACGCAGCAGACGCTCCCCGACCGTCATCTGCTCCCCCGGGGTGGCCAGGTCGGCACGAGGTGCGAAGTCGTCGCCGTTCATGGCCAGCCAGGTGCCTTGGGAGAACTGCAGCCCCCCGTAGTAGCCGTTGCCGGTGTTGATGTGCCAGTTGCCCCCGGACTCGCAGTCGGCGAGCCGGTTCCAGGTCTCGGTCGTCGCGGCTCCGGCCGTGCCCAGCCCGCTCAGCAGCAGCGCGGCGACGGCGACCGACGCGGCCGACCCGGCAGCGACCAGTCGAACGGCTCGACGCCGCGAGGACGCGGCCGGTGATCCTGGCTGACGTGGCGCTGCGGCCATGGCGAAACCCTCTCCGCGCCTACGAAGTGAGCTGTCGGGTTCGGGCGGGAAAGGTCGCCCGGCCTCCACCGCCTTAGGCGGTAGAGGCTTCACCCCTAGGCGCGGGTGGCGGGTGCCACGGGCGCCGACTTCACGGGTCCCCCGCTCCTACCCAGTCGGTGGTCAACACCGCTCCGTGAGGCGGGTAGGACTCGGCGTACCCCGCGAAGCATCCCGACACGTCGTCGTGGACCCTTGCACGCTAACCGACCACCGGGCGACCGGCAAG
>JBBJMF010000162.1:0-3441 GCA_037719575.1 Nocardioidaceae bacterium
CGTGGCCAGCAAGAGCACAGACATCCGCCCCAAGATCACCTTGGCGTGCACCGAGTGCAAAGAGCGCAACTACATCACCCGCAAGAACCGGCGCAACGACCCCGACCGGCTCGAGCTGAAGAAGTTCTGTCCGCGCTGCCGCACCCACCGGTCACACCGCGAGACCCGCTGACAAGGACGACCCTGGTCGGGCTGGGGCGTCCCGGTCGGCCGCCACGGCTCCGGTTTGGAACGTCCTTGCTGTCGCAGCCTTCGATCTCGGCAACCGCGTTCCAGCACGGCATCGCGAGTCCGTCCAGCATCCGATAGCGTCACCGCATGCCGCTTGACCAGGGACTCGCGGGCCGCACGTTCGCGCCCACCTCTCCCTACATCGTCAGCAAGGCGAAGATCGCCGAGTTCGCGGCTGCCATCGGTGACGACCCCCGTGGGGTCGGCGACGTCGCACCGCTGACATTCCCCATCGTGATCGCCTTCGGCGCGATGACCGCCTTGATGACAGACCCTGACGTGGGGATCGAGCTGCACAACATCGTCCACGGTGCCCAGCGGTTCGAGCAGTCCAGACCGATCAGGGCCGGCGACGAGCTGACTGCCACGTTGACAGTCGACACGTTGCGAGCGGCCGCCGGGATGGACATGATCGGCACCCGGACAGAGATCGTCACGGTCGCCGGCGAGTGCGTCGCCACCGCGTTCGCCACCCTCGTCCACCGCGGCGGTGCCGGATGACGTGGGAGGTCGGCCACGAGTTCGAGACCCAGGCGTACGCCGTCACCCGAGGCGACCTGGTCCGGTATGCCGGCGCCTCGGGCGATTTCAACCCGATCCACTGGAGCGACCGGGTCGCCACCTCCGTCGGGCTCCCGGGCGTGGTCGCACACGGCATGTACACCCTGGCGCTCGCCGGTCGGGCGCTCACCGCATGGGTGGGGGAGCCGGCGAGGATCGTGACGTTCGGCGGACGCTTCACTAAGCCCGTCGCGGTCCCCGACGACGGCCAGGGCACCGAGGTCGCGGTCAGCGGCGTCGTCAGGAGCGTCGAGGAGGGCATCGCGACTGTCGAGCTCACCGTCACCAACGCCGGCCAGACGGTGCTCGCGATGACCAAGGCCACGGTGCGGTGCTGACCCGCCCCGCGGAGCCGCTGACTGCATGGACGACCCTGCGTCTCGGTGGCCCGGCGGCGACGTTCGTGGAGACGGTCTCACGGTCGGAGCTCTATGACCTGGTCGCGGTGGCCGATGCGGAGGCGCGACCGGTCCTCGTGCTGGGCGGCGGCAGCAACGTCGTGGTCGGGGACCAGGGCTTCGACGGGACGGTGATCAGGGTGGCGTCGTCAGGGGTCCAGGTGGGCGCACATGACGCGACCGGCGTCGAGGTGACCGTGGAGGCAGGGGAGAGCTGGGAGCCGCTCGTTCTCCGCGCCGTGGAGCAAGGGTGGATCGGTGTCGAGACCCTTGCCGGCATTCCCGGCACTGTTGGGGCGGTCCCGGTCCAGAACGTGGGTGCCTACGGGCAGGAGGTGTCCGACACGATCTCGTCGGTTCACGTCTACGACAGGGCCGAGCGCCGTACGCGGACGTTGCCCGCCGCCGAGTGCGGATTCGGCTACCGGACGAGCGTCTTCAAGCGGACTCCCGAGCGGTACGTCGTGGGAGGCGTCACGTTCCGGCTCCGCCGGGGGCCGCTCGGAGCCCCGGTCACCTACGGGGAGCTGGCCAGCACCCTGGGGCTCGAGGTGGGGGAGGCTGCGCCGGCAGCAGCCGTGAGCAGTGCCGTGCTGGCACTTCGTCGGGCCAAGGGGATGGTGCTCGACGAGGCTGACCACGACACGTGGAGTGCCGGGTCCTTCTTCACCAACCCGTGGGTGCCGCCCGACATGGTGCCCGCGGGGGCCCCGGCCTTCGCCCAGTCGGACGGCAACGTCAAGACCGGTGCCGCCTGGCTGATCGAGCGGGCAGGATTCTCCCGGGGCTACGGCAACGACAAGGTGTGCCTGTCGACGAAGCACACGCTGGCGCTCACCAACCGCGGCTCCGCCTCGACCGACGACCTGCTGGTGCTGGCCCGCGAGATCCGCGACGGCGTACACGCGACGTTCGGTATCGAACTCCACCCGGAGCCTGTCCTCGTAAGGTGCACCCTCTGATTCCCGTCCAGACACCCGTTGCCCCGCGTTTCCCGCCCGATCGGCCGTCGATTCGCGGGCCAGGGGGTGTCCGGACGGGGGGTCAGCCGGCGAGCCAGGCATCGATCTCGCCCAGCAGTCGTCGGCGTACGCCGTCTGGGGCGCAGGACCCGCGCACGGACATCCGGGCGAGCTCGGCGAGCTGCTGGTCGTCGAAGCCGTGCACCACGCGTGCCGCCTGGTACTGGTCGAGCAGCCGTGACCCGAAGAGCAGGGGGTCGTCTGCCCCCAGAGCGATCGGGACCCCCGCCGCGAAGAGGTCCCGGAGCGGAACGTCCTCGGCGGTCGCGTAGACGCCGAGTGCGACGTTGGAGGCAGGACAGATCTCCAGCGTGACGCCCGCCTCTGCGAGGTGCGCGACGAGCCGCGGGTCCTCGATCGCCCGGACGCCATGGCCGATCCGGCCCGCCCGGAGGCCGTCGAGGCAGGACCAGACGCTCTCCGGACCGCATAGCTCACCGGCGTGAGGGGTCGCGACAAGCCCGGCCCGGTCGGCGATCTCGAACGCCTTCGCGAACGCCAACGCCTCGCCGCGGCGTTCGTCGTTCGAGAGCCCGAACCCGACCACTCCGCGCCCGGCGTACTGCGCGGCCAGCCGGGCCAAGGTGCGTGCGTCGAGGGGGTGCCGGGTCCGGTTGGCTGCGATCACGAGAGCGACCTCGACCCCGGTCTGCCGGCTCGCGGCCGCAGCGGCGTCGAGCACCAGCTCTGTGAACGCCGTGATGCCGCCGAAGGAGGCGGCGTACCCGCTGGGGTCGACCTGGATCTCCAGCCAGCGTGAGCCCTCAGCCGCTTCGTCCTCAGCCGCCTCGAGGACCAAGCGGCGTACCCCGGCCGCTGTCTTGAGCACGGAGCGGGCGATGTCGTAGAGACGCTGGAACCGGAACCAGCCCTTCTCGTCGGCCGCTGACAGCTGTGGCGGCCACTCGTCCGTCAAGGAGTCAGGCAGGACGACCCCGCCCTCGAGCGCGAGGTCGAGCACGGTGCCGTGCCGCATGGAGCCGGTGAAGTGCAGATGCAGGTGCGCCTTGGGAAGGGCAGCGAGCGATCGCCGCTCACCAGCCGAGACCGAGACGGCACCCACCCCGTGTCAGGCGAGCAGCTGCTGGATGCGGCCGACGCCTTCGGTGAGCTCGTCGTCGCCGAGGGCGTAGGACAGCCGCAGGTAGCCCGGAGCACCGAACGCCTCACCCGGCACCAGCGCGACCTCCGCCTGCTCGAGGATCAGCTCGGCGAGCTCGGCCGACGTG
>JBBJMF010000014.1:0-38807 GCA_037719575.1 Nocardioidaceae bacterium
GCTCAGCAGCCGCCTGCTCTGCCGCGAGACGCTCAGCAGCCGCCTGCTCTGCCGCTCGCTGCTCAGCAGCCGCCTGCTCTGCCGCGAGACGCTCAGCCTCGCGCGCTGCCGCAGCCGCCTGTTGGGCGGCGATCCGGCGCAGCCGTGCCTCGACGGCAGCGCGCTCGCGCTCCATTGCCCCGATCCTGGCGAGCTCCGCGGTCTTCGCACTCGTCAGCTTGTCCTGCTGCACCTGGAGTGCAGTGACCCGCTGCTCGACCGCGGTCGCTGCAGCAGCCGCAGCCGTCTCCAGCCTCGTCTTGGCAGCCAGGTTGGCGGCAGCGGCAGCCCGGTCGGCCGCAACCTGGTCGGCCGCCAGCTCCACACGCTGCTCCGTGTAGCGCAGCAGAACCTGGTTCGCCTGGAGACGCTGCAGGCCGGACACCTGCTTGGCGAGTGCGCTGTTGGCACCCTGGACCTCGCTGATCGCCGCCCGTGTCGAGTCTGCGGTGAACATCAGGTTGAGGGTCGAGAGCTGGCCCAGCTGGCTCTGTGCGCTCGACACGGCGTACGCCGCGAGGCTCCCCCGCTGGCGGACCACAGTCCGCCGGCCCTGGGCGAGGTCGGCCTCGGCGTCGGAGAGCCGCTGAAGGGCGTCCTCGAGCGACTGCTGCATCTTGAGGTCACGCACCGTCGCCTGCTGGACCTGGGCGTGCAACCCGTCGAGCGTGACCCTGGCCGCAGCAAGATCCGCGGCAGCCGAGTCGAGCCGGCCCTGTGCATTCGTGAGCCGCCTCGAGATCTCGTCGACGTCGCCGTGGGAGCGCGCGATCTGGTTGCCCAGCTGCGCCTTGCGATGAGTCAGGGCGTGTTCATCGTCGCCAGAGGCAACGCTTGGCGCGGATGCCGTCACCGCGGCAGCGAGCAACGACGCGCTGAGCGCCATCACGACCGCGATCCTGGTCCGCGCCGGGCGTCCATGGGGGAAGTTTCGGAGCACCGGCACAGCCTTACGTGAGGTGGGGCCAAACCTTGCGTAACCGACCGTAGGGCCTCGGGGTCACCGTTCGCGGTATTTGCGCGGTGTCGTGGCAGCCGCGCGGCAGCCTGCCGACCGCGCGGCATGGCGGACAAGCATCAGGACCGGTACGTGCGGTCAAGGTGCGCACGGTCTCCGACGTCTCACCGGACCAGGCTCGCGCCTCAGCCGTGAACGTGATCGCGGTGCCGTCGTCAGCCCACGGGAGCCGCTGGTGCTGCTGGACCTCGAGCGTTCCGTGACCCTGCGGCTGTCCCGGTGGGTAGACCCAGTCGGACGAGTCCTGGAACCGGCCCTGAGGGCGGCGCCCGCTGGTCGAACGGTGAGCACCAGCGCCGGCCGCCACGCCCGACCGCAGGACCGCCCGGCGACCCATCTCAGCCGTCGAGACGCTCCCTCATCGACGCCATGGACAGCCCGCTAGACCCTGAGGTACTTCCGGGTCATCAGTACGGTCGGCACGATGGCCAGCGCCAGCGCGATGACGACCATCCACACCATGGTCTCGATGGCGGTCGACCAGCTCACCCATTGCCAGAGCTGGACGACGCGGTGCAGCCACGGGATGAAGAACTTCACGACCACGGCCAGCGTCCCGCAGGCGAGCGCCGCCCCGACCAGCGCCGAGAAGATCACCTCGAGCACGAACGGCAGCTGGATGTAGAGGCTCGACGCCCCCACCAGACGCATGATCCCGATCTCCCGCCGTCGGGCCATGGCGGCCAGCCGGATCGTGTTGGAGACCTGCAGGACCGCGGCCAGCACCAGCAGCCCAGCCGCACCCAGCGCCATCCACTTGAGCATGTTGAGCGTTCGGTAGACCGGGTCGAGCTCCTCACGGATGTCGATGATCTGCTCGACGCCGGGCAGATGGTTGACCGAGGTGATGAGGGCCTGGGTGCGGTCCGGATCCTTGAACTTTACCCAGTAGCCCGTCGACATGTCGGAGACCTTCAGGATCTGCGCGATCGCGTCAGGCTGGCCTTCTCCGTCGGTGTGCGTCGCCTGGAACGTCTGGTAGGACTGCTCGCGCGTCTGGTAGCGGAACGACGCCATCTCGGGACTGTCCGCGATGACCTGCCGGACCGCGCCCTCCTGAGCCGAGGACGCCTGCCCGCCCACACACGTATCGGTCTGGGAGTTCTTCGCGCAGAAGACCACCTGCACCTCGAGCTGGCTGCCGAAGTAGTGCTCGATCTTCGTGACCTGGGAGCGCATCAGGAGCCCCAGACCCACCAGCGTCAAGGACATCCAGATCGTGAGGATGACGGCAATCGTCATCGACACGTTGCGCTTGAGCCCGGTGCCGAGCTCGGAGGCTACATATCTCAGTTGCATGATCTCTGCCTGCTCTGTGGGGACTGCTTCGTGAGTACGACGGTCGCGGGCCGCGTTTCAGCCGGGGTGTTCAGCTCTGGTAGCCGTAGACGCCGCGGACCTGGTCGCGGACCACCTTGCCTGCCTGCAGCTCGATGACCCGCTTGCGCATCTGGTCGACGACCCCGGAGTCATGGGTCGCCATGATGACTGTCGTGCCCGTCCGGTTGATCCGGTCGAGCAGCTTCATGATGCCGACTGACGTCGTCGGGTCGAGGTTGCCGGTCGGCTCGTCCGCGATGAGGATCATCGGCCGGTTCACGAACGCACGGGCGATCGCGACCCGCTGCTGCTCGCCACCCGACAGCTCGTCGGGCATCCGCTTCTCCTTGCCGTCGAGACCGACGAGCTCGAGGGTCTCGGGGACCAGCGTGTTGATCTCGGACTTGTGCTTGCCGATCACCTGGAGCGCGAACGCGACGTTCTGCCCCACCGTCTTGTTCGGAAGCAACCGGAAGTCCTGGAACACCGTCCCGATCTGGCGACGCAGGCTCGGCACCTTCCAGCCGGCGAGGCGGTTGATCTCCTTGCCCGCGACATACACCCGGCCCGCCGTCGGCCTGGCCTCGCGGAGCACCAGCCGGAGGAACGTGGACTTGCCCGAGCCGGATGGCCCGACGAGGAAGACGAACTCGCCCTTCTCGATGTCGACGTCGACGGCCTCCAATGCTGGGCGGTTCTGGCCGTCGTACGCCTTGCTTACCTTCTCGAAGCGAATCACTGGCCCGAGTTTAGGCGACCGCGGCAACACTCTCGGGCACGACCGAGGCTGGGCGCGCCATCCCAGCTACTCCTGGCTGCGCCGCCAGCGGATCCCAGCCTCGATGAAGGCGTCGATGTCTCCGTCGAGCACGCTCGACGGGTTGCCCTCCTCGTGCTCCGTGCGCAGGTCCTTGACCATTTGGTACGGATTCAGAACATAGCTGCGCATCTGGTCGCCCCACGCCGCTGTCACGTCGCCGCGCATCTCGTCGAGGGTGGCCTTCTCCTCGATCCGCTTGAGCGCCAGGAGGCGGGCCTTCAGGATCACCATCGCGGTGTTCTTGTTCTGGAGCTGGCTCTTCTCGTTCTGCACCGCGACGACCAGCCCCGTCGGCAGGTGGGTGAGCCGCACCGCCGAGTCGGTCGTGTTGACGCTCTGCCCGCCGGGTCCGGAGGATCGGAAGACGTCGACCTTGACGTCCTCCTCCGGGACGTCGATCTCGTCGGTCTGCTCGATCACCGGCACGACCTCGACAGCCGCGAATGACGTCTGGCGACGCCCCTGGTTGTCGAACGGCGAGATTCGCACCAGCCTGTGGGTGCCCTGCTCGACGCTCAGCGTGCCGTAGGCGTAGGGGGCCTTGACCGCGAACGTGGCGGACTTGATGCCTGCCTCCTCCGCGTACGACGTGTCGTAGACCTCGGTGGAGTACTTGTGGCGCTCCGCCCAGCGCAGATACATCCGCATCAGCATCTCGGCCCAGTCGGCCGCGTCGACACCGCCGGCGCCCGACCTGATCGAGATGAGGGCGTCACGCTCGTCGTACTCGCCCGCGAGCAGCGTTCGCACCTCGAGCACCTCGACCGCCGCCGCGAGCCGGTCGAGCTCGTGCTCGGCCTCCGCGAGCGTCGCCTGGTCGCCCTCCTCGGTGCCGAGGTCGATCATGATCTGGACGTCGTCGAGCCGTGACCGCAGGCCGCTGACCCGCTCGATCTCGGACTGCAGCACCGAGAGGCGACCGGTCACCCGCTGCGCGTTAGCCTGGTCGTCCCACAGGTCCGGCACGGCGACCTGCTCGCCGAGATCGGCGACCTCGGCTCGCATCGCGCCGAGATCGACGACCTGCTCGATGCTCGTCAAGGTTGCATCGAGCTGCTTGATCCGCTCGGAGATGTCTGGTCCAGCCACGCTCGCCAGGGTACGCCTGGCCCACAAGTCCCATGATGAACGCGGACTCAGTGTCCAACACGATCAGAGGTCGAAACAGTTACCGTGTACGCGCGAGGGCGGTTCCTTCGGGAACCGCCCTCGTTCGTCGTATGTCGTACGTGATGAAGACGACGATGCTTCCCAGTCCGGTCAAGGCGTCGGCAGCATGGTGCGGACGACCCGTAGCCCCACCGAGAGCCGGGCCAGCTCGGCCTCGTCCTCAGCCGTGATCTCGCGGAGCGTGGCGTGCGCTCGGCTCACGACCCGGGAGTCGGCGTCCTCCCAGGCCGCAACCCGCTCCTGTGGCGGCAAGGCCGCGTCGGTCGACGAGAGCACGAGTGCTGTCAGGGACGCGTGCACCGCATGCATGTCGTCGCGCAGCGAGGCCCGCGCCATCGTCTGCCACCTGTCGTCGCGTGGGAGGGCCACGATCTTCGCGAGCAACCGGCTCAGCTCGAGCCGGTCACCGAGGATCGCATGCACGGTAGCGACCTCGACGGGGTCGACGTCGTCGCTCATGGCGATCTCCACGATCTCCAGGGCCGCGTACGCCGGCGCCAGCGAGGACACCAGGAGCGCGATGTCCGCCGGGACGCCAGCGGCCGTGAGGCGGTCCCGACGCTGGACCAGGGCGCGATGCTCGGCGCCGACGAGCACCTGCGGCAGCGCGCCCAGGACGTCCTGGATCGCCGTACCGAAATGGTCCACCGTGGCCTCCGAGTCCAACGGTGCCCGTCGGTTGTTGACCATCCACCTGGTGGCTCTCTCGATCAGCGTGCGCACGGTGAGCCGCATGTCGGTCTGCATGGTGGCGTCGACCATGTTGTCAAGCTCGCTGATCGACCTCATCAGCGCGTTGACGCCGAAGATCTCGCGACACACGTAGTGCGCGCGGACCAGCTCCTCGGCACTGGCGCTGGTCTCTTGGCTCAGCCGGTGGAAGAACGTGATGCCCGCGAAGTTGACGAGCCCGTTGACCACCTGGGTGACGACGATCTCGCGGCGCAGTGGATGGCTGAGCATCTCGTTGCGGTAGGCCTGCCGCATCTGCGTCGGGAAGTAGCTGAACAGGTCGCCGCGCAGGAACGGGTCGTCGGGGAGCTCGCTCTCCAGCAGCTCGGCCGCCAGCACGATCTTCGTGTAGGCCAGCAGCACGGCGAGCTCGGGGGCGGTCAGCCCACGTCCGGCGGCTCGCCGGTCGGCGAACTCCTTCGTCGACGGCAGGAACTCGATCGCCCGGTCCAACAGACCCTGTCGCTCCAGCCGCCGGATCCACGACTCGTGGACATGGCTCAACCCGGGGGCGACGCGCTCCGCGCTCGCCATCGCGACGTTCTGCTCGTAGTTGTCGCTCAGCACCAGCATGCCGACCTCGTCGGTCATCGAGCCGAGCAGCTGGTTGCGCTGCTTCTGCGTCATGTCGCCGGACTCCATGACCTTGTCGAGAAGGATCTTGATGTTGACCTCGTGGTCCGAGGTGTCGACACCGGCCGAGTTGTCGATGAAGTCGGTGCAGATCCGTCCGTTGCCGGAGGCGTACTCGATGCGACCGCGCTGGGTGAACCCCAGGTTGCCGCCCTCCCCCACGGCCTTGCAGCGCAGCTCGCCGCCGTTGACACGGATGGCGTCGTTCGCCTTGTCGCCCGCGTCCGCGTGGGTCTCCGCCGCGGCCTTCACATAGGTGCCGATGCCGCCGTTCCAGAGCAGGTCGACCGGCGCCAGCAGGATGGCCCGCATCAGCTCGGCCGGGGTGAGGGTGCCGACGTCGGCGTCGATGCCGAGCGCCTCGGCCATCTCGGTGGTTATCGGGATCGACTTGAGAGTGCGGGCGAACACCCCGCCTCCCTGCGAGATCAGGCTCGCGTCGTAGTCCGCCCAGCTCGACCGAGGCAGGTCGAAGAGCCGACGCCGCTCGTCGTACGACGTCGCAGCGTCCGGCGAGGGGTCGACGAAGATGTGCCGGTGGTCGAACCCGGCGACCAGCCGGATGTGCGTGCTGAGCAGCATGCCGTTGCCGAACACGTCGCCGCTCATGTCGCCGATGCCGACACAGGTGAAGTCCTCGGCCTGGCAGTCGATGCCACGCTCGCGGAAGTGCCGGCGCACCGACTCCCAGGCGCCGCGCGCCGTGATCCCCATCGCCTTGTGGTCGTATCCGACGGAGCCGCCGGACGCGAACGCGTCGCCGAGCCAGTAGCCGTAGTCCTTCGCAACCCCGTTCGCGATGTCGGAGAACGTCGCGGTCCCCTTGTCGGCTGCCACCACCAGGTAGGTGTCGTCGGGGTCATGGCGCACGACCCGCTCCGGGGGGATGGTCTCGCCGGCCACCAGGTTGTCGGTGATGTCGAGGAGGCCGCTGATGAACGTCGTGTAGCACCCGATTCCCTCGTCGAGCCAGGCCTCCCGGTCGACGGCCGGATCCGGCAGGTTCTTGCAGTAGAAGCCGCCTTTCGAACCGACCGGCACGATCACCGCGTTCTTCACCATCTGGGCCTTGACCAGACCGAGGACCTCCGTGCGGAAGTCCTCCCGTCGGTCCGACCATCGCAGGCCGCCCCGGGCAACCGGGCCGAAACGCAGGTGGACCCCTTCAACTCGTGGCGAGTAGACGAAGATCTCGAAGCGGGGCCGTGGCTCCGGGAGCTCCGGGATCTCGCGAGGCTCGAGCTTGAGCGACAGATAAGGCTTGGCGTTCCCCGCGCTGTCGCGCTGGTAGAAGTTCGTCCGGAGCGTCGCACTGATCACGCCCAGGTAGCTGCGCAGGATCCGGTCGTGGTCGAGGCTCGCCACCCCGTCGAGAGCCTCGGTGATCTGGCCGCGGAGCTCGGCCTCCTGCTCGCCACGGACCTTGCCGTCGCCGTCGCCGTCGCCGTCGGGGTCGAAGCGCGCCTCGAAGAGCCTGACGAGCAGCCGGGCGATCGAGACGTTGGCCCGCAGGGACGCCTCGACGTAGTCCTGGCTGAACGTCGACCCGCCCTGGCGGAGGTACTTCGCGTAGGCCCGGAGGATCGAGACCTGCCGCCACGGCATGGCGCCCTCGAGCACGAGCGCGGAGAACCCGTCACTCTCGGCCCGCCCGCTCCACACCGCCATGAACGCGTCCTGGAAGAGCTCACGTGATCCCGTGGGTAGGGTCTTGTGGTGTCGCAACCCGAAGTCGTAGATCCACGCCCGGCCCTTGCCGAGCTCGATCTGGTAGGGCCGTTCGTCGACGACCTCCACCCCGAGTGACGACAGCACGGGGAGGACCGCTGACAGGCTTAGCGGCGTGCCGGTCCGGAAGACCTTGAAGCGCACCTCGCCCTCGGCGGCTCCCACGGGGGCGTAGAGCGACAACATGATCGACTCGTCCGCGACGGCCTCCAAGCGACGTACGTCGGCAGCTCCGACTGCCGGCGCGAAGTCCTCCTTGTAGGCCTCGGGAAATGCAGTGCCGTAGCTGCGCGTGAGACGGGCGCCGACCTCCTCACCGAACTGCTCGCGCAGGGAGTCGGTGAAGTCGTCGGTCCACGAGCGGGTCGCCTCGGCCAGCTCGAACTCCAGCGCCGCCTCGTCGAAGTCGCGGAGGGTCTCCCCGGGGGCGGCGCGCACGACGAAGTGCAGCCGAGCTAGCACCGACTCGCTCACCCGTGCGGTGTAGTCGATGGTGGCCGCGCCCATCGTCGAGGTCAAGATGGCCTGCATCCTCTCGCGGACCTGGGTGGTGTAGCGGTCCCGAGGGAGGAACACCAGACATGACAGATAGCGGTCGTAGACGTCTCGCCTGGCGAAGAACCGCAGCTGCCGCCGCTCGCGCAGGTGGAGCACCGCCTCGGTCACCGGGAGCAGCTCCTCCACCGACGTCTGGAAGAGCTCGTCGCGCGGGTAGTTCTCGAGGATGTCGAGGAGCTCCTTGCCGCTGTGGCTCATCGGCGTGAAGCCGGCGCCGGCGAGCAGCTGGCTCGCCTTCTCCCGGAGCACCGGGATACGCAGCAGGCTCTCGGTATAAGCCGCCGAGCTGAACAGCCCGAGGAAGCGACGCTCGCCCGAGACCTCGCCGTCACCGTCGAACGCCTTCACGCCGACATAGTCGAGATAGACGGGACGGTGCACGGTGGCGCGCGAGTTCGCCTTGGTGATGATCAGCAGCTGCTTCTCGCGAGCCTTCGCCTTGACGGCGACCGGCAGCTTGCCGAACGACGGCGACATGTCCTGGTCGGAGCGCAGGATGCCGAGACCGGTGCCGGGCACGGCTCGTAGCACGTCGTCGCCCTCGACCTGGGTGAGCTCGTACTCGCGGTAGCCGAGGAACGTGAAGTGGTCCTCCGCGAGCCACTCGACGAGAGCGCGCCCCTCGTCGACCTCGGTCTGCGGGAGCGGCGGCGGGGTCCTCGACAGGTCCTCGACGATCGTCATCGCCTGGGAGTGCATCTTCTGCCAGTCCTCGACCACCTCGCGGACGTCGCGGAGCACCCGGCTCAGCTGCTGCTCGACCGCCTCGAGCTCGTCCGGCTCCCCGACGCGGTCGATCTCGATGTACATCCAGGACTCGCGGAGAGCGTCCTGTGGGTCGTCCTCGGCCTCCTGGTCACCGTCCAGGAGCTCGAGGAGCTTCCCGGTGATGTCTCGCCGCACGAGCAGCTGCGGATGGATGACGGAGTGCAACGTGCGGTGGTGGGCGTTGAGCTCCATCGACAGCGAGTCGACAAGGAACGGCATGTCGTCGGTGACGACCTCGACCACCGAGTGGCCGGACGCCGCCCACTCGAACTCGTCGACGGTCGGCGTGAAGACCCGGACGGTGGCGGTGCCCTGAGGTCGCGAACTCGCCAGGCGATACTGGCTCACCGCCGCGCCGTACACGTCTGCGGGACTTCGCTCGAGGATGTCTTCCGGGTCGACGTGCTCGTAGAACTTGGTCAGCAGGAAGATCGTCTCGTCAGGAGGGAGGACGGCGCCACCCTTGCGGTGCTCGGCCGTCGCGGCGGCCTCGACGAGCAGCTCTTGCTTGGCTTCGTCCAACCTGCTGTGCATGCGTGCGGCACCTGTCTTGCGAGCCGGGCACGGCGCGGGGCGTCGCGGTCGCGCACTCTCGCGCGGCACATCTGAGACTATCCCGGTACGACGCTGCCCACCCGTGGGGCGGGCACATCGCCACCGCGGGCAGTCGTTCGCTCAGAGTTCGGAGCGGAGGCTCCAGAGCAGCGGGTAGTAGCGCAGGGGGAGCCTGGTGCGCAGGTAGTCGCTTCCGGACGAGCCGCCCGTGCCGGTCTTGCTGCCGATCATCCGCTCGACCATCGTCACGTGTCTGGCGCGCCAGGCCGCAGCCAGCTCGTCGTGCTCGATGAGCTTCTCGGCCACCTCCCAGACCTCGGAGTAGGTGGCCCGGTCGTGAGCGATGGTCCGAAGCGACCGTGACACCTCTGCGTCGTCACCGGCCGGGAGTCCCCAGGCGCGTATGAGGTCGAGGAAGGCGTCCCAGAGCGTCGGCTCGTCGAGCCGGCGCTGCAGCCTGGCACACTCCTCATCGGTGAGGCCCTTGAAGCGACGTACGAAGGAGGGGTCCTTGGCGCCGGAGAGGAACTCGAGCTCGCGGAACTGGACCGACTGGAAGCCGCTGGCGGGAGACAGCAGCTGGCGGAACACCAGGAAGTCCTGCGGCGTCATCGTCTCGAGGACCGCGATCTGCTCGATCAGGACGCGCTCGATGACGTGCATCCGGTTGAGCAGGTGTCTGGCCCACCAGGTCTGCTCGCTCCGCATGGCGTCTCGCGCCGTCTCTGCCTCGTGCAGGAGCTGCTGGAACCACAGCTCGTAGACCTGGTGGATCGTGATGAACAGCAGCTCGTCGTGGGCCGGGGGGTCTGACTCGAGGACTTGGGTGCTGAGCAGCTGCGGAAGCCGCAGATATCCGCCGTAGGTGAGCTTTGCTCCCGCCTCGCCGAAGCTGATGTCGACGGCAGCCTCTCTGCCGGCTGTCCAGTCGCCGACCGCGGGGTCGGTGTGCTCGATGTCCGTCACGGCCGCCAGGCTATCGCGACGAGCATTCGTCACGGCGAGCGCTTTCGCTCGGCGAACAGCTCGGCGAGGACGCCTTCGAGGTCCGGAGCCGCCATCACCATGACCTGGTCACCTGGGGCGAGCACGGTGCCGGCTCGCACCGGGACCAGCCGGCTGTCGCGAACGATCAGGCTTACCCAGACATCGCCCGCCAGGTCGGCCACCTCGTGGACGGTCCGCCCGGCAGAGCTCGAGCGCGCTGAGACCGTGAGGTAGTGGACGTTGTCCGGTTCATGGCGCAGCCGAACGCCCAGCGCCCAGGGCTCCGGCTCGAGAAGCCTCATCGGCAGACGGAGCAGCCGGGCGACCGTGGGGACCAGGCTGCCCTGGACCAACACGGAGAACATGACGACGACCACCACGATGCCGTACAGGCGCTCGGCGTCGGGCACGTCGGTGACGAGCAGCAGCTCACCGAGGAGCAGCGGGACCGCCCCCTTGAGACCGGCGAACACCACGAACAGCCGCTCGTTGCGCCGCAGCCGAGCGGGTGCCAGGCAGGCACCCACGACGACCGGCCGGACGGCGAACGCGAGCGCGGCCGCGAGGACGAGGCCGGGCACCAGGACGTCGCCGTGGACGAGCAGGTGCAGGTCGATCGTCGAGCCCAGGACGACGAAGGCCACGATCTCCGCGAGACTGGCCAGCGCCGAGTGGAAGCGCTCGATCTCGTGCTTGTACGGCGCCCGGACGTCGCCGATGACGATCCCGGCGACGAAGACGGCGAGGAACCCCGACCCGTGAGCCACCGCCGTGACGCCGTACAGCATCAGGCCGCACGCCAGGGTTCGGAGCGGGTAGAGCGCCTCGCTCGGCAGCGGGACGTGGCGCACGAACCGCGTCAGCGCGAGCCCGCCGACGACGCCGAAGCCGGCGCCGATCACCATCTGGAGCAGGAACTCCCGGCCCACGTCACCGAACGTGGAGGTGCTCAGGCTTCCGGCCGCGATCAGGCTGGCCATCAAGGCGATGCCGACCGGGTCGTTCGCCCCCGACTCCCCCTCGAGGATCGTGCCGCTGCGGCCCGCGACCTCGCGCTGGCCGAGGACCGAGAAGACGACGGCTGGGTCGGTCGGCGCGACGGCGGTGCCGACGAGCAGGGCGACGTACCAGTCGAAGCCGAACGCGGCATGCAGGAGCACCGCCGCCCCCGCCGTGGTGAGGAACGTGCCCAGCACCCCGACCACGACCGTCGGCGCGGCCGCCGCCCGCAGACGCTGCCAGCCGATGTGCATGCCGCCGTGGAACAAGATCACGACAAGCGCGACAGTAACCATGCGTTCCACCGTCGACCCGGTGAGCGCATGCAGATCCGGAGCGACGGTGACCGTAACGGCCGCGCCCACGAGTACCAGCAGTGGGACAGGAATCCTGAGCTTGCTGGTGAGGTGGTTGGACAGCACCGAGACGAGACCGACCGCGCTTGTCAGCAAGATGACCAGCCCGTAGTGGGTGACGTCGGTCATGGCGGTCCCTCCTCGGACGGCGGCGTGTTGCAGCTCTCGCCGACCAGGCTTCCCGGCACACCTTTGAGCAGCCTATCGAGTCGGAGCCCCGCTGAGGGTCACGCGGCCACTGCAGGCATGATGCCGGGATGGACGTGACGACTCAGATCGACTACCCGGGTGCGAGCGTTGCCGACGTGATGGGGATCGTGCTCGACCCGAAGTTCCGGGCAGCCGTGTGCGAGGCCACGATGGCAATCGACCACCAGGTCGTCATCCAGCGCGGTGAGGGCGGCTCGGCCGTCGTCACCGTGAACAGGACGATGCCGGCCGCGGTCCCCGACTTCGTCAGGCGGTTCGTCGGCGAGACGATCGCGCTGGTGCAGACCGAGACCTGGCGCCCCGACGACGGGTCGGGCACCCGGCGGGCCGACCTCACGCTGTCCATCGTCGGCCAACCGGCCTCGATGGCGGGCTCGATCGTGATCGCGAAGACGTCCGACGGGGTTCGCGAGACGGTCAGCGGCGGCCTCGTCGTGTCGGTGCCATTCATCGGGCGCAAGATCGAGGCAGAGATCGCCAAGGGCATCGTGGCTGCTGCTCGCGAGGAGCAGGAGACCGGTCGCGCCTGGCTCTCGGCCTGAGCTCCGGCTGCGCTCGCCTCAGGGGCCTTGCGGCTTGCGGCCTGCGGGCGTGCCTCCCGCTGAGGAGACAGCCGCTCTGGCATCCTGGCTTCCATGGACCACAGTGCTGACATGTTGATGCTCCGCGGGGTCGCCCGGCCGTGCCCGGACTGTGCCGAGGAGCGGCTGTTCGTGCCCGCCGATCACGACCATGTCGAGACCGGCGAGTACTGCTGCACCTGGTGTGGCGCCGGCCTGCTGATCGATCCCTCACTTGCCGGTCGGACCTTGGGCACACCACGTCGGCTGACGGCTTAGCCCATGTGCGGGTAGCGATAGTCCGTGGGCGGTGCGAACGTCTCCTTGATGGAGCGAGACGACGTCCACCGCAGCAGGTTCTGAGCCGCACCTGCCTTGTCGTTGGTGCCGGACGCCCGCGCGCCGCCGAAGGGCTGCTGCCCGACGACGGCCCCGGTCGGCTTGTCGTTGATGTAGAAGTTCCCTGCCGCGAAGCGCAGCGTCTCCATGGCCCACGCGATGGCCGACCGATCCTGCGCGATGATCGCGCCGGTGAGGGCGTACCTGGAGAAGGACTCCATCTGGTGGACCGCTGACTCGAAGGCCGCGTCGTCGTAGACGTGGACGGACAGGATCGGACCGAAGTACTCGGTGTCGAAGATGGCGTCCGTCGGGTCGCTGGACTCGATGACCGTCGGGCGCACGAAGTAGCCCACCGAGTCGTCGACCGTGCCACCCGCCAGGATGTCGAGCTTCGGCGAGCGCCTGGCCCGGTTGATCGCCAAGCGATGCTTGTCGAACGCACGCGCGTCGATCACGGCGCCCATGAAGTTCGACAGGTCCGTGACGTCGCCCATCGTCAGTGACTCGACCTCGGCGAGGAAGTCCTTGCGCATCCTCCGCCACACCGACCTGGCGATGTAGGCGCGGGAGGCCGCCGAGCACTTCTGTCCCTGGTACTCGAAGGCGCCGCGGATGAGCGCCGTACGCAGGACGTCAGGGTCGGCCGACGGGTGCGCGACGACGAAGTCCTTGCCGCCGGTCTCGCCGACGATGCGCGGGTACGACCGGTACCTGGCGATGTTGGCGCCGATCGATGCCCACAGGCTCTGGAACGTCGGGGTCGAGCCGGTGAAGTGGATGCCGGCGAGATCGGGATGGACGAGCGTGGCGTCGGAAACCGCGGCCCCGTGACCGGGCAGCATGTTGATGACGCCGGGAGGCAGTCCCGCTTCCTCGAGCAACCGCATGAACAGATGGGCCGCTACCTGCTGGGTGACTGCAGGCTTCCACAGCACGGTGTTGCCCATGAGTGCGGGCGCGGTGGGGAGGTTTCCGGCGATCGCCGTGAAGTTGAACGGCGTAATGGCGTAGACGAAACCTTCGAGTGGGCGGTGGTCCGAGCGGTTCCAGATGCCCTTGGCGTTGGCCATCGGCTGCTCGCTGAGAATCTGCTGCGCGTAGTGGACGTTGAACCGCAGGAAGTCGATCAGCTCGCACGCCGCGTCGATCTCTGCCTGCCACGCGGTCTTCGACTGTCCCAACATCGTTGCCGCGTTGAGCGTCTGGCGCCAAGGGCCGGCCAACAGCTCGGCGGCCTTGAGGAAGATCGCGGCCCGGTCGTCGAACGACATCGCCCGCCAGGCCGGCGCAGCCTCGCCTGCTGCCGCGATAGCGAGCTTGGCGTCGGCGGTGGTCACCCCCTTGGTCACGCCCAGGACGAGCTGATGGTTGTGCGGCTGGACGACCTGGTGCTCGGCTCCCCGTCCCCATCGCTGCTCGCCACCGATCGTCGCCCTCAGGTCGAGCGGCTCCTTCTGGAGCTCCGAAAGCCGTTGCTCGAGAAGAGCGCGCTCGGGGCTTCCGGGGACGTAGTCGAGGGTCGGCTCGTTGACGGGAGCGGGGACTGTGGAGATGACATCCATGGCAACCCATCTTGCCACGTCTCGCCGGTGATGATTCGTCTGCGGTCCTGGGGGCGAACCCCGCGCCGCCATCGCTGACGAATCCGTGGGTGAGGTCAGGCGGACTTCTTGGCAGCTGTCTTCCTGGCCGGCTTCTTAGCGGTGGTCTTCTTCGCGGGCTTCTTTGCCGCCTTCTTCTTCGTGCCCTTCTCCTTCGCAGGAGCAGCCTTCTTTGGCGGCGAGTCGGAGTCGGTCGTCGCATCGGCACGGCGCTTCTTCGCCGCGTCGACGCTCGCCCGTAGCGCCGCGACGAGGTCGAGGACCTGGGCGGTCTCGCCTTCCTCCTCGTCGGTCTGCTCGGGCATCGGGAGTCCGGCGACCTTGGCCTCGACGAGCTGCTCCAGGGCCTCTCGGTAGTCGCTGTGGTAGCGGTCCGGATCGAAGTCGGCCTTCAGGGTGGCGATGTAGGACTCGGCCATGTCGACCTCCTGCTTGCGCACGTTGACGTCGCCGTCCGGCGCGGCGAAGTCGGCGTGGCGCACCTCGTCGGGCCACAGCATCGTCTGCAGCACAAGCGCGCCGTCGCGCTCACGCAGCAGTGCGAGCGTCTCCCGGGTCCTGATCGCCACTTTGACCAGGGCGCACTGCCCGGTCCTGGTCAGTGCGTCGCGGAAGAGGACGTAAGGCTTGGCGCCCGCCGCGTCCGCGGCGAGGTAGTAGGCCTTGGCGAAGTACATCGAGTCCACCTGGTCGGCGGGCACGAACTCGAGCACGTCGATGGCCTTCGCGGTCGGCAGCGGGAGCTCGGCGAAGTCCTCATTGGTGAGCACGACCATCCGCCCGTCGGACATCTCGTAGCCCTTGCCGATGTCGGAGTACGGCACCTCGTTGCCGTCGATCTCGCAGACCCGCTTGTAGCGGATGCGACCGCCGTCAGCCTCGTGGACCTGCCGGAAGGAGATGTCGCGCTCCTCGGTCGCGGAGTAGACCTTGACGGGGATCGTCACGAGCCCGAATGAGATCGTGCCCTTCCAGATCGCCTGCATCGCAGCCTCCTGTCACCGGTGACGACATGCTACGTGACGCTGACCGAGGATGCCCTTACGTCGGGTCGTGTACGGCTCCGTGAACGTGTTGGCAAGGCTCGTCAGGTTGACCGTGTGGGCCGTCGAGCCCGGACGTGCCGCCGCCGCGTCCACCGGCGGTGGCCGCTTGGGCATCTCCGTGGCCTAGCCGTTCTCGGCGTCGGCGAGGCCGGCCGTCCACTTCTCCTCGATGCGGGCGAACCGCCAGACGGCGAGCGCGACCACCCACGTCAGCACGAAGATCGCCACGATCGCGTAGCCGACGATGTTCAGATCGAGGGTGCCGATCGTGGCCAACGGTCCCGAGGTGATGCCGGTCCGCTCGACCAGAATGGAGAGCAGTTCGACGGTGCCGATGATGAGCGCCACCGCAACGGACAACCCGGTGATGGTGATGTTGTAGTAGACCTTGCGCACCGGCTTGGAGAATGCCCACCCGTAGGCGAAGTTCATGAAGCAGCCGTCGATGGAGTCCAGCAGGCTCATGCCGGCGGCGAACAGGATAGGCAGCGTGAGGATCGCGTACCAGGGCAACGCGAACGCCGCCGCGCCACCGGCGAGCACGAGCAGACTGACCTCGGTGGCCGTGTCGAAGCCAAGACCGAACAGCAGCCCGAGAGGGTACATCTGCCAGGGACGGGTGATCGCTCTGGTGACCCGCCCGAGAATCCTGTTCATCAGCCCCCGGTTGTCGAGCTGCTCTTCCAGGGCACTCTCGTCGTAGCGACCGTGCCGCATCGCCCGGAACACCTTGAGGATCCCGACCAAGATGACCAGGTTCAGGATGCCGATGATGTAGAGGAAGACGCCCGACACACTCACGCCGATGAGACCCAGGACATTGTGCAATGTCGATGCGTCGGCCTCAACCTGGCTCGCGAGCGCCCGGACCCCGAACGCCAGTAGGAGACACAGACCGAACACGATCGTGGAGTGCCCGAGGGAGAACCAGAACCCGACGGACAACGGCCGCTTTCCCTCACTCATGAGCTTTCGCGTCGTGTTGTCGATCGCGGCGATGTGGTCGGCGTCGAACGCGTGACGCATCCCCAGGGTGTAGGCCGTGACGCCCAGCCCGATCCCGAAGACCTGCGTCGAGCTGATCTGGAAGTGTTGCGGTGCCACGATGGCGATCAGCACCCCCCACCCGACGACGTGCAGCAGCAGCACGAAGAGTGCCATCCCCGTCAGCGATCCCCACTCGCGCGGCGAGAGTGCGTTCCTCGCACGCGCGAGCCGCGACGGTGCGACGGAGACGAGCGAGGCCATGTCACGTCCTTCCAGTCCGGAGTGTTGTCACGTTAACCGCGGCCTGCCGTTATCGCAAGCGTTTCGCAACAACCACAGATGTGCAGTTTCACCGGGCGCGGGAAATGCTCCGTTGGACCGGCCCGCCGCCCACCAGTCACTCCAGGATTAACTGCGCTCGCGGCTCATCGACGAGGCAGGTCAACCCAGGCGAGGTCCTCGTCAACCCAGTCGAGAGGATGAGGAGGTAGGGGACAAACGGCGGCGCTTTCTCAGATCCACCGCAGGTCAGTGGCGTGCCGGCGCCCGGCGCCTGCCGGCAACGGGCTCGGCCGGGGCGACAGACAGGCCGAGGTCTCGCGCGAGCGAGGTCGCGAGGCGGTCGAGGCTCCTCGCCAGCTTTGAGCCTGGAGCGCACTCGGTGAGCGACTGGCCTTGGACCAATGCGCGGTCGCAGGCGGCCGGGTCGTCGGGGAGGAACATCTCGACATCGACGTGAGACGTCCGGCGCACGAACGACGACACGTCGTCGTTCGACCAGCCGAGCGAGGGCCGCACCCGATTGACCACGACCCGGGGCGCGACATCGGGGGCCTGCACCGCAAGGTCGGCGAGCGCCCGGAGCAGCCGGCCGAGTCCCACCGGGTCGGCCGACCCCACCACCAGGACCGCGTCGGCCTGCTCGAGAGCGGTGAGGGTCGCCCCGTTGCGGCGCGGTGCCGAGACGTCGTACGACACCTCCTCGTCGAGCTCGACGCAGAAGCCGCAGTCCAGCAGCGTCACCGCGCACAGCGTCCGAGCGGTCTCGAGGATCCGGCGCAGCAGCACCGGGCTGAGCTCCACCCACCGGTCCGACCGAGGGAGCCCGCTCAGCACTCGCAGTGTCGGCGAAATCGCCCTGGCATGCGCTGCGAGCTGGTCGCCGTCGAGCCGGCCACGGTTTGCCGCACGGGCGGCCGCGAGCAGGCCGGAGGACTCGTCGAGCAGCCCGAGCATCTGCGCCTGCGCCCCGCCGTAGACATCGGCGTCGACGACCATCGTCGACAGGCCGAGGTGCGAGAACACCGACGCCAGGCCAAGGGTGACGACCGAGCGCCCTGGGGCGCCGGTCGGGCCCCAGACCGCGACGACCTTGCCCGCAGACGTGCCCCCGGATGCGTCCAGGTCGCCCGACCCGTCGACGGCGTCCGGCGTCCCGGCAGCGGTGGGGTCGAGGGTGGGACCCTTCTTGAGCGTCCGTGCGACCAGGTCGGGAAGCCCGTCGAGCCGGGAGACGGACAAGATTGCGTCGACGCCGAGGCGTCTCAGCAGGTCTGCGTCGGCGGACCCTTCGTCGGCGACCACCCCGACGGCGGCGACCCGCTCCTCCCTCAGCCTGGCGAGAACCTCGGTGTCGAGACCGCCGAGCGCGGTCGAGACCAGCACGATCTCGGCCTGCCGGGTGGCGGCGGTCGCCAGCAGGTCGGCCACGTCGACGCATCGTCGTACGACGTGCAGGCCGCCCGTCGACGCAGCAGTCAGCACCGCCGACTCGAAGTCGACCGACCCGACAGCCACCAACGTCCCGGTTGACACGTCAGCCGGCCAGCCTCACCAGGACGACCGCGGCGCCGACCGTCGCGCGCAGCACGGCGCCGACGTCGACGGCCGTGTCGAGCCCGACCAGGATCTGCCGCTCACCGGAGGCACCGAGCTGGCTGCTCCCGACCGAGAGCACGGTGACGTCGCGAAGGACGAGCGTCGGCGCGGGTCGCTTGGCGGGGCCCTGAGCGGCGGACAGGCTCGGGACTGCCCAGACCTCCACATGGTCGCCTGCCGTCAGGTCGGCCGGCTGGTTCGTCGCCTCCACCCCGAGCGGCAGCTGCCGAGTCGAGCCGGCGGCCGCGGAGCTGACTGCGGAGACGGCGAGGATCTCTCCCACGTGCAGGTCGCGTACGGCGTGCGAGCCAGGTGGCACCGGCTGTCCGGCGTGAACGTACTGGGCGGCAGCAGACGCGTCCTCGAAGTGGACACGCGTGGCGCGCAGATCGGCCTGGTCGATGTCCTCGTCGGCCGGCACATCTCGTGCGACCTGCCAGACCGCTACGGTGTCGTCCGCCGACGCGAGCACCCTGGCCCCGATGACGACGGACGCCAGGACCACGACGATGCCGAGCCAGAGCCGCGGATCCCGCCAGCGAGTGCGCCGCTGCCGGACGGCTTCCGGTGACGGAGGGGCGGTCGTGACGTCGGCTTGGCGATCGGATCGCGACACGGGACCACGGAGCCGGAGGGTCACCCGCCCATTCTGCCGACTTTCGGCGACCGAAGGGAAGGGCAGTCCACAGGCCCCGTCGCCGACCTGCCGGGAAGCCGTCGCCGTGGGAGACTCTGGGCATGCCCGCCGGATCGTCCCCGCGATTCTTCGCCTTGACCGAAGTGGCCGAGGTGCTCAGCATCTCGGTCTCTCAGGTCTACGCGCTGGTACGCCGAGGCGACCTCCCCGCGATCAAGATAGGCGGTCGTGGACAGTGGCGCGTGGAGGCCAGCGAGCTGGAGGCCTACATCGCCGAGGCCTACGCGTCGACCCGACGGTTCATCGCCGACCATCCCTTCATCGGCGACGAGCCGACCGAGGAGCCGGCGGAGGCGAGCTCGTCCGAGGGCGAGGCGGACGCCGCCGAGCCGGCTACGCCCACGTCCCGCGCCCCCGTGTCACCGCGCTGACCGCGGCGAACGCGATCGTGGTCCGCATCGAGACCCTGTCGGCCCGCGGGGCCTCGTCCTCGTGATGGACGGCGATGTCGACGAAGTCGCGTCCCACGCGGTCGGGCGTCCCTGAGACCGTCGACTGGTCACGGAGCAGCACCGTGACGCGGGCGCGGTCGACGGCCATCGCCCGAAAGACTGACGACAACGAGAGCCGGCTGGCCACCACCCCAATCCCGGCTGGACTCACGGCGTCCCAGGGCAGGTTCGCCGCGGTCGCGATCGCGGCAAGCGGCACCACGACCTCTTGCGGGCACGCGAGGAGCACCCAGTCGACTCCGAGGCGTTCGACCTTGCCGGATGCCGACCCACCCCCGACGAGCCGGACCGACACCTGACGTCCCACGTTCGACCGGAGCCGGCTGAGCAACGTGAGCTGACCCACCTCGGCCCGGGTGCGGTCGGCAACCTCCGCGTCCCGTTCGGTCCGCTGCCACGACTCGGCCTGTCCCTCGAGGTCATCGAACAGGTCCTGCCAACGCATGCCCGGCCACTCCCACCATCAGTTCAGGTGCCCCGACTGTACGCCTTCGCTCGACTACCCCTTGACAACGCGAGTGAACAGAGGGTAATTATGGTAAACGCAAGCAAACGAAGGGTTATATGTGAAGGTCGTTCTGGTCGTGCTCCGCTCCACGGCGTTGGCCGCGGTCGTCGGGAGCGCCGTGAGCGCCGCCTGGTGGCTCACCGGCGACGCCACCGGCGAGCTCTACCGGACGGTCCGCTCGGGTCGGCTGACCCGGCCGGCGTGGACGCTCGACCACCTGGTGACGGACCTGGCATCGGTGCTCTGTCTCGCGGCGGTCCTCGGGCTCGCCGCGGCGGTCGCACTCGCGGGAGCAGGGACGCTGGCGGCGGACCGCGCGCCCCGCCTGTCGGCCGCTTGTGTCCGGCTCACTCCTCGGCTGTGCCTGCGGCTGGTCGCCACCTGCTGTGGTCTGGCGATGGTGGGGCCGCTGTCCTTCGACTCCGCAGCCACGGCGGACCAGCGATACGCCCCGCCGTGCCATGCGCCCTGTCGCACCGCGACCCCGGGTCTCCAGGGTCTGGCTCTGCCGGACCTGCCGACGGGCACGTGGCAGCACGGGATACCCGATGCCGGGCCGGCCGACGGACGCGAAGGCGGTGGGCAGGTCGGTGCTCCCGGTCTGCAGATCGTCGTACGTGCCGGCGACTCCCTCTGGTGGATCGCCGAACGTGAGCTGCCGGTCGACGCGTCCCTGGCGCTGGTGGCAGCCCTCACCCAGCGGCTCTACGAGATCAACCGCAGGGCGATCGGGGACGACCCCGACCTCATCTTCCCCGGAATGACGCTCCGCGCTCCGGAAGGCAGCCAATGAACGGATCCCTCACCACTCACCCGGCCCCAGTGCAGGCCATCCCGCTCCCAGGAAGGCGAGCCTGGCAACCCATTGACAGTCTCGGTGGCCGCGGGAGCGCCGGCTACACCCAAGGGGCGCTGGCCCTGTCCTACCCGCTGCCCGGCGGGCGAGCGGCCGATCCCCAGACGACCGCGCTCGTCGTCGTCCCGCACGGGACCCCGACGTCCCAGGGCGACGGGATGGAGACCTGGGCCGCGACGTTCATCCAGGCTGTGGTCGAGGTCATCGCCAGCGATCGACCCGTGACGCAGCTCATCCGCTGGACGAACAGACGGGTCTATGCCGAGATCGCCGAGCGGCAGCGTCACGTGGCCCGCCACCGCGGCACCACAAGGGTGCGCTCGAGCCGGCAACAGGTCGCGACCGTCAGGGTGTGCCGGCCGTTTGCCGGCTGCGCGGAGATCGCGGCCCGGGTGACCTTCGGCCCGCGCTCGCGCGCCGTCGCGGCCCGCCTGGACTACCTGCACGGCCGCTGGCTCTGCACGGCGATCCGCTTCGGCTAATGCCCAGAGATCCGACATTCAGACGGTCCAGGCAACGTGAATGTCGGATCTTGCTGTCGGGGGATCAGGTGTTGCGGCGGGCGGGGTCGCCGTGGCAGCGCTTGAACTTGCGGCCCGACCCGCAGGGGCAGAGCTCGTTGCGCGAGACACCCTCGTAGATGTCGTCATCGGGCGCCGTCTGGACCTGGGTGCCGGCATCCCCGTCGACGCTGGGCGCCGAGTAGGACAGGTTCTTCGGCTGCCGAGGCGCTGCCAGACCCTTGGCCACGAGGTGCGGCCGGTGCTCCGTGTCCGCGTCAGCAGGCTCGTCCTCCCGGTCACTGCCGCCGTCAACCGCCTCGGTGGAGACGGCTGGCTCCGCCGGGCGGGGTGGCTCCGGCGTTGTCCCCGCCGACCCGCCCGCGACGAGGGCTGACGCCTCCTGCTGCACCTCGACTTCGGCCAGGTCCGCCGCAGGCTGACCGGGCTCCGCCTGCACCTGCACCTCGACGTGGAACAGGAAGCCGACGGCCTCCTCCTTGATCGACTCCATCATCGCCTGGAAGAGCTCGAAACCCTCGCGCTGGTACTCGACGAGCGGGTCACGCTGCGAGTAGGCGCGCAGGCCAATGCCCTCCCGCAGGTAGTCCATCTCGTAGAGGTGCTCACGCCACTTGCGGTCGAGCACGCTCAGCAGCACCTGCCGTTCGAGCTCACGCAGGATCTCCGGCGTGAGCGCCGCCTCGCGACCGTCGTACGCCGCCTGCGCGTCGCCCTGCAAGGCGTCGAGCAGGCTCTCACGCGTCAGGTGGTCGAGGCCGCCGGCCTCGTCTTCGAGCTCGTGCTGGGTCACCGCGACGGGGTAAAGCTGCTTGAGCGCCGACCACAGCGTCCCGAGGTCCCACTCCTCCGGAAAGCCCTCGGTGGCCCCGACGACATACCCCTCGACGGTGTCGCCGATCATGCCGCGGATCTGTTCTTGCAGGTCGGCCCCCTCGAGGACCCGGCGGCGCTCACCGTAGACGACCTCGCGCTGGCGACTCATCACGTCGTCGTACTTCAGGATGTTCTTGCGGGTCTCGAAGTTCTGACCCTCGACCTGCGCCTGAGCCGACGCGATCGCACCTGTCACGCGCTTGTTCTCGATGGGTACGTCGTCGGGGATCTTCATGGTCTGCAGGACCCAGTCGACCCAGTCCGACTTGAACAGCCGCATCAGGTCGTCCTCGAGGGACAGGTAGAAGCGGGACTCGCCGGGGTCGCCCTGCCGGCCGGAGCGGCCCCGTAGCTGGTTGTCGATACGCCGCGACTCGTGACGCTCGGTGCCGATGACGTAGAGACCGCCGATGTCGTTGACGTTGTCGTGCTCGGACTGCACTTGGTTCTGCATGCGCTCGTGCATCACGGGCCAGGCAGCTTCGTAGTCGTCCACGTGCTCGACCGGGTCGAGGCCCTGGCGGCGCAGCTCCTCGTCGGCGAGGAAGTCGACGGAGCCGCCGAGCATGATGTCGGTGCCGCGTCCCGCCATGTTCGTCGCCACGGTGACGGCGCCCCGCCGACCGGACTGCGCGACGATGTGTGCCTCATCGGCGTGCTTCTTCGCGTTGAGCACGCTGTGCGGGATTCCGCGTCGCTTCAGCAGACCCGACAGGTGCTCGGACTTCTCGACCGACACCGTGCCGACGAGCATCGGCTGGCCCTCGCTGTGCCGCTCGGCGATGTCGTCGACGATCGCTGCGTACTTCGCGTCCTCCGTGCGGTAGACGAGGTCGGGCTGGTCCTTGCGCACCATCGGCCGGTTCGTCGGGATCGGGATGACACCGAGCTTGTAGATCTTGTCGAACTCCGACGCCTCCGTCATCGCGGTGCCGGTCATCCCGCCGAGCTTGGCGTAGAGCCGGAAGTAGTTCTGCAGGGTGATCGTGGCGAGCGTCTGGTACTCCTCGCGGATCTTCACGCCCTCCTTGGCCTCGATGGCCTGGTGCAGACCCTCGTTGTAGCGCCGGCCGTGCAGCATGCGGCCGGTGTGCTCGTCGACGATCAGCACCTCGCCCTCGATCACGACGTAGTCGCGGTCGAGGCGGAACAGCTCCTTGGCCTTGATCGCGTTGTTGAGGAACGAGATCAGCGGCGTGTTGACCGCGTCGTAGAGGTTGTCGATGCCGAGGTGGTCCTCGACCTTGTCGATGCCCGGCTCGAGCACGGCTACCGTGCGCTTCTTCTCGTCGAACTCGTAGTCGACCTCCGGCCGCAGCCGGCCCACCAGGCGGGCGAACTCGTCGTACCACTTCACCTCCTCGTCGGACGGCCCGGAGATGATCAGCGGCGTGCGTGCCTCGTCGATCAGGATTGAGTCGACCTCGTCGACGATCGCGTAGTGGTGGCCGCGCTGGACGCACTCCCCGATCGTCCCGGCCATGTTGTCGCGCAGGTAGTCGAACCCGAACTCGTTGTTGGTGCCGTAGGTTATGTCGGCGTTGTAGGACTCCCGCCGCTGCTCCGGCGTCAGCTCGGGCAGCACCATGCCGGTCGTCATGCCGAGGAAGTGGTAGACGCGGCCCATCCACTCCGCGTGGTACCTCGCTAGGTAGTCGTTGACGGTCACGACGTGCACGCCGTCGCCGGCGAGCGCGTTCAGGTACACCGGGAGCGTGGCGACGAGCGTCTTGCCCTCGCCGGTCTTCATCTCGGCGATGTTGCCGTAGTGCAGCGCGGCCCCGCCCATCAGCTGGACGTCGAAGTGGCGCTGGCCGAGCACCCGCTTCGCGGTCTCGCGGACCGTGGCGAACGCCTCCGGCAGCAGCGCGTCGAGAGTCTCGCCGTCGGCGTAGCGGGCCTTGAAGACGTCCGTCTGGCCCCGCAGCTCGTCGTCGCTCATCGCGACGAAGTCGTCCTCAATCGCGTTGACCTGGGCCGCCGCGGCTTCGAGCTTGCGGCGCTGTTTGCCCTCGCCGATGCGCAGAACCTTGTCGAGCAGTACGGGCACGGGAACGCTCCTGGGACGAGACGAGGGACGGCCGGTTGGCGTGGTCCGGTCGGGCGGACCCGCTGCCCATCCTAGCCTCGGTCTCACTCCTGGCGGCTCGCCGCGGCCAGCCTCGGCGCCAGGTCACCGCGGGGCTCCACCACGACCTCCTCGAGGTCAAGCCACCCGGCCAGCCTCCGCAGCTCGACCGCGAGCTCCTCTGCAGTGTCGGGAGGCGCCAGCTTCTCGGCGTACGCCCCCTTGACGAGCAGGCGTCGGGTCGGCCGATCTGCCTTGAGGTCGACCCTGGCGGCGATCGTGTCCCCGAGTAGGAAAGGCAGCACGTAGTAGCCGTAGACCCGTTTGGGTCGAGGCACGTAGATCTCGATCCGGTAGTGGAAGTCGAACAGCCGCTCGGCGCGGTCCCGCTCCCAGCAGATCGGGTCGAAAGGGCTCAGGAGGGTGCGCGCGTGTATCCGTCGAGGCCGGCGCGCGTCGCGGTGCAGGTAGGCCGGGCGGTCCCAGCCCTCGATGGCAACCGGCTCGAGCAGTCCTGACTCGACGAGCATGTCGACGGCCGGCTTTACGTCAGCCACGCCCATCCGGTAGTAGTCGCGAAGACACTGGATCGTGGCGACGCCGTGGGAGCGGGCTGCTCGGCGCACCAGCTCGAGGTTCGCCTCGGCGCGGGTAGGGGTCGGCCGGCTGAGGATGGCGGTGGGGACCACCCGTTCCGGCAGGTCGTACATCACCTCGAACTGGCTGTTCCGGCCCGCGATCGCCACATCTCCGGCTAGGTACAGGAAGTCAAGGACCTTGCGCGTCTCTGACCAGTTCCAGCCCCAGTGCTCCTTCGTGCGGGGCAGGCCGTCGTCGAGATCACGTGCCGTGCATGCCCCCCGCTCCCGCAGCTCGGTCAACAACGAGGACTCGAGGTCGTGGTTCTGCTCCACCGTGAACCACCGACCCCGCTGAGCGCGGTAGGACTCCATCCGGTGCCTCATCACCGGCCACAGGTCCACCGGCATGAACGCCTGGACGTGCGCCCAGTACTCGACCACCCGACGAGGTCGCCGCTGCGACGCGCGCCTCAGGAGGTCGACGTCGTACGGCCCCATCCGGGAGTAGAGCGGCATGTAGTGGGCGCGTTGGAGCACGTTGACAGAGTCGACCTGCAGGACGCCGGTGCGGGAGATGGTGCGCTCGAACGTGCGCATCGTCGGAGGGGTGTGGGGCGGATCGAGGAAGCCCTGGGCGGCGACGGCGATCCGCCTCGCCTGGGCCTTGCTGAGGTGGGACGGCGTCACGGCGGGTCGAGCAGGCGCTGACGAACGGCGTACATCACGGCCTCGATCCGCGAGTGCAGCTGCAGCTTCTCGAGCATGTTGCGCACGTGGTTCTTCACGGTGTTCTCGCTGATGAACAGCTTGTCGGCGATCTCGCGGTTGTTGAGTCCGCGCGCCACGAGGTTGAGGACCTCGAGCTCGCGGTCGGTCAGCTTCGGCATCCGGACGGGCTTGACCTCGGCGCCGGAGATCGCCTTGAACTCGGCGAGCAGCTTGGCCGCCATCATCGGGCTGATCAGCGACTGGCCGCTCGCCACCAGCCGAATCGCCTGCGACACCTCGTCGATGGACGAGTCCTTGAGCAGATATCCCGACGCCCCCTTCTTGATCGCGTCGTAGAGGTCGGCCTCCTCGTCTGACGCGGTCAGCATGATGATCTTGATCGCGGGAGCCAGCTCCTTGATCATCGCGCAAGCCTCGATCCCGGAGTGCTTGGGCATCCGGACATCGAGCAGCATGA
The DNA here is from genome assembly GCA_037719575.1 of Nocardioidaceae bacterium. Taxonomy (GTDB): domain Bacteria; phylum Actinomycetota; class Actinomycetes; order Propionibacteriales; family Nocardioidaceae; genus JAWWPG01. Next base: position 26,053 of record JBBJMF010000014.1, read on the forward strand.
CGTCGGGAGCCATTCGCGCGGCGATGTCGGCGGCGCCGTCGCCGCCGGTGGCCTCACCCACAACATCGATGTCGTCCTCGGCCTGCAGGAGCATCACTAGACCGCGTCTGAAGAGCTCCTGGTCGTCCACCACCGCGACCCTGATGGCCTCACGTGCAGCCGGGAACTCCACCACCTCACCCATCGGCATCATCATTCCACGGCGTGAGGAGTTCCCGCACGGTCCTTGGGACGGACTGCCCGCCTCATTCCCCCAGCTTGATGACCCCGTAGTCGTAGCCCTTGCGCCGGTAGACGACGGCCGGCTCGCCAGACGCCTCATCGACGAACAGGAAGAAGTCGTGCCCCACGAGCTCCATCTCGTACAGCGCCTGGTCGAGCGTCATCGGGATGGCAGGATGCCGCTTCTCCCGGACAAGCGGGGGGCCGTCGCCCACGACGGTGATCGGGCCCTCCTGGTGCTCGAGGACGACCTCGTCCTCGTCGTGCCGTGCCTCGTCCTGGTCCGGCTGGGCGGCCATGGCATGCGCCAGCGATATGGGGGTGTGGTTGCCGCGGTGGATACGACGCCGGTCGGCCGCCTTGCGCGCCTGCGCGCTGAGCCGGGCTACCGACTTGTCCAGGGCCGTCATCGCATCCTCGGCGGCGGCCTCCGCCCGGATCACCGGCCCGCGGCTGCGGATCGTGATCTCGACCCGAACCGACTGCTCTGCGAGCCGTGGGTTCGCCTCCTTGCAGACCTCGACATCGACCCGGATGATGCGCTGGTCGTACTTCTCGAGCCGGGACAACTTCTCCTCGACATGGGCGCGGAACCGGTCGGACACCTCGAAGTGACGACCCTTGACCACGACTTCCACTCAATCCTCCTGGTGATCAGAACGCCACAAGGCGGCACCCGCCCGGCCGACCTGGTCTTCGACCCCACACCCGCCTGCTGAGACCTTTGCAGCTTGTTGCCACGCACGGTCTTCTCCCGCCAAGGAAGGCACCTGACCTTCCGGCGAGGCAGGACTTACTTCTAAGCCGCTCCGTGATCAGACGACCGACGCGAAGCGTTCGGCCGCCCTTACGTGGACCGTTTCGCCTGCGGCTGGCATCGGCTTGCCGAGCAGGAGCTTCATTCCTCGAGGCCCTGACGACGCAACCACGGACCCGGACGGGTGCCATTCCCCAACTCTAGTCCGTGGCCCTCGTCGGCGCTCAGGGTCGAGGTCGGGCGGCCGGCCTGAAGCCGGCTCGACGGTACGTCGCAGCAACCACCGCCAGACCAAGGACGTCGACGCCGGACCCGGCGAGCGCGCGGGCGACCTCGGACGCCGTGGCACCCGTCGTGAGGACGTCGTCCACGATGACCGCCAGCCGGTCGGTCAGCCGACGTCGCCCCCGGGGCCTGACCGCGAACGCACCCTGCAGGTTGGTCCCCCGGTCCGCGGCAGACAGGCCCGACTGGTCCGCGACATCGCGGACCCGCTCCAGCAAGGCACCCGCCTCGCAGGCCACGCCGCTCGCTCGAAGCGAGCGGATGCAGGACCCGACGATGCGCAGCAGCGGATCGTGACCACGCGCCCTGACCTGGCTCGAGGCGGTGGGTGGCGGCACGAGCAGGACCCGCGAGCCCACCGGAACCGGTCGGCGAGCGGCGGCGAGGGTCGCCATCACGCTCAGGGCAAGCGCCGCTCCCAGCGGCTTCGCGAGCGACAGCACCGCGCGCTCCTTGTGCTCGACGACTGCCGCCCGCGCCGCACCCTCGTAGGCCGCGACGGCGAACGGCCGAGGCAGCCGCGGCGGGCACGGCGACGGCCACGCCACGAATGGGAGCTGCTGCAAGGCCACCCCGCAGCCCAGGCACAACACCGGTCCCGGTCGCGTGCATCCGACGCACCTGCCGCCGAGGAACAGGTCGACAGCTGCTCCCCTGAGGTCACCCCGGCCAGCCATCTGGGCAGTCTTGGTCAACGGCTACCGGCGCGGCGACCTCAGCGCGGTGGCTGTGGACGAGCCAGCCTCGGCGGCTCTCTGTGGACACGGACTGAATGCTCCGCACTCACCCGGCGTAGACGGGTGCGAACAGCTTGTTGCGGATGGTCAGCGGTTCCCACTGCTGATCGGGAGTTCGGGTATAGAGCCGGCCATCTTGGGTGCCGATGATCTCCGGGACCTCGATGTTGGCGGCTGCCGCCAGGCTGATCGGACGAACGGGCAGGAACCCCGTCGTCGGTTGCACGCGTGAGCCGTCGATGGCGATCTCGTACGGCTGGGTGTCGCTGCCCTCGTCCTGAGCGAGCACCGCCACCGACGTCGAGCTGAACCAGGTGAGCTGGGTCAGGCTGGCGAGCGGGAACTGTGCGTTGACGACGACTCGGGTGCCAATGACCGAGACGTTGATCCGCGAGACCGGGCTGCGGTCGATCATCGCGATCACGATCCTCGTCGAGGGTCCGTGCCCGATGACGGCAGCCAGTCGCGAGCCGTCACGAGACACCGCGAACGCCTCGACGTCGTACCCGGAGATCCCAGGTGCCTCGACGACGCGGGCGGCCGACCCGGTGACGACACGCACGACGGCGCCGTCCTCCGGCGTCTGGTCGACGAGCCATAGGAGGCCATGGACATCCCAGGAGGGCTTGCGGAGATCGTGCCCGCCCTCGAACCAGACCTCGTTCCCGCTCGTGTCGTCCCCGACGCTGATGTTCCCGACGACGACCTTCGTGGCGTTGTTCACCACGAGGGCGGCTCGAGCGACGGTCGGGTCGATCGCGGCGTACGTCGCCTTCCGAGCCAGCGCGCCGATCTTGCCCGCGACGACGGAGGGCTGGCTCGACGTCACGGCGACGAGATGTCCGTCCGACAGGGCATACAGTCTCCTGCTGGCGGCGAAGATCGTGGGGTCGTAGCCCTGGAACGCGTCGACCGAGAAGGAGTCTCCCTGACCGGGGATACGGACCACCTGGCCGCCGCTCGTCATCCGGACGTGGGTTATGCCGAGCCCTTCCTGTCGCAGCGTCCAGGTGAGCTGCGCGGCGAAACGCTTGAGGTCCGTCGGTGTCAGCGCGAGCACCTGGCGGGTCAGCGGCACCTCGGCGAGCCCGGACGCCGTGACGGTGACCCGGGGCTCCACTCGGGTGGTGAGCGGCACCTCGGCGACCACGACACCGCCCAGGGAGACGGTCGGACCGAGCAGCAGATCCCGGACGAGAGTCGTTGCCGTCTGACCGGTGTCGCCGAGCAGCAAGAAGACCGGGTCGGGCGTGAGCAGCGTGTGGGCGGGGTCGAAGAAGTAGAGGGAGAACTGCTGGTAGTAGCGGTCGAAGAAGTCGGCGTCGAGGAGGGTCCCGGTCGCGGGGTTGTCGATGCGCCACTGGCCACCGACCCGCTGGAAGACGAAGCGCATGTCGAGGATGTCGTCGGTCGGATCAGCCGAGTCCCAGGAACCGCGCGCGTCGATGGAGCCGAGAGCCTGCAGTTGCAGGGCCACCGCCCCGGCCTTCCCTTCCGCGATGTTCCGCGACTCGTAGACAAGCGTTTGAGCGTCGGGTTCCCAGGCGTCACCGCCCGCAGGAGTCAGGAACTGCCGGACGGTGTCAGGCGCCCGGGGAAAGGCCAGCATGGCTTTCAGGTAGCCGTCAGCGATCTCCTGCCTGCTCGCTCCACTGACCGGGCCACGTGGGGAGAAGACGATCTGGTTCTCTTCCTCGCTGACGGCAACGCCGCTACCGGCCGATACCGACGAGCTGTCAGGCAGAGAGACACAACCGGCGACGGCGACGCCGAGAACGAGGGCGACAGCAGCCCGGCCCGCGGCACGGGTGGGGAGGTTCATCGGGCGCCGGGCCGGATGGGGGGTCCCAGGTGGTCGGACACCAGGCTTCCGGGAGCCGATGGCCCCTCGACGGGGGGTCTGGGCGGTGGTGAGATCTTGCCGCCGACGCGGCGCGGCAGCATCAGGCGGAAGACGGAGCCGCGACCGGGCCGACCCCAGGCGTCGAGCACACCTCCGTGCAGCGCCGTGTCCTCCACCGCGATCGACAGCCCGAGCCCGGTTCCGCCTCGTGTCCTCGCCCGGGCGGGGTCCGCTCGCCAGAACCTGTTGAACACGAGGGTCTCCTCCCCGGGCTTCAGCCCGACGCCCTGGTCACGCACGAGGAGCATCACCATCGTCGGCTCTGCGCTTACCGTGATCTCGACCTCGCCGCCGTCGCCGTACTGGAGGGCGTTCGCGATGAGGTTGCGCGCTATCCGCTCGACTCTGCGCACATCCGCCTGGACGACTGCTGGCGTGTCGGGCATGGTCAGCACCATCTGGGCCCCGCGCTGCTCGGCGATCGCCGCATTGGCGTCCACGACCCGTCGTACGACATCTCTCAGGTCCACGTCGTTCAGCTCGAGCGCGGCCGCACCAGCGTCGAACCGGCTGATCTCGAGCAGGTCCGTGAGCAGCCCTTCGAACCGGTTCAGCTCGTTCTGCAGGAGCTCGGCTGAGCGTGCCGTCGGCGCGTCGAAGTCATCTCGCGCCTCGTAGAGGAGGTCGGACGCCATCCGCACGGTCGTCAGCGGGGTGCGGAGCTCGTGGCTGACGTCAGCGACGAAACGTCGCTGCACCCGGGACAGCTCTTCGAGCTGGCGGATCTGGCGCTGCAGGCCGTTCGCCATCTGGTTGAACGACTGGCCGAGCCGCGCGATGTCGTCCTGCCCGCGGACGTGCATGCGTTCCTCGAGACGGCCGGCGGCAAGTCGCTCGGCGATCCGCCTGGCAAGCCGGACCGGTGTCACGACCTGTCGGGTGACGATCCAGGCGATCGTGCTGAGGAGGATGACGAGGACGATTCCCGCGCCGAACAGGCCTCGCTCCACGACGGAGAGCGTCTGCTGCTGCTCCGCCAGCGGGAACACGTACAACAGCCCGTAGGTGGCGTTCTGGCTGGTGATGGCGACCTGGGACCCGACGACGATGGCCGGCTGCGAGGGCTCGCCCGGCACCCGATGGATGCCGGTGTACGCCCAGTAGATGCCGGGGGTCGACTTCACCTTGGCGACCAGGTCGGCGGGCAACGACGCGGGGACCTCGAGCTCCCCGGAGTGGCGCGGCGCCCATGTCGACGGCTGGTGTGGCTGGAGGTCCAGAAGCGGCCCGATGATGATCACGGAGTAGTCGTCATTGGCGTCGTCGCGCGGCGCGAGCGAGTCGATGAGCTGGTTGAGGAAGCCGCCGAAGTCGGAGTCGCCGACGTCTTCTGCGCCCAGCCTGAGCTCTGCGGTGCCGAAGCCGACTGCAGCCTGCGCCAGAGCTGACTGCTTCTTGTCCTCCAGGAGGCCGTCGGTCACCTGGTGGAGCAGCACCCACCCGGCCACCAGGGCGAGAATGGCCGACAGACTGAGCACGCTGATCACGACCCGGGCCTGGATGGACCGGCTCCACCAGCGCAGCAGCGCGCGAACCGGGGTCGTCACGGCGAGCGCCACGGTCTTGACGGCGTGCCCGGCGCCGCCCACCACGCCGCGCGGCGTCGACTGCTTGCCCGGCAGGGGTGCCCGCTCGACGGTCTCCATGGCCTACCGGCCGTCTGCCCCGCCGGCCTTGTACCCGACACCCCGCACCGTCAAGACGATCACCGGGTTCTCCGGGTCCCGCTCGACCTTCGAGCGCAGACGCTGGACGTGGACGTTGACGAGCCTGGTGTCGGCCGCGTGCCGGTAGCCCCACACCTGCTCGAGGAGCACCTCCCGGGTGAACACCTGCCAGGGCTTGCGCGCCAGGCAGACGAGCAGGTCGAACTCCAGCGGCGTGAGGGACAGGGTCTCGTCGACACGTTTGACCGTATGGCCCGCGACGTCGATCGTCAGGTCGCCGATCTCGAGCGTCTCGGGTGTCTCGTCCTCATAGGTCCGCAGGCGGGCTCGCAGCCGCGCTACGAGCTCCTTCGGCTTGAACGGCTTCACGACGTAGTCGTCGGCGCCGGACTCGAGCCCCACCACGATGTCGACGGTGTCGCTCTTGGCCGTCAGCATGATGATCGGGACGCCCGACTCGCCGCGGATCTGACGGCACACGTCCACGCCGTCCTTGCCGGGCAGCATCAGGTCGAGCAGCACGATGTCGGGCTTGAAGTCGCGGACGGCGGCCATCGCCTGGTCGCCGGTGGGACAGACGCGAGGCTCGAAACCCTCGTTCCGCAGCACGATCGTCAGCATCTCCGACAGCGACGAGTCGTCGTCGACGACGAGCACCCTGCCGCGGTGCGGTCGGATCGCGTCCACTCAGGGCCCCTCTCGCTCTCGGCGCTGCCGTCTGCTCAGTACCGGTACTGGTCGGACTTGTACGGTCCCCCGACGGGCACCCCGAGGTACGATGCCTGCTCGTCCGTGAGCGTCGTCAGCGATACGCCGAGCGCCGACAGGTGCAGCCGGGCGACCTCCTCGTCGAGATGCTTCGGCAGCGTGTAGACGCCCGTCGGGTAGCTCTCCGGCGCCGTGAAGAGCTCGATCTGTGCCAGCACCTGGTTGGTGAACGAGTTCGACATCACGAACGACGGGTGGCCCGTCGCGTTCCCGAGGTTGAGGAGCCGGCCCTCACTGAGCACGATGACCGACCGTCCATCCGGCATCGTCCACACATCGACCTGGGGCTTGACGGTGGACCTGCTGACTCCCGGCAGTGCCGCCAGCCCGGCCATGTCGATCTCGTTGTCGAAGTGGCCGATGTTGCCCACGATCGCCTGGTGCTTCAGGCGTGACATGTGGGCTGCGGTCAGCACGTGGAAGCAGCCGGTCGCGGTGATCACGATGTCGGCCTGGCTGACGACCTCGTCGAGCGTCGCGACCTGGAACCCGTCCATCGCCGCCTGCAAAGCGCAGATCGGGTCGATCTCGGTCACGATCACCCGGGCGCCCTGGCCGCGTAGCGACTCCGCGCAGCCCTTGCCGACGTCGCCGTACCCGCAGACCACCGCGATCTTGCCGCCGATGAGCACATCGGTGGCGCGGTTGATGCCGTCGATGAGCGAGTGCCGGCAGCCGTACTTGTTGTCGAACTTCGACTTCGTGACCGAGTCGTTGACGTTGATCGCAGGGAACAGCAGCGCTCCGTCACGCGCCCGCTCGTAGAGCCGGTGGACGCCTGTGGTGGTCTCCTCCGTGACGCCGATGATGCCGTTGGCGATGGTCGTCCACTTCGTCGAGTCTGCGCTCAGCGTCCGGGTCAGGACCTTCAGGATCTCGGCAAGCTCCGCGTTGTCCGCCGACTCCGGGGCGGGGACCGCACCCTCCTTCTCGCACTCGACCCCGAGATGGACGAGCAGCGTGGCGTCGCCCCCGTCGTCGAGGATCAGGTTGGGCGGCGCGCCGTCGGGCCAGGACAGGATCTGCTCGGTGCACTGCCAGTACTCGGCGAGCGACTCGCCCTTCCAGGCGAAGACCGGCACCCCCGCGGGCTCGTCCGGCGTGCCGTCGCGACCCACCACGACCGCGGCCGCGGCGTGGTCCTGGGTGGAGAAGATGTTGCAGCTGGCCCAGCGCACCTCGGCGCCGAGCGCGGTGAGCGTCTCGATCAGCACGGCCGTCTGCACGGTCATGTGGAGGGAGCCGGCGATCCGGGCGCCGGTAAGCGGACGCGACTCCCCGTAGCGTTCGCGCATGGCCATCAGGCCCGGCATCTCGTGCTCGGCGAGTCCGATCTCGGCTCGTCCGAACTCGGCGAGCGTCAGGTCGGCGACAGTGAAGTTCATGCGAGTCCTCTGCGGCTGACGATGGGGTAGCCCGCAACGGGCCTTACCAGGATAGGCGCCGGGCGGTGGCGAGCCACAATCCGGGCGCCCGGCCACACCCCGGGATGCCCAGTCGTCAGGACTCAGACCTTCTGATGTCCGGCTCGATGAAGACGTACGTCGCATCGGGGACCGCCTCCCGGATCCGAACCTCGGCCGCGTTGATGGCATCGGCGAGCTCCGCGGCGGTGTCGGTCGGCAGCACAGCGATCTTGCACGCCACGAGGATGCTGCCGGGCCCGAGCTGCAGCGTCTGCAGGTTGATGATCTGCAGCCCGTCCTCGACGCCGACAATCGCCGCCGCGATGCTCTGCTGGTCCTCGAGATGGGCCGACTCGCCGAGCAGCAGGCTCTTCATCTCGATGCCGAGAGCGACCGCCACCGCGACGAGCAGCAGGCCGATGGCGGCGGTTCCTGCCACGTCCCAGTAGCCGCTGTCGGTGAGCAGCGTCAGGCCGACGCCGAACAGTGCAAGCACCAGACCGAGCAGCGCAGCGACGTCCTCCAGCAGGACGACCGGCAGCTCAGGGGACTTGGCGCGCCGGACGAAGCTCACCCAGCCGACGTCGCCGCGCCACTTGTTCGACTCCTGCACCGCCGTCCGCAGGGAGAGGCTCTCCATCCCGATCGCCGCCACCAGCACGACGATCGGCACCCACCACCAGCGGCTCGTCAGCAGCTCGTTGGGGTGGCCTTCGCGCACCTCCTGGAACTTGTGGTAGGCCTCGTAGAGGGCGAAGATGCCTCCCACGCTGAACAGCACGATCGAGACGATGAACGCATAGATGTAGCGTTCCCGGCTGAAGCCGAACGGGTGCTGGCTCGTCGGCGCCCGCTTCGACCGCTTGTTGCCGAGCAGCAGCAGCACCTGGTTGCCGGAGTCCGCGAACGAGTGGATCGACTCCGCCAACATCGAGGCCGAACTCGTCAGAACGAAGGCCAGCACCTTGGTCAGGGCGATCCCGAGGTTCGCGAGCAAGGCGGCCACGACCGCCCTCGGAGACTCCTCGGTGCTCACCAGCGGCTCCGTTCGCCGCCGTCATCCGGGTCGGTGTCGGCGTCGCCCCCGAGCCCGATCCCGAGGTAGCTCGCCGCATAGCTCCCGGTGCTGAGAAGCGATGCGTAACGTGCCATCTCCGAACCCTCTTCCGCGTGCACCGTGCGTACCCTGACGTCTCGCGCCGCTGCGGCAGCCACCAGCCTGCCGCGCTCCTCCCGGATGACCGCCTCCTCGGTGCCATCGTCGAGGACGAGCAGGCCCGGACGAGTGGGAGTCGCCTCGACGTCAGCGAAGGGGTCGGCGAACAGGTCGCGGGGGCGGGCGGCCGAGACGACGGGGAGCAGCTGCCCCTCGTCGGCGGCCAGCGCGGGCCGTCCCGTCGTACGACGGATCGTCTCCGCGACGCGACGGGAAGCCCTGGCCGCGAGCACCGAGCCACCCCACACCAGCGGCAGCAGGTCCGCGAAGGCGAGGGCGAGGTCCTTCGCCGGGTTGACCGCCACGTCGCGGTGCGGCGAGCAGGCGACAGCCACGTCGTCGAGCACCAGGGCCACCTCCTCGGCATCGACCGTGGGGCCCACGCCCATCGTATGGAGTGCGAGCAGCATGACCACGGCGGCGGCGAGCGAGTCGCCGGTCTGGGTCGGCAGGATCGTGCTGTGCCGTCCGGCGGCGTGCTCGGCGAGGATCGAGCGCGGCGGGCAGGCCGTGATCAGCGAGCACCCGCGGTGGGTGGCGTCGCGCACGGCAGATGCGGTCTGCTCGTCGCCGCCGGCCGGTCCGAGGACAGCGACCAGGTCGAGCGAACCGGCCCACCCGGGGAGCCCGGGACCGGGCCAGGCGACGAAGGGGACCGGGCACCACGGTTCGAGGACGGCCCGCAGCAGCCTGGCGTCCTCTCCTGCCGCGACGACCGCCCGGGGCTGCGACTCCGCGTCGAGCCGGGCGAGGGCGTCCGCGGCGCCCCCGGCCTCGATGCGCACCCTGGCGCCGGACTCGGCGAGATGGCGCAGCTGGTCGTCGTACCGGGCGAGGGTCTTGGGATCCTCGAGGCGTCCGTCGTCGAAGACGTCAGCCACGTCTCAGCCGTCGTCGTCAGGGGCGGGCTCGGTGGCCGCCTCCGGGACGTCGCCGCTGCGGTCGCGTTGGCGCGCCTCGTCGACGAGCATGATCGGGATGTCGTCGCGAACCGGGTAGATGAGGCCGCAGCCGTTGCAGATCAGCTCGTCGTTGTCCTGGTCGACCGTCAGCGACCCCTTGCAGTCCGGACACACCAAGATCTCGAGCAGAACAGGGTCGAGGTTCACGTCTCACTCCTCAGCAGGGCGAGGGTCGAGTCTCGCACGTCGGACATCGTCGCTTCGTCGGTCGCCTCCACGTTGAGCCTCAGCACGGGTTCGGTGTTCGACGGCCGGACGTTGAACCACCAATCCTGACCGATCACGGACAGCCCGTCGAGCCGGTCCATCGTCACGTCGTGGCGGTCGGCGAAGCTGCTCTCCACCGAAGCGATGACGTCGGTCGGCGACGGCACGGTCAGGTTGATCTCGCCGGATGCGACGTACGGCGAGAGCGACGACGCGATCCGCGAGAGCGGCTCGTCCCGCGCCGCCACCGTGGACATCACGTGGAGGGCGGCGAGCATGCCCGAGTCGGCGTACCAGAAGTCCCGGAAGTAGTAGTGCCCGGAGTGCTCCCCGCCGAACACCGCGCCGGTGCGCGCCATCTCGGCCTTGATCAGCGAGTGGCCGACCGGGGTGCGGACGGGGACCCCGCCATGGGCGGTGATCACCTCCCGTACCGAGCGGCTCGTGATGGCGTTGTAGATCACCGACGCGCCCGGGCTCTTTGCCAGCTCGCGCACGGCGATCAGCGAGGTCACCACGGAAGGCGACACCGGCCGCCCGAGCTCGTCGACGACGAAGCAGCGGTCGGCGTCGCCGTCGAAGGCGAGCCCGAGGTCTGCTTGCTCGGCGACGACTGCTGCGGACAGGTCGCGCAGGTTTGCCGGCACGAGGGGGTTCGCCTCATGGTTCGGGAACGTCCCGTCCAGCTCGAAGTAGAGCGGCACCACCTCGACGTCCACGTGGTCGAAGACCGCCGGCGCCGTGAGCCCGGCCATCCCGTTCGCCGCGTCGACCACAACCTTGAGATGGCGGCCGTCAACCGGGGCGACCAGGTGAAGATGGCTGACGTAAGACGCCAGCAGGTCCGCCTCCCGCTGCCCACCCCTCGCCGCGCCGGTCGCGAGGGCCTCGCTTGTCGTCGACATCAGCGCGTCCCGGATGGAGTCGAGCCCGGTGGCCGCCGAGAGGGCGACCGCCCCGGCCAGGCACAGCTTGAAGCCGTTGTAGCTCGCCGGGTTGTGCGACGCGGTCACCATCGCGGCAGGCGCGTCGAGGCTGCCCGAGGCGAAGTAGACCTCGTCGGTCGCTGCCAGCCCGATGAAGAGCACGTCACGGCCGGCATCTCGGGCGCCGTCCGTGAACGCCTGGGCCAGCCCCGGTGAGCTCAGCCGCATGTCATGACCGACGACGACCGGCGGTCGAGACGTCGGCACCACGCCGGCCGTGCGGTCGTCGAGCCGCGCGAAGCAGGCGCCGATCCGGTGGGCGGTCGGCTCGTCGAGCTCGTCCGGCACGAGTCCACGGACGTCGTACGCCTTGAAGATCCGGGCCAGGTCAACCACGGCGCCATCCTGACAGACGGCTCGGACGCGACCGACTGCCCTGGAGCACCCCGTCAGTCGCCGGGCCACTCCCCTGTCCAGCGTTCGAACGCCTTTGCCCCGCCCCGGTCGATGAGCGCCTTGACGACGGCGTAGATCGCGCCCTGCGCCGCGGCGGCGACGAGGACCTCCCGCCAGCCGAACTCGGACTCCAACGCGCGGGGCGGGTCGTCGGCGTCACGTCCTGCCTTCCACACCTGCTTGAAGATCACTCCGGCGACCAGCCCTCCGGCGATGCTGGTGACCAGGCCGACCGGGCGGTAGGCGATCTTGGCAACCTTGCTCATCGCAATCTCCTCGTTGCCGGCGTCATGGGTCGATCTCGGAAGGATCCTTGCCGAGCTGGTCGGCGATGTGCTCGACGAGGATCTCGTCGACCAGAGCCACCCGCTCGAGCCGCGTCCGCGCCCGCATCTCGACCGGACGCCGGAAGACGACGATCCGGCCGGGCTGCCCGTCGCGGGGTCTCGTGAGGGCACCGAACGGCACCGCCTCGTCCTGCCAGTCCTCGGGCAGCTCGGGCACGTCCTCCGTGCCGAACTCGATGTCGCCGAGCGCGTCGGCCCAGCGACGCAGATGCCGGTCGACCAGGGTCAGCACGATCTCGTCGAACTGGTCCCGGCGTGACTCGATGTGAGGCGCCCCGCCATGGGTGAGCGGACCGGCGAGCACGAGAGGTCCGCGCACCCCGCGTCCGTGCCGGTCCCGGGGCGCGCCGGCGCGCACCGGTACGACGTGTTCGGCGGTCTCGGTCACGGGCCGATTGTAACGCTGCGTGGACAGGTCGCGGGGAGACACGGAGCGAGCGAGCGCGCAATCCCTGGGCGACCGGTTGGTCCGCGGTAGCGTCAACCCGTGAGTCGACGTCGGACCTGTTCGCGCAGCGCCTGCGCACGTCCCGCGGCGTCCACCCTTACCTATGTCTACGCCGACCAGACGGCGGTTCTCGGACCGCTGGCGACGTACTCCGAACCGCACTGCTACGACCTGTGTGACCGCCACGGCGACAAGATGACCGCGCCACGTGGCTGGGAGGTCATCCGGCTCGCGGGGGAACCGTCGGACCACGGGCCCACCACAGACGACCTGCTGGCGCTTGCGGACGCGGTGCGCGAGGCCGCGCAGCCGCAGCCGGTCGAGGAGCCCCTGGGACAGGGCGTCGAGGTCACCCGTCGCGGCCACCTCCGGGTGCTCCGCTCCACCGAACCCTGACCATCCGCCTTCTGTCACAGACCATCCGCCTTCTGTCACAGACCATCCGCCT
>JBBJMF010000163.1:0-3333 GCA_037719575.1 Nocardioidaceae bacterium
ACTTCCCGGGCGACTGGCACCTTCGCGTCGAGCGGGTAGTGGCGCAGGACCGGCAGGCCACCTCGTGGGTGGCGTTTCGCGTGGACGGGCAGCAGCAGACCGCCATCACCTTCTTCACATTCGACGCGGCCGGCCTCATCACGGAGATCGTGGACTTCTGGCCTGAGCCGTACGACGCCCCTCCACGCGCCGGCCCGACCCTGCAGTGAGTGGCCGCTCAACCACGCGGCCAGGGCCGTGGTCTGCGTACCCAGAGAGTGCACGGCTGCGCCGAGCCGCGGCGAACGGAGTGACACAGGTCTGACACCGTCCGCGCGAGTGGCGCGAGGCCGTCTCTTGCGCCCGACAGAGAAGCGGCGTGCACCCAGACGTTGAGAAAGAGCTCGCAGTCACAGCAGCCACCCTGCCGCGCCAGCCGCTGCTCCAAAGCGGTTGCCCGCGGCGCCCTGGCGTCGCGCCAGCGCCGCACCCAGCGCGGCGTCGCGTTGCAGCCGAACTCGTCGAGCATCCGCCACACATAGCAGGCGACACACTCGTGGGGCAGTGGCACCACGAGCGCGCTGGGGTGTGTCCTGAGCTCCCCTTCGAAGCCCTCGGGTCGCGCGTCGTCCATGCCGTGTCCTCTCGTCGTCCCGGGGACAATGCCTACCGGCACAGCGGGACGGCACCCGCCACTCGTCGACTAGGTGTGGACCGCGCAGCCGACCTCACGGATTGTGGAAAGTCAACTAATCCTCCAGGGTGCGGCGCCCCGGAGCTCAGGACTTGTTGTCCAGCCGTTCGCCCGTCTCCGTCACGAAGACGCGACACTTCTCTGCCTTGGCGGTGACGTGGATGGTGGCACCACGCTCGATCGAGCTCCGGGTCTCGATCGGGACAACCATGGGGGTTCCTACGGTAATGGTGTCGTTGTCGGCCAGCTGGACGCCGGAAACGCCATAGACGTAGGCGTCGGCGCCGAGCTCCTCGACCACGGACACGACGACCGGAATCCCGGTCCCGTCCGAGGAGACCCGCAAGTCTTCGGGACGGATGTCGATCGTGACCCCTCGTCCGGCGCCGGGGGCTCAGGGCAGGGCGTCTGGTGCCCACACCACACCCTTGGTGACCAGGAAGTAGCCATGGGCTCGCTCGTCGCCGGTGAGGATGACGGCGAACGCCTCACGAGCCCGTTCGTAGAAGGCGACCTGTCGAGCACGCCCACGCATACCTCTCTGCCCTCCGCCGCGTCGACGATGCCCTGGAACTCGGCGTGAACCGGAAGGAGAGTCGACTCGTCCCCGACCGCGCCCATCCGGAAGACGCCCGGCTCGATGAACCGGTCGACGGGGAGCACCGACATGACCGCGGTGGCGACGGCGTCCAGTCGGGCACCCAAGAGGTCGACGAGCCGACTGGCGATGGAAGCAGCCGGGAAGTTCTGGTCCACCAGGATGATCTCGTCGCCGTGTCCCATCGAGCGGAGGATCGCCAGGAGGTCGGGCGTGAGCAGCCGGTCCACGTTCTTGAGCATCGTGACCTCCTATGCGCTCGCGCGAGGTTTCTGGGTGGGTCGAGCGGGTACGAGTCAACCATGGCTCGACCGCGGGGCGGCTCTGCCGCTGGAGGCGGCCACCATCGTGACACCCCCTCGGCCACAGGCTGGCGCTTCCGCGGCACCATCACCGGGTTGGGCACGACCTCAGGCACCCGAGTCGTCATCGGCGACTGGCTCGACTCGCCCTTCGGTGGCTTTGCAGACGTGATGGTGGAGCGACCCGGCGGGCATCGCGTCCTGCTGGCTCCCACCCGCGAAATCGCGGACTTCGTCTCGTCGACGTACTCGTTCGACGAGGTGGTGCAGACCCCTGTCGACGTACTCAGCGAACGCCGATGGGTGCATGTGTTGGCGGGACCGTTGGTAGTCCATGCACAGCTCGGTCGACGCACATTCCTCGGCTGGCTGCTTCGTTTGGTCCCCACGTCCGTCGCGACGCATCCGCATTGGCTGGACATCCTCGCTCCGATCGTGCACCGGCTGCTGCCTGGAGTCCAGGTGCGGGGCTCGGCCCGCGGCGATCGCCAGGAGTGGTACGGCGCGACGGACGTCCACGCCGTCATCGTGGCGACGGCGTCATGGGACGGGGTCGACCTCGGCAGGCTGGCGCGGGTAGAGCCGCCGACACGGTTCGGCTTCAGCTCGACGCCGCCCCGCCCGGCCTGCGTCACGCTGGTGACGACAGTCCGGTCCAGGGCAGCCGAGAACCCGCGGTTGTAGGTGTCCGACCGCTCGGGAACGATGGCGCGATGGCGGCGCAGTACGGTCCACATCGGTGGTCGGAGGGTTATCACGACGATGGCAACAACGACGCGTTCCGCGAAGCGACCTTCATGGTCGCCGACCTGGCGGCGCGCGGTTCGTCGACTGCGACCTGACCGGCGTCAAGATTATCGACGCCGCCTTCATCGATGTCGACGTGTCCTGCTACGTCGACGAGCTCGTCGTCAACGGCGTCGACGTCACGGAGTTCGTGGATTTCCAGCTCGACCGGCGACATCCCGAACGCGTGCAGCTACGAGAGTGAACACGGCCGCTGACTACCGCGCGATGTGGGACACGATCGAACGGCTCTGGTCGGACATCGTCGCCCGCGCCGAGCGGCTGCCCGAGCCGGCTCTCGACGAACGTGTCGAACGGGGAGTGGTCCTTCGTCGAGACGCTGCGCCGTCTCGTGTTCATCACCGACTCCTGGGCGAGCCGTACGGTCCTCGACCAGCCGATCCCTACCACGGGCTCCGCGTCCCCCAACTATGCGCCGGCGGACGCAGCGGCGCTGGGCATCGACCTCGACGCGCGTCCGTCGTTCGCAGAGTTGTTGACGGTGCGCGCCGACCGTATGGCGCTGGTGCGCGGCATCGTCGCCGGTCTCACGGACACCGAGCTCGAACGGATGTGCACGCGTGCGCCTGCAACCGGTTATCCCGAGGAATCGCGCTCGGTGAGAACTGCGTGTGGGTGTGGTGATCCCCGGCCAGCCAGCTGTATCCACCCTTGGGGTGGTTCTCGCGGCGACGCCGTCCCAGCTCAGTCGGTGACAGGTCCCCGCCGTCGACCGCCAGGTCAAGCGCAGGCGCCAGCTCATCCTCGCGGTTCGAGGGTGGTCGGTCTGGGGCCGATAAGCTGCTCCGCCCCCACGCTGCGCTCAGAGCCGCCTGCTTCGAGTGCAACATCGCCTGACCCCGCCGCCCGAGTGGCTTAGGCTTGCCGCCATCAAGTTGGCTGCGTAGTGGTTGCCCCCGCCGCAACTTGGGGATTGCCGCCTCCAGAACGCCGGGGCGGACGTCCCTCAGAAC
>JBBJMF010000077.1:0-13495 GCA_037719575.1 Nocardioidaceae bacterium
CGGCGCTCGTGGTCCTCACGAGGTCGACGTCAATGCGTCGGCGCGAGCAGCCAGCGCCTCGAGGACGTGGGTGTAGTCGTCCGACACCGCGACCGTGAGCTCGACGTCACTCTTTCCATCGGCCCGATCGCGCTGGGTGACCGTGAAGGTGAAGAACGAGCAGCAGTCCGACTCGCGATTGGCGAGATCCTGCACGCGGCTGGTCAGGTCGCGAGCGCCGGCAAGTGTCAACCGGGCTTCCGTGGCGCTCAGACGTTCGACGCGGACGAGGCTGGTAGCGAACAACGCGTCGAACTCCGCCAACCGCATGGGCTGTTCCGCTGTCGGCAGTGTGCAGGAAACCACATCCACCCAGGATTCGCTCATCAGAACTCCGTCGTCCGGGATACATATCGTCCTGTGACGAGAGTAAGCCTGTACCCAGGTACCGGATGCAACCTCTCGGCACAAGCGCCGCACCGCGCCTCCGCGGCCGACCCGTCGAGGCCGGCCGAATAGACTCGGCCGCATGCCGTCGGCGTGGGAGCAGGGCTTCGTCGAGATCGCCGACCGCTGTTACGTCGCACGTTATCGCGAGTGGGACGTGAGCATCGGCGTCGTCGTCGGTACGGCGGGCGCGGTCGTGGTCGACACCAGAGCCGGCGCCGCACAGGGTGGTCGGCTGCGTGACGACGTCGGGCGCCTGCCGGGAAGCCCCGCCGTCGGATGGGTCGTCAACACCCACGAGCACTTCGACCATGTCTTCGGCAACGGTGCCTTCAGCGCGGCCACCATCCACGCCCACGAGAACGCCGCAGCCGGGATACCCACCTCCGCCGAGCGCATCAAACGGCTGATCGCCGCTGACCGGGAGCTCGACCCCGACCATCCGGAGATCACCGACGAGATCCTGCAGGACGTGCTCGACACCGTTCCCCGGCTTCCCGACCGGACGTTCTCCTCGGCGGCCACGATCGACCTCGGCGACCGCTACGTCGAGCTTCTTCATCTCGGACGAGGCCACACCTCGGGCGACGTCGTGGCGCGGGTCCCCGACATCGATGTGATGTTCGCGGGCGACCTCATCGAGGAATCGGCCGACCGCGACTCGACGCCCGGGTTCGGCACCGACTGCTGGCCCCTCGAGTGGGCACCGACACTCGACCTCGTGATCGGGCTGCTGACGGCCGGCTCCCTCGTCGTGCCTGGTCATGGCACGGTCGTCGGTCGCGACTTCGTGGAGACCCAGCGAGACAGCATCGCCGACCTGGCCGAGATGATCAAGGGGCTCGCCACCGCAGGCGTGCCAGTCGACCGGGCGCTCGTCGAGGGCGCACAGGCCGCGCGCCCCGTCGCTCTGGCCGCGAGTGTCGGCACTGAGGCAGCACAGAGCAGTGACACCGGCTGGCCATTCCCCTCCCACTACCTCGACGACGCCATCCGGCGCGGGTACGCCCACCTGGCAGGGCGGCCCGCATGACATCCGACAGCTGAAGGGATCACGCCATCTGATCGTCGGATCGTGGAGGGCTGAGCGCGTTGGTCGTCACGGAAGCAGGGCACGGACGACAGCGTCCGCGAGCAGGCGGCCCCGTCGGGTGAGCGTGAGCATGGCGCCCAATACCTCGACCAGGCCGTCAGCAACGAGACCCGGGACCGCCGCCTGGCCACCCGCGCCAAGCACCGAGAGTGGGAGCCCCGTGACCATGCGGGTCTCCAGGAGCACCCGCTCGACCCGGCGGGTCTCGTCGTCGAGCACCTCGCGCGCGGCGGCCGGGCTCTCGCTGGCGGCCATCCGGTCGGCGTACGCGGAGGGGTGCTTCACATTCCACCAACGCACCCCTGACACGTGGGAGTGCGCCCCGGGGCCGACCCCCCACCAGTCCGAGCCCTGCCAGTAGCCGAGGTTGTGGCGGCACCAGCCGGTCTCATCGCAGGACCAGTTGGACATCTCGTACCAGTGCAGGCCCGCGGCCCTCAAGAGATCGTCGGCGAGCTCGTACTTGTCGGCCAGGTCGTCGTCGTCCGGCGTCGGCAGCTCACCACGGCTCACGCGCCGAGCCAGCGCCGTACCCGGCTCCACGACGAGAGCGTAGGCGCTCAGGTGGTCCGGACCGAGAGCCAGCGCCGCCTCGAGGCTGACCCGCCAGTCGGCGAGCGTCTCACCTGGGGTGCCGTAGATAAGGTCGAGGCTGACCTGCCCGAACCCCGCAACTCGCGCCCACCGCACAACGTCGGGCAGCCGCCTCGGGTCGTGGGTTCGGTCGAGGACGGCGAGCACCGCGGGCACCGCCGACTGCATGCCGAACGAGATCCGGCTGATCCCGCCGGCGCGAAGCGTCTCCAGGTCGGCGGCGGTGACACTGTCAGGGTTGGACTCGGTCGTCACCTCCGCGCCGGGCGCCAGGCCGAACTCGTCCCCCACCGCCGCGAGCACGGCGAGCAGATCTGCCGGAGGCAGCAGGGTCGGCGTCCCCCCACCGAAGAACACCGTGTCGACCGGCAGGTCACGGTCGCCCAGCACGCGGCGCGCGAGCCGCACCTCCTGGATCGCGACCTGCGCGTACGACGACTGCGAAGCGCCAGGTGACGCGCCCAGCTCGGTGGCCGTGTAGGTGTTGAAGTCGCAGTACCCGCACCGCACCGCACAGAAGGGGACGTGGACGTAGAACCCGAGAGGCGCCGCGCCCAGTCGGTCGAGGGTCGCGTCCGGGAGCCGGCCGTCGGCTGGGGCAGGGTCGCCGTCGGGCAGCGTCGAGGGCACCCGACGATCATGTCAGCCGACCAGACCGGGGCGGCTCAGCGGTAGAGCGCGTCGAGACGGTCGCGGTAATGGTCCTCGACAACCTTGCGCTTGACCTTCATGCTCGGGGTGATCTCGCCCTCCTCGACCGACAGGTCACGCTCGAGCACGACGAACCTCTTGATGGTCTCCCACCGGTTCAGCCGAGTGTTGAGCTCGTCGACGTAGCCCTGGACCATGTCGCGCGCCACGTCGGACGTCACGATCTCGGCGTACGAGCGCCCCGCGAGACCGTGCTGGCTCGCCCATTCGCCGAGCGCGTCGGCGTCGAGCGTGACGAGCGCGCTCACGAAGTTGCGGTCGTTGCCATGGACCACGAACTGGCTGGCGTAGGGACAGACCGCCTTGAAGCGGCCCTCGATGACCTGCGGCGCGACGTACTTCCCCCCCGATGTCTTGAAAAGGTCCTTCTTGCGGTCCGTGACGCGCACGAAGCCGTCAGCGTCGATCTCGCCGATATCGCCGGTGTGGAACCAACCGTCCACCAGGGTCCCGCCGGTCGCGGCGTCCTGGTTGTGGTAACCGTCCATCACCCCTGGCCCCTTGACGAGCAGCTCCCCGTCGTCGGCGAGCCGGAACTCGGTGCCGTCCAAGGGTGGCCCGACCGTGCCGAACTTGTAGTTGTCCGGACGGTTGATGCAGGTGCCGGCAGAGGTCTCGGTGAGGCCGTAGCCCTCGAGGATCAAGATGCCCGCCGCGTGGAACCACTCGGCGATGTCGCGGTTGAGGGCGGCCGCTCCGGAGACGAAGAACCGCACCCGGCCGCCGAAGCGGGCGCGGATCTTGGCGAACACGAGCCGGTCGAAGACCTTGTGCTGGACGGCGAGCAGTGGCGGGACCTGCTTGCCGCCAAGGCGGAGCCTGTCGACCTCCAGTCCCACCACGAAGGCCCGGTCGAAGATCTTCTTCTTGACGCCGCCTTCGGCCGCCGTCATGGTCACGACCCGGCCATGCGCCTTCTCGAAGATGCGCGGCGCAGCTCCCATGAACGTCGGCCGCACGACGGCGAGGTTCTCGATGATCTTGTCGACCCGTCCATCGACGGCAGTCGGAAACCCGATGGCGAGCTGGGTCGACAGCAGAACCTTGCCGAAGGAATGAGCCAGCGGCAGCCACAGGAACTGCACGTCGTCGAGGCCGAGGATGTCCAAAGCCTGGACGGCAACGCCCTCGTAGGTCCATGCGGAGTGCGGCAGCCGCACGCCCTTGGGCCGGCCCGTCGTACCGGACGTGTAGATCAGCGTCGCGAGATGGTCTGCGTGGATGCTCGTGACGCGCTGCTCGACGGCATCTGGCTGGCCGGAGAGGAGGTCGGAGCCGAGCGCTTCCAGGTCGGCGAAGGAGATGACCCAGGCATCGTCGTTGGCGCCCGGGTCGTCGCTGAGCACACGGGGACTGCCGGGCTCGAACACCACGATCTTGCTCAGTCGGGGCAGCTCGGCGCGCTTCTCACGCAGCTTCGCGACCTGGCTGCCGTCCTCGGCGAACACGACGCGGGAGTCGGAGTCGCCGACGATGAACGCGACATCGGCCGCCATGCTCGACGGGTAGACCGTCGTGGTGGCCGCACCGGCCGACATGATCGCCAGGTCGGCGAGGATCCACTCATACCGGGTCCCGGAGGCGATTGCCACCCGCTGCTCAGGTTCGACACCGAGCGCGATCAGGCCGGCAGCAATCCTCGTGACCCGCTCACCGGTCTGGTGCCAGGTGACCGACGTCCAGCCCGAGCCGTCCGGGTAGCTGTAGGCCTCGCGGCCCGGTGTCGCACGCACCCGGTCGAAGAACATCCGGCCGAGGCTCTCGGGCCGGTCCGCCAGCGTCGCGGACGCCGGTGAGGTATCCACCATGAGAATGAACCGTAGATGACTTCGTCAGCGAGTGACAGGTCTTGGCGGTCGCTGCCGGGACTTTCGCCGAGGACGCGAAGCACCTGCACCGGACGCAGACGACCGGTGCGACGCGGTCGGGGCCTGGGCAGGACGAGCCCGGTTTCCTTGTCGGCTCCGGTAGCCACCAGACGATGACGCACCCGCGGCCGATGTGCCGGCGACGAACGGCGGCGGCGACACCAGGACCCGATCGCCCGGGGCGATCTGCCCGAGCAGCGGGTGCCCGGTGCCCAGCCGGGTGATCGTCGGCCTGACGCCGGCCTTCCGGGTCAGCGTGCGAACGTCGGAGACCTGAGCGTCGACCATCAGGGTCACGACCGTCCCGGTGGCGCCGGCGCGCGCGGTGCGGCCCGAGCGGTGCAGGTAGGCCTTGTGCTCAGCCGGCGGGTCGGCGTGGATCACCAGCCGGATGTCGTCGACGTGGATCCCCCGGGCCGCGATGTCGGTGGCGACCAGGGTCGAGGAGCCGCCCTTCGCGAAGGCCGCCAGGTTGCGGGTCCGGATGGCCTGTGACAGGTCGCCATGCATCTCCAGCGCCGGCACGCCGGCCGCCGTGAGGCGCTTCGCGAGCTGCTTGGCGCCGTGCCGGGTGCGGGTGAAGACGAGCGTGCGCCCCGGTGCCGACGCCAGGTCCACCAGCACCGGCAGCCTGGAGTCCCTGTCCACGTGGAGCACGTGGTGGGTCATCTCCGCCGAGGGAGCGTCGATCTCGTCGACCTGATGGGTCACCGGGTTGGTCAGGTAGCGCTTGGCGAGCACGTCGACCCCGCTGTCGAGGGTCGCCGAGAACAGCATGCGCTGCCCGTTGGCGGGTGTCTTGTCCAGCAGTCGTCGTACGACGGGCAGGAAGCCGAGGTCTGCCATGTGGTCGGCCTCGTCCAGCACGGTGATCTCGACCGCGTCGAGGACGGCGTGCCCGGTCTGCACGTGGTCGGCGAGCCGACCGGGGCAGGCGACCACGATGTCGACACCTGCCCTGAGGGCCGAGATCTGCGGGTGGGCGCTGACCCCGCCGAAGACCGTCACGGTGCGCAGTGCCAGCGCCTTCGCGAGCGGTATCAGGGCGGCGTTGATCTGGCTGGCGAGCTCACGCGTGGGCGCGAGGATCAGCGCACGGGGACGCGACGGTCGCCGGCTGCCGTTGTTCGCTGCCAGGCGGGCCAGCATCGGCAGCAGGAAGGCGTAGGTCTTCCCCGATCCGGTGCGCCCACGGCCGAGCAGGTCGCGGCCCGCGAGCGAGTCAGGAAGCGTGGCGGTCTGGATCGGGAACGGCTCGGTGATGCCGACGCGCGCCAGGGCGGCGACGAGCGGCTGGGGGACCCCGAGCTGGGTGAACGATGGTTGGCCGACGGCGCTGGGTGCGCTCATCCGGGCATGCGAGACGTGGTGAAGGGGGCGGCTGGCCGCCATAGGGAACTCTCCGAACGTTGAGTAGTCGTCCTGCGCGTCGCTTCCGCGGAGCTCGCGGTGCGTCGTGGTCGACATAGAAGGTGGCCCGAGGCAAGACTCTGCGGGCCAACGAGTCCAGTGTACGTGACGCGGACCGTCAGTCCTCCATCGCCTTGGTGATGGTGATGCAGTCGGTGAGCCAGCCGTTCTTCTCGTCGGACGTTGGCGACGGTTCCTCGATCTCCCACATGGCGTTGACCATCATCCGCACGACCACCCAGGCCTTGGCGCGCTCCTCGTCGAGACCGGCGACCTCCACGACCGTCGCGAAGCGCTCCCGGATCGACGCGCGGACCTCGCCGGATGCCACGACCTCCGTCCAGTTGTTCCAGAGCAACGGCGCCACCTCGAAGGCCGGATCGCCCGAGAGCGGCTTGGGGTCGATCACCAGCCATGGCTCACGCTCGCCCTGGAGCACGTTGTAGTAGTGCAGGTCGGTGTGCACGATGCGTCCGTCAGTGGCCGGGTCGGTCGCGAGCTCACGGGTCAACGAGGCGGCTCGGTCGACATAGCGTCGTGGCAGATCCGGGTGCGACCTGATGGCCGCGAGGCGCTGGCTCCAGTCCGCGCAGAGCGAGGAGAGCCGGCGGAACTCGGGAGAGGCTTCCACGTGCAGGCTTTGGTAGAAGCCCGCTACGACCTCACACGCCTCCAGCGTCGGGAGAGACGTGAGGTCGACGGTCTGCAGTCTTTCTAGGAGAAGAGCGGATCTGCGGGGGTCCGCGCGCAGCAGGGTAACTGCGCCATTTCCGGCCCAGAACCGCAGCGCCAGGTGCTCCTCGGCGGCTTCCTCGTGCGGCCAGCCGACCTTGAGCACCGCTGCGGTGTCATCGGCAGTGCGGACAGGTAGGACGAGCGCACACTCGCCATGCATGCTCGCGCCGTCGAGCGTCAGGTCCCATTCGTCGACCAGGGATCGGGCCAGGGCAGGGAGCCGGTCGATCCAACGAGCCCACGCGTCACTGCGGTCGGCGAACGCGCGGAGCTCGTCTGGGATCTCCAGCGCCACCGACATCACCGCCCTTCGCCTCGCTGCACTCAGTCGCCAGGCTAACAACGCCCGATCGGTGATCTGGGTGTTTGGACGCTGCGCTCTGAGCTTGGTCGGCGTTGCGAGCCGCAGTCATGATTTCGGTGGATGCTCCGTACCTTGATGTCCCGGATCGCCTCGAAGACAACCGCGCCCGGCGAAGAGGACCCGAGGTGGATGAGTGCTTCAGACCTCGCGAACCCCTGCGGCTCCCACGCTGGGGGCCACCCCGTTCACTCGCTCAACCGAACCGGCCGGAGATGTAGTTCTCGGTCCTCTCGTCGGCGGGGTTCCTGAAGATCGTCGTGGTCAGGTCGTACTCGACGAGGAGACCGGTCCTGTCGCCTGTGCCCTCGTCGGCAAGGGCAGTGAAGAAAGCGGTGCGATCAGCAACGCGCGCGGCCTGCTGCATGTTGTGGGTCACGATGATGATCGTGTAGTTATCACGCAGGTCGCTCATGAGGTCCTCGATCCGCGACGTCGCGATGGGATCGAGGGCCGAGCACGGCTCATCCATCAGGATCACTTCCGGCTTGACTGCAATCGTTCGAGCGATGCACAGCCGCTGCTGCTGACCTCCAGAGAGGCCGTTCGCGGACTGCTTGAGCTTGTCCTTCACCTCGTCCCACAAGGCAGCCTGCGTCAAGGCCTCCTCTACCAGGTCGTCCATGCTCTCGACCTTCATCCCGATCACGCGTGGCCCGTAGGCGATGTTGTCGTAGATCGACTTCGGGAACGGGTTCGGCTTCTGGAAGACCATCCCGATGCGACGTCGCACTTCGATGGGGTCGACATCCTTCGCATAGATGGGCTGTCCATGGAAGGTGACCCGACCCTCGACGCGCGCACCGTCGATGAGGTCGTTCATGCGGTTGAGCGAGCGTAACAAGGTCGACTTCCCGCACCCGGAGGGTCCGATGAGTGCTGTGATCTCGTGCCGCCCGAAGCTCATGGACACGCCTGTGACAGCGCGGAAGGAGCCGTAGTAGACGTTGACTTCCTCGCATTCCATGATGGGCAGCGGCTCCGGGGAAATCGATCTCCTGGAGTCAGGCCGCGAGTCGAGGAACGTCGACACTGCCGGTGAGTCGCTCAACTGGATCTCCTGCTCGCGCGGGATGCCGGTCGATGTTGAGAAGGAATCGGTGGTCATGGGCTCACTCACCAGCGTCTCTGGTATCGGTTGCGAATGGCGATCGCAAGGGCGTTCATGACGAGCAGCAGCACGAGCATCAAGATGATGGTGGCAGACGCGACCTGGTGGAACTCTTCCTGGGACTGCGACGCCCAGTTGTAGATCTGGATCGGCATCACGGTGAAACCAGATGACAGTCCGTTGGGGTCGTAGTTCACGAAGACCAGACCACCCAGCAGCAGCAGCGGTGCAGCCTCCCCCAAGGCACGCGACAGGGCAAGGATGGAGCCCGTCGCGATTCCCGGGACCGCCGACGGAATCGTCTGACGCCATACGGTCTGCAGGTGGGTGGCGCCCAGGGCCAAGGATCCGTCCCGGATCTCCCGCGGCACCGATCTCACCGACTCGCGCGTGGTGATGATGATGACGGGAAGGATCAGCAGGGCGAGAGCGATCGCGCCGCTGAGCAAGATCCTGCGCTCCATGCCGATGGCCAGCGCGAAACCCGCCGTCAGCATCCCGTAGACGATCGCGGGCACAGCCGCGAGGTTGGTGAGGTTGACCTCGATGACCTTGTTGTACCAGCGCTTGGGGTCGGCGAACTCCTCGAGATACACGCCCGCAGCGATACCGAGCGGGATCGCCAGGATGGCGGTAGTCACGATGACCCATGCCGACCCGAGGATCGCTGCTCGCGCACCAGCCGTTTCGGGGAAAAGCTGCGACGTGTAGTTCGTCAGCAGCTGGCTGTCGAGCCTGGTCGAGCCGTCGACGATGGACTTGGCCAGTAGGAGGGCCAGACACAGAACGGAGAAGAGGACCGTCAGCCAGAGGACAGCCAGGAAGACGATCGACTTGAGATTACGGTCACCCTCACGTTCCGTCTGGAGCGGCCGTGTCGCGAGGTCTCCGAGGCTGGCCATCAGTACACCTCACGGATTCTGCGGACGATGATGCCCGCGGCGATGTTCATGACGAGCGTGATGACAAAAAGCAGCAGACCAACCGCAAACAGCGTGTTATAGGTGAGAGTTCCGGGACTGCTCTCGCCGGTTGCAGTCTGAGCGATGAAGCCGGTCATGGTCTGACCGGGATCCGTCGGCTTGTGCACGACCTGAGCGCGAGGCCCGGCGGCGAGTGCGACGATCATCGTCTCCCCCACAGCCCGGGACAGTCCCAGCACGATCGATGCCGTAATTCCGGAGATGGCAGCCGGGAAGACGACCCGCAGCGTGGTGCGCATCTTGTTGGCGCCCAGCGCGAACGACGCCTGCCGCAGTGCTTGCGGGACCGAGCCCATGGCATCTTCGGAAAGAGAAGCCACCGTCGGAATGATGAGGACGCCGAGCACGAGTCCCGCAGCAAGGACGCTGAATGTCCCGACGTTGACGTTCAGCAGGTCGTTGAGCACGGTAGGCGCCACGAAGTAGAGCGCGAAGTAGCCGTACACCACCGACGGGATACCAGCCAGCACCTCGAGCGTCGGCTTCAACATCTTTCTGACGCGCTGTGGCGCGTACTCGGAGAGATAGATCGCCGCCCCCAGCCCCGCGGGAATGGCGACGAGCATCCCGATCAGCGTCGTCCACAGAGTGCCGCTGATGAGCGGGAGGACCCCGTAGTCGGGGTTCGAGAAGGTGGGTGCCCACCGAGTGCCGGTCAGGAAGTCCCAGATGCTGACCTCGCGGAAGAACTCCACGGCCGGCACGAGGAGAGCAAAGAAGATTCCGATGGTGATGAGCACCGACAGCACAGCGGAGCTCATCAGCCCCACCATGGCTACGCGCTCGCCGTAGCGGCCCTTGCTGCGCCGCAGGAAGGCACCCTCATCGGACAGATGCACCTCCGGATCGATGCCCTGAGGGGCCGTCTTGAGGGACGACCCTCCCGGTGCACTCGTTGGGCTCACAACGATCCTTTGCCGAAGGCGACTAGCTCTTGAGAGCGCTTGCGGCCTGCTCCAGCTTGGTGCGCTGCCCGTCACTCAGCTGGATGAACTTCGCGGCCTCTGCGATCTTCTGGTCGTTCGCGGAGTAGTAGTCCACGAACGCCGCTACCTGAGGCTTGTCGGCGTACGACGAGTTCGAGACGTAGATGAACAGGGGTCGAGCGAGAGGGGTGTACGTCCCGTCTGCGGCAGTCTCCGGGCTGGGGTCCACGCAACCGTTGCCGCTGTCGATAGCCACGGCCTTGAGGATGTCCTGGTTCTCCTCGTAGTAGGTGTAACCGAAGTAGCCGAGCGCGTTCGCGGACCCCGCAACACCCTTGACGGTGATGTTGTCGTCCTCTGTGGCGTTGTAGTCGGAGCGGCTCGCCGCTTCTTCGCCGTTGACCGCTTCCGTGAAGTAGTCGAATGTGCCGGAGTCGGTGCCTGCGCCGAACAGCTCGAGAGGCTCGTCTGGGAAGCTGGGATCGATCTGGTTCCAGTTGTCGACCTTGCCCTCGGACTCCGGCGCCCACATGGTGTTCAGCTGCTCGATCGTCAGACAGGACACGAAGTCGTTGTCCTTCGACACGACGACGGTGAGCGCGTCGTTGGCGACCTGCATCTCGGTATACGCGATCCCCGCCTTCTTGCAGATCGCCGCCTCTTCGGCCTCGATGGGACGCGAGGCATCGGAGATGTCGGTCTCACCCTGGCAGAACTTCTCGAAGCCGCCTCCGGTCCCGGACGTGGCCACTGAGACGTTCACGCCGGACTGCTCTCCGGAGAACAGCTCGCCTGCGGCTGAGGTGAGCGGGCCGACTGTCGACGACCCGTCGACGACCACCTCGCCCGACACGTCACCCCCAGAGGAGCTGTCTTGGCCGCCGCAGGCGGACAACAGGAACACGGTGGCCGCGGAGACCGTCAAGAAGTGTCTCGTGGAGCGTGCATTCATCGTGGTATGGCCTTCCATCTAGGGGCCGGGGCGATGGCCGGCTCGGATCTCACGGGGCCGAGCCTAGGGAGACACGATGAATCGTTGAGTGGCCTTTGACGAACGGAAGGTGAACAGATCGAGCGATCGGGTGGTGCTCAGGAGCTTGGACGACGCCGCGACGCGGTAGCCCACCGTCAGCCTCACCGAGGTCGGTCCTGTTGTTGTCAGCCGAGCCGGTCTACGGCGTCCTTGGCCTCCTTCAGGCCGACTCCCGTCTCCTCGCGATACTGCCTGATCGCGCCGATCTTGTTGCCGTCTCTCACCAGGGCCAGCACGGCCGCCGAGATCCCTCCGCCACCACCTGCGCCCGCGGCGGGGCCGGCGGGAGGAGACCCGCCATGGCCGTAGGGGGGCGCGTAGCCGGAGTTCTGGTAAAGCCAGTCCACGTGGGTCTCGAGGAGGGCGAGTCGGGCGGCGGTGCTGTCATCCATGGCACATTCCTACCCCACTGGGTGCGGAGCTACCTCTTGGACCTCTCGCTCGACTCAGACGTGTTCAGTGCCGAGATGAAGGCTTCCTGCGGGACCTCGACCCGGCCCACCATCTTCATCCGCTTCTTGCCTTCCTTCTGCTTCTCGAGCAGCTTGCGCTTGCGGGTGATGTCGCCGCCGTAGCACTTGGCAAGCACGTCCTTGCGCATCGCCCGCACCGTCTCGCGGGCGATCACCCTGGCACCGATGGCTGCCTGGATCGGCACCTCGAACTGCTGTCGCGGGATCAGCTCCTTGAGCTTCAAGGTCAGGCCGACGCCGTACGCGTAGGCAGCGTCTCGATGCACGATCGCCGAGAACGCGTCGACCGGGTCGCCGTGCAGCAGGACGTCGACCTTGACCAGGTCACTCGGCTGCTCGTCGATCGGCTCGTAGTCGAGCGACGCATATCCCTTGGTGCGCGACTTGAGCGCGTCGAAGAAGTCGAAGACGATCTCCGCCAGCGGGAGCGTGTAGCGCAGCTCCACCCGGTCCTCGGACAGGTACTCCATCCCGTGCAGGGACCCGCGCCGATTCTGGCAGAGGTCCATGATGGCCCCGATGTAGTCGGACGGGGAGAGGATCGTGGCGCGGACGACGGGCTCGTAGACCTCGTGGATCTTGCCCTCCCCCGGGTACTCGCTGGGGTTGGTCACGACGACCTCGGAGCCGTCCTCCATCACGACGCGGTAGACGACGTTGGGCGCCGTGGAGATCAGGTCGAGGTTGAACTCCCGCTCCAGCCGCTCGCGGACGATCTCCATGTGAAGCAGCCCAAGGAACCCGCAGCGGAAGCCGAAGCCGAGGGCGCCCGACGTCTCCGGCTCGTACATCAGCGCGGCGTCGTTGAGCTGGAGCTTGTCGAGGGCGTCGCGCAGGGTCGGGTAGTCGTCGCCGTCGATCGGGTAGAGACCGGAGTAGACCATCGGGTTCGGGTGGCGGTAGCCGCTGAGCGCCTGCGTCGCCCCGTGCACGGCCGCGGTCACGGTGTCGCCGACCCGGGACTGCCGGACCTCCTTGACGCCGGTGATCAGGTAGCCGACCTCGCCGACGCCGAGATGGTCCGCACGGACCGGCTCGGGGGAGATGACACCCACCTCGAGCATCTCGTGCACAGCCCCGGTCGACATCATCTTGATTCGGTCACGGTGGGACAGCCGGCCGTCGACCACCCGGACATAGGTCACGACGCCGCGGTAGGTGTCGTACACGGAGTCGAAGATCAGCGCTCGTGGCGGTGCGTCGGCGACCCCTTGTGGCCGGGGAACCGTCGCGACGATCTCGTTGAGCAGCGTCTCGACGCCCTCGCCGGTCTTCGCGGAGACCCGGAAGACGTCGTCCGCGTCACAACCGATGATGTGGGCGAGCTCCGCGGCGTACTTCTCGGGCTGCGCGCTCGGCAGGTCGATCTTGTTGAGCACCGGGATGATGTGCAGGTCGGCGTCGAGCGCGAGGTAGAGGTTGGCCAGCGTCTGCGCCTCGATTCCCTGCGCGGCGTCCACGAGCAGCACCGCACCGTCACACGCCTCGAGCGACCGGCTCACCTCGTAGGTGAAGTCGACGTGACCGGGGGTGTCGATCATGTTGAGCACGAACTGGTTGCCCACCTGCGCGCCAGCGGTGGCGGTCCATGGCAGCCGCACCGCCTGGCTCTTGATCGTGATGCCCCGCTCGCGCTCGATGTCCATCCGGTCGAGGTACTGCGCCCGCATGCTGCGCCCCTCGACGACCCCGGTCAGCTGCAGCATCCGGTCGGCGAGCGTCGACTTGCCGTGGTCGATGTGGGCGATGATGCAGAAGTTGCGGATGATCG
>JBBJMF010000078.1:0-13444 GCA_037719575.1 Nocardioidaceae bacterium
CGGCTGGCACGGCACCGGCTGGCACGGCACCGGCTGGCACGGCACCGGCTGGCACAGGCCGACCCGACGTACCGACGGCTGCCGCATCCGGGTCGAACGAATCCCCGGCAAAGACCGCCGCACCGGCCGAGGCCGAGCCGCCGCCGGCCACGCAGGAGGGCTGAGACGATGCTCATTCCCCGCAGGGTCAAGCACCGCAAGCAGCACCACCCGAATCGTCGCGGCCAGGCCAAGGGCGGGACGTCGCTCGCCTTCGGCGAGTTCGGCATCCAGGCCCTCGAGCCGCACTACGTCACGAACCGGCAGATCGAGTCGGCGCGAATCGCAGCGACCCGCTACATCCGTCGCGGCGGCAAGGTCTGGATCAACATCTACCCGGACCGGCCGTTGACGAAGAAGCCGGCCGAGACCCGCATGGGTTCGGGCAAGGGCTCGACGGAGTGGTGGATCGCGAACGTGAAACCCGGTCGCGTCATGTTCGAGCTGTCCGGAGTACCGGAGTCGGTCGCTCGCGAGGCGCTGCGCCGCGCGATGCACAAGCTGCCGATGAAGTGCAAGTTCGTGATGCGTGAGGAGGCGTGATGGCAGTCGGGACAAGGGTCGGAGATCTGCGCGAGCTCGCTGACGACGATCTCGCCACCAAGCTCGCCGAGGCGAAGGAGGAGCTGTTCAACCTGCGCTTCCAGGCCGCGACCGGACAGCTCGAGAGCCATGGTCGGCTGCGGGCCGTCCGTCGCGACATCGCGCGCGTCTACACGATCATGCGCGAGCGCGAGCTGGGCATCGTCCACGTTCAGGACGCCGGTGATGTGGCATGACCGAGACCACGAGTGAGACGAGTGAGACCAGTGAGAAGGATGGCATGAGCACCGCCACGTCAGAGGTAGCGCGCGGGTTCCGCAAGACCCGCGAGGGCCTCGTCGTCAGCGACAAGATGGACAAGACCGTCGTCGTCGCCGTCGAGGACCGCGTCATGCACCCGCTGTACGGCAAGGTCATCCGCCGCACCAGCAAGTACAAGGCGCACGACGAGCAGAACGCATGCGGCATCGGCGACCGCGTCCTGCTCATGGAGACCCGTCCGCTGTCTGCGACCAAGCGCTGGCGCGTGGTCGAGATCGTCGAGAAGGCCAAGTAGGAGTCTGTTGTGATCCAGCAGGAGTCACGCCTGCGCGTGGCCGACAACACCGGTGCCAAGGAAATCTTGTGCATCCGGGTGCTCGGTGGCTCGGGACGGCGCTACGCCGGCATCGGCGACATCATCGTTGCGACCGTCAAGGACGCGATCCCCGGCGGCAACGTCAAGAAGGGCGAGGTGGTCAAAGCCGTCATCGTCCGGACGACGAAGTCGCGCCGGCGCGCCGACGGCTCGTACATCCGCTTCGACGAGAACGCCGCCGTGATCATCCGTGACGGCGGCGACCCGCGCGGCACCCGCATCTTCGGCCCGGTGGGCCGCGAGCTGCGGGAGAAGCGGTTCATGCGGATCATCTCGCTCGCCCCGGAGGTGTTGTGACCCATGAGTGAGCGCAGCGAGCGAATCAATGAGTACAGGGCGTCTCTGCACGCCCGAAGCGAAGCGAGGGCGCCCATGAGTGAGCGCAGCGAGCGAATCAATGAGTACAGGGCGTCTCTGCACGCCCGAAGCGAAGCGAGGGCGTGAGCTATGCATGTGAAGAAGGGCGACACCGTGCTCGTCCTGTCCGGCAAGGACAAGGGTGTCAAGGGCAAGATCATCGCTTCGTTTCCCGAGAAGCAGCGCGTGATCGTCGAGGGGGTCAACCGCATCACCAAGCACACGAAGATCGGGCGGACCAACCGCGGCGCGACCACGGGCGGCATCGTCACCCAGGAGGCGCCGATCCACGTGAGCAACGTGATGCTCATCGAGCCCGACGGCGACAAGCCCACCCGGATCGGCTACCGCCGCGACCCGGTCGAGAAGCGTCGGGGTGACGGGACGACGTACGACGGATTGCGCAGCGTCCGGGTGTCCAAGCGCAGCGGCAAGGACGTGTGAGGAGCAGCATGAGTACCACGACCGAGCGCGCGGACACCGCGCCGCGCCTGCAGACTCGCTACCGCGAGGAGATCGTCGCGGAGCTGCGGGACGAGTTCACCTACGGCAACGTCATGCAGGTGCCGCGGTTGACGAAGATCGTCGTCAACATGGGCGTCGGAGACGCCGCGCGCGACTCCAAGCTGATCGAGGGTGCCGTGCGCGACCTCGCCACCATCACCGGGCAGAAACCGACGGTGACCAAGGCGCGCAAGTCCATCGCGCAGTTCAAGCTCCGCGAGGGTCAGCCGATCGGTGCTCACACCACGCTTCGTGGGGCCCGGATGTGGGAGTTCCTCGACCGTCTCCTGACGATCGCCCTCCCGCGTATCCGCGACTTCCGTGGCCTCGCGCCGACGCAGTTCGACGGCAACGGCAACTACACGTTCGGCCTCAACGAGCAGTCGATGTTCCACGAGATCGACCAGGACCGGATCGACCGGGTGCGCGGCATGGACATCACGGTGGTCACGACCGCCAAGACCGACGACGAGGGGCGGGCACTGCTCCGCCGCCTCGGCTTCCCCTTCAAGGAGTCCTGACGTGGCGAAGACCGCTCTGGTCAACAAGGCCAGGAAGACGCCCAAGTTCAAAGTCCGTGGCTACACCCGCTGCCAGCGCTGCGGGCGCCCGCACTCGGTGTACCGGAAGTTCGGGCTGTGTCGCATCTGCATCCGCGAGATGGCGCATCGCGGCGAGCTGCCTGGCATCACGAAGAGCAGTTGGTAGCCGTGCACTCGTTCGGGCGCGACTGCACGGACCGGACCACCCAAACCGCAACACGACGTCGTAGGTCCAGGCCCTCGGGCCCGGAAACCACGACGAGAGAGGCCGGCCGGCCATGACCATGTCAGACCCCATCGCGGACATGCTGACGCGTCTTCGGAACGCGAACACCGCGTACCACGAGGCTGTCGCGATGCCGCACAGCAAGGTCAAGACCCACGTCGCCGAGATCCTCCAGCAGGAGGGCTTCATCGCCGGCTGGAACGTGGCCGACGCCGAGAGCGGTGTCGGGAAGACGTTGACCCTCGACCTCAAGTACGGCCCGAACCGTGAGCGGTCGATCGCCGGCATCCGGCGCATCTCGAAGCCGGGCCTTCGGGTCTACTGCAAGTCCACCAACCTTCCCAAGGTGCTCGGCGGGCTCGGTGTCGCGATCATCTCGACGTCGACCGGGCTGCTCACCGACCGGCAGGCCGGCAAGCGCGGGGTAGGTGGGGAAGTCCTCGCCTACGTCTGGTGACCTGAGGCACGAGAGGAGAACGACATGTCGCGCATCGGCCGAATGCCGATCCCGGTGCCCTCGGGTGTCGAGATCGAGATCGACGGCTCCGACGTGCGGGTAAAGGGCCCCAGAGGGGCCCTGCGCCACACGCTCGCCGAGCCCATCGTCGCGGAGCGGCTCGACGACGGCCAGGTCCAGGTCACCCGACCGGACGACGAGAATCGCTCGCGGGCGCTGCACGGGCTCTCGCGCACCCTCGTGGCGAACATGGTCACCGGTGTCACCGAGGGTTACACGAAGACCCTCGAGATCGTGGGGGTCGGCTATCGCGTGCAGGCACGCGGATCCAATCTGGAGTTCGCGCTCGGGTTCAGCCACCCCATCCACGTCACACCGCCGGACGGCATCACCTTCACGGTCGAGACGCAGACCCGTTTCACGGTCAGCGGCATCGACAAGCAGCAGGTGGGGGAGACCGCAGCGAAGATCCGCAAGCTTCGCAAGCCCGACCCGTACAAGGGCAAGGGCGTGCGGTACCAGGGCGAGCACATCCGCCGCAAGGTCGGAAAGGCTGGGAAGTAGGCATGGCACTCACGCCGAACAAGCGCGTACCAGGCAAGACGGCGGCCCGATCGCGCCGTCACATCCGGGTGCGCAAGAAGGTTTCCGGGTCGGCCGCGAGGCCGCGCCTGGTCGTGACCCGTTCCAGCCGGCATGTCTTCGTGCAGGTGGTCGACGACTACGCCGGTCACACGCTGGCGTCGGCCTCCACCATGGAGACCGACCTGCGGGGGTCGGACTCGGACAAGACGGCCAAGGCCCGGGAGGTCGGTCGACTGGTCGCCACCCGGGCCAAGGACGCCGGAGTCGAGACGGTCGTCTTCGACCGTGGCGGCAACCGCTACCACGGCCGGATCGCGGCCCTCGCCGAGGGCGCCCGCGAAGGCGGACTCGCGTTCTGATGACGGCACGCACGGCAACCCCACAGCACGCGACGAGCGACACAACGAATGACACAAGGAAGTAGGGCCACTTCGATGGCAGGACCGCAGCGCCGCGGCGGCGGCACCGGCACCGGCACCGGCGGTGGCGAACGACGCGACCGCCGGGACGGGCGCCGGGGCGACGCCCAGGCGGAGAAGAGCACGTACATCGAGCGGGTCGTGAAGATCAACCGCGTCGCGAAGGTCGTCAAGGGTGGCCGGCGCTTCAGCTTCACGGCACTGGTCGTGGTCGGGGACGGCGACGGCATGCTCGGCGTCGGCTACGGCAAGGCCAAGGAGGTGCCGGCGGCGATCGCCAAGGGCGTCGAGGAGGCCAAGAAGAGCTTCTTCCGGGTGCCCCGCATCCAGGGCACCATCCCGCACCCGATCACGGGCGAGAAGGCGGCCGGCGTGGTGCTGCTGCGTCCGGCCAGCCCCGGCACCGGCGTCATCGCCGGTGGTCCGGTGCGGGCGGTGCTCGAGTGCGCCGGCATCCATGACGTTCTGAGCAAGTCGCTGGGATCGGACAACCCCATCAACATCGTGCACGCCACCGTCGCAGCGCTTCGCGGATTGCAGCGCCCAGAGGAGGTAGCCGCACGACGCGGTCTGCCGATCGAGGACGTCGCGCCCGCGGCTCTGCTGCGTGCCCAGGCCGGGACGGGGCGCTGACATGGGACGGCTCAAGGTCATCCAGCAGCGGTCCGGAATCGGTTCCAAGTTCAACCAGCGGGAGACGCTGCGCACGCTCGGGCTCAAACGACTCGGCGACGTCGTCGTCAAGGAGGATCGGCCCGAGATCCGCGGCATGGTGGCGACGGTCGCGCACCTCGTCACCGTCGAGGAGGTCGACTGACATGACCATCAAGGTCCATCACCTGCGCCCGGCGCCAGGGGCGAAAAAGGCCAAGACCCGCGTGGGTCGAGGCGAGGCGTCCAAGGGCAAGACAGCAGGCCGAGGCACCAAGGGCACCGGGGCTCGCGGCCAGGTGCCGCCTGGCTTCGAGGGCGGGCAGATGCCGCTGCACATGCGGCTGCCCAAGCTCCGGGGTTTCAAGAACCCCGCGAAGATCGAGTTCCAGGTGGTCAACCTCGACCGACTGACGTCCCTCTATCCCGACGGTGGCGAGATCGGCGTCGAGGACCTCGTCGCCAAGGGCGCTGTGCGCCCGAAGCAGCTCGTCAAGGTGCTCGGCAGCGGTGAGATCGGCGTCGCCGTCCAGATCACCGCCGACGCGTTCTCGGGGTCCGCCCGGGAGAAGATCGAGGCCGCCGGCGGGAGCGTCGCCACTCGCTAGCCGGGGCGTCGGCACCAGCGCGCGTCGCTCGGCACCCGCTCGTCGTCGGATCCGCCTCCAGCGGACCGGCTGTTACAGTCCCACTACCCGATCCGAGACCCCTCGTCGGCCTGTCCCGTTCTGAGCCGCCGAGGTGGCCGCAGGAGGTTACGTGCTCTCCGCGTTCGTCCACGCCTTCCGTACGCCCGACCTGCGGCGCAAGATCTTCTTCACCCTGGGTGTCCTCGCGGTCTTCCGGCTCGGCTCGGTGGTACCAGCACCCGGCGTGAACGCCACCGCCGTCCAGCAGTGCCTGGCCGACGTCCAGGACAACCAGCTCTACGGCCTGATCAACCTGTTCTCCGGCGGGGCGTTGCTGCAGCTCGCCATCTTCGCGCTCGGGATCATGCCCTACATCACGGCGAGCATCATCATCCAGCTCCTCACCGTGGTCATCCCGCGGCTCGAGGCGCTGAAGAAGGAAGGCCAGGCCGGCCAGCCGAAGATCACGCAGTACACGCGTTACCTCACCATCGGCCTGGCGATCCTGCAGTCGACGACCATCATCGCGCTGGCCCGGACCCGCGGCCGGCTCATCCAGGGTTGCGAGCTCGACCTGCTGCGCGACACCTCGGCCGTCACGGTCCTGACGATGGTCATCACGATGACGGCGGGCACCGCGGTCATCATGTGGCTGGGCGAGCTCATCACCTCTCGTGGCGTCGGCAACGGCATGTCGCTGCTGATCTTCACCCAGATCGCGGCCGTGTTCCCGAGCGCGCTCTGGCAGATCCGCCTCACGAACGGCTGGGACGTGTTCGCGATCATCCTGGTCATCGGTCTGGTCGTGGTGGCCGCCGTGGTCTTCGTCGAGCAGGCCCAGCGCCGGATCCCGGTCCAGTACGCCAAGCGGATGGTGGGCCGGCGGTCCTACGGCGGGACGTCGACCTACATCCCGCTCAAGGTGAACCAGGCCGGCGTCATCCCGGTCATCTTCGCCTCGTCCCTGCTCTACCTGCCGGCCCTCATCGTGCAGTTCTCCGCCGGTGACGGCGGGACGCTGTCCGGCTTCGAGCAGTGGATCTCCACCACGTTCACCAGAGGGTCGAGCCCGGTCTACATGCTGGTCTACGCCACGCTCATCATCTTCTTCACGTACTTCTACGTGAGCATCACGTTCAACCCGACCGATGTCGCTGACAACATGAAGAAGTACGGCGGGTTCATCCCCGGCATCCGGGCCGGCAAGGCGACCGCCGACTACCTCTCGTACGTGCTGTCGCGCATCACGCTGCCCGGCGCCCTCTACCTGACGCTGGTCTCGCTGATCCCGCTGATCGCCTTCGTCCTGGTGAACGCCAACCAGAACTTCCCGTTCGGCGGCACCAGCGTGCTCATCATGGTGGGCGTCGGCCTGGACACCGTGAAGCAGATCGAGAGCCAGCTCCAGCAGCGCAACTACGAGGGCTTCCTCCGCTGATGCGCGTCGTCCTCGTCGGGCCACCGGGGGCGGGCAAGGGCACGCAGGCGGAGTTCATCTCGTCGCACTTCGGCGTGCCCAAGATCTCCACCGGCGACATCTTCCGGTTCAACGTGCGTGAGCAGACGGTGCTGGGCAAGGAAGCCCGGACCTACATGGACAAGGGCGACCTGGTCCCGGACGAGGTCACGATCGCGATGGTGCGGGATCGGCTCGGCGAGATCGACGCAGCCGACGGCTTCCTGCTCGACGGGTTCCCGCGGACGGTGCCGCAGGCCGATGCGCTGCACGACCTGCTGCTCGAGCTCGTCACCCCGATCGACGTGGCGCTCGAGCTGGTGGTCGACGACGACGAGGTGGTCCGGCGGCTGTCGGGCCGGCGGACCTGCCGTCGCTGCAACCACATCTGGCACATCGATTTCGACCCGCCCAAGGTCGACGGAACCTGCGACTCGTGCGGAGGCGAGCTCGACCAGCGCGAGGACGACCGCCCGGAGACGGTGCGCCGCCGGCTCGACGTCTACGCCGAGCAGACCGCACCGATCCTCGACCACTACGCCGACCTGCGCATGCTGGTCGGCATCGACGCGACCGGCCCGGTCGAGTCCGTCACCGAGCGGGCGATCTCCGCGCTGCGCCGGTTCTCGAGCTGAAGGCGTCTCCATGTTCGATCGACAGGTACGGATCCAGCTCAAGTCACCCGAGCAGCTTGCGCTGATGCGCGCGGCCGGCCTGGTCGTCGCGGACGCCCTTGCTGCGATGCGAGCGGCGGTCGAGGTCGGCGTGACGACGATCGAGCTCGACCACATCGCCGCCGGGGTGATCCGCGCGGCTGGGGCGCGGCCGTCGTTCCTCGGCTACCACGGCTTTCCGGCCACGATCTGCGCATCGGTGAACGACCAGATCGTGCACGGGTTCCCGTCGGTCCAGCCGCTCCGTGATGGCGACCTCGTGTCACTCGACTGCGGCGCGATCCTCGACGGCTGGCACGGTGACGCGGCGATCACCGTCGGCGTCGGTGAGGTGACGCCCGAGCTCGTCGAGCTCATGCGCGTGACCGAGGAGTCGATGTGGCAGGGGATCGCCGCCGCGCGCGCCGAAGGGCGGCTCTCCGACATCGGCCATGCGGTCGAGACCTACGTCCGGGGCCAGGGGCCGTACGGCATCGTCGAGGAGTACGGCGGCCACGGCATCGGCACCGAGATGCACCAGGACCCGCACGTGCTCAACCACGGGCGGCCCGGTCGGGGCCCGGGACTCAAGGTGGGCATGGCGCTGGCGATCGAGCCGATGGTGACCCTCGGCCGGCCCAAGACCGAGGTGCTCGACGACGACTGGACCGTGGTCACGGTGGACGGCTCGTACGCCGCGCACTTCGAGCACTCGATCGCGATCACCGCAGACGGCCCGAAGGTGCTCACCGCACCGCGCGACGACCCTCGTGCGCTCACGGACTCCGGGCCCGCTGCCCACGGACGATGGTGATCAAGGAACTCTTGCCCCGGCCCGACCGCCTGAGAGCCCTTCGTCCATGGCTAGAGGGGCAAGAGTTCCTTGATCTGTGAGTGTCAGGGTGGCTGCCTGGGCGTTGGGGTGGCTGCCAGGATCGGTGTCGGTCCCGTCGGGTGACTCGTCCTTGATCTGACCGCTTCGGCGTGTCCTTGCGGTGACCCGTCCGCGGCGGGACCGGCGTCGACCTGGCCTACCTGCGCTGGCCTGATCAGAAGCCTGTCCGGACCGCGTGAGCGGTTCGTGACCCGTCACAGATGTGCCGCGCTGGCTCTGCACGTCCAGGTCGACGCCGACCGGTTCTGGCCCCGTCCTGGAAGGAAACGTGACCGATGCCAACTGTTGCAGACGTGATCGACGACGTCATCGGGGTGGACACCCACACCGACACCCACACCCTGGTGTGCTGTTCACCTGCAGGTGCCGTGCGTGGCGAGCTGACCGTGGACAACAGCACCGACGGGTTCGCCGAGGCGCTGACCTGGGCGACCATGCTCGCGTCGGGTCCTTCGCTGATCTTCGGGATCGAAGGGACCCGCTCCTACGGTCAGGCATTCAGCGAGTTCCTGTCCCGGGCCGGGCTGGTCGTGGTCGAGGTCGAACGGCCGGCCCGCCGCTCGGCCCGAACCCGGCGTGGCAAGTCCGACCCGATCGACGCCAAGGCCGCTGCCCACCAGGTGCTGGCGATGGACCCCGACGCGCTGCCCACGCCACGCGCGGACGGGGACCGTGAGGCGCTGCGGATCCTGCTGGTCGCCCGCCGGGCCTTGGCCGATGAGTGCAAGAAGGCCAACGCCAGGTTGCGGGCGCTGCTGCTCACCGGCACCGACACCGACCGGGCCCTGCTCCGCGGCCCGAGATTGTCCAAGACCACCCTCACCGGCCTGACCCGACGCCGCGGCAGCAAGGGCGAGGACCGCGCCACGACCACCCGGCGGCGGGAGATCACCCGGCTGGCCAACCAGCAGCTGCGCCTGCTCGAGGAGCTCCGCGCCAACAACCGCGACCTCGCGACCATCACAGACGAGATCGCGCCCGGGCTGACCAGCGAGCACGGCGTCGGACCGGTCAGCGCCGCCCAGCTGATCGTTTCCTACTCCCACCGCGGCCGGGTCCGCTCCGAGGCCGCGTTCGCCGCCCTGGCCGGCGTCAGCCCAGTCCAAGCCAGCTCCGGCAGACGGACCCGCCACCGGCTCAACCGGGGCGGTGACCGCCAACTCAACCGAGCCTTGCACGACATCGCCCGGACCCGGATGCGGGACTGCCCCAACACCCGCGCCTACGTCACCCGACGCACCAGCGAGACCCCGAACTTCACCACCCGCGACGCCCGACGCTGCCTCAAGCGCTATCTCGCCCGCCACCTCTACCGACGCCTCGAAACGATCATGACGCTCGGACCCGGACCCACCACCTGACCTTGACAACACATAGAAGCGTCACCGTGCGGGGGCGGCGGAGCGCAGGACTTGACGTCGGCGTCGGATCGGCGGCGCGGTCGACCCGCGGACGACGAGGCGGGTCGGGACGACGACGCGGGCGAACGGGTCACCGCGACCGTCGAGCGCATCGAGCAGCATCGTTGCCGCCGCCGCCCCGATCCGGGCGACCGGCTGGGCGATCGTGGTGAGGTTCACCACGCCCGCCATGTCGTGGTCGTCGAACCCGACCACCGACATGTGCCGGGGCACCTCCAGCCCGGCGAGGCGCATCGTACGGAGCGCGCCGAACGCGGTCTCATCGGAATCGGCGAAGATCGCGGTGGGCATCCGGCGCGCGGCGAGCAGGTTCTGGGTGGCTACCGCCGCGCCGTCAAGCCCCCACTCGCCGGTGACGATCCACTCGGGTTCGGTTTCCAAGCCGGCCTCGGCGACCGCGCTGAGGAAGCTGGCGCGGCGCTGGTCCGGAACCTCGAACCCCAGCCCGGGCACGGCCTCGGCGCGGATCATGCCGATCTGCTCGTGGCCGAGGTGAGCCAGGTGCTGCACGGCCATCCGGACGCTCTGCGTCTCGTCGATGCCGACGCTTGCCACCCCGAGCGCTGCGCCGGCGACCACGGTGATCGGCACCCCGAGCGCTTGGATCTGCACCTGCTCGTCAGGCTGCAGCGCGACGTCGACCAAGATCACGCCGTCGACCTTGCGGTTGAACGGTTGCCGCTGGAAGAACCGGGTCCGGCCGGCGGCGTCACCGAGGTTGGTCAGGAGCAGGTCGTAGCCGGCCCCCCGAAGTACCTGCTCGACCCCGTCGACCACCCGCATGAAGTACCAGCGGGAGAGGAACGGCACGACGACGCCGATCGTCGTGGTGCGACCGGACGCGAGACCTGAGGCTGCCGGGGACGCGACGTAGCCGAGCTCGTCGGCGGCCCGCTCGACCCGCTCGCGCGTCGAGCTGGCGACGTTGGGCATGCCGCGGAGCGACCGCGACACCGTCGAGGCCGATACGCCGGCCTGGTCGGCCACGTCGAAGATCGTCGCCGGAGCGGTCTGGCGGTGTAGGCGTCGGGCCAACGATTCCTCCTCCGGTGATCGACGGCACGGGCTCTGGCTGCAAGCGCTTTCGGCCACGGGTGCCAGAACCCGCTCACCTCGTCACCGTAGCGGCTGATCACGGTTCGGAAAACGCTGCCAGCCCCCTTGGCCTGCGGCCCAAGTCGTGGCACAGTCACGTGGTGCTGGTGTGATCCAGGTCACGACGACCGGCTGCACCGCGCCGACTGTCCCGAACGAGAGGTAGACCCGCAATGCGAGCTCGAACCCTGCTGAAGACCGCCGCCTCAGTGGCTGCGGTGGCCGCACTCACGACCGGCTGCCTGGCGAGTGGCAACGACGAGCCGTCTGGTGACAGCACCAGCGGCTCCGGTTCCGGCTCCGAGGGTGGCAGCCCAGGTGCGGGTGGAAGCGAGCCCGGCGACGGTGTCGTCGAGGTGTTTGGTGCGTTCGGCGCCGCGGAGCAGGAGGCCTTCGAGGAGGCGCTCGTCGCCTTCGAGGAGGAGAGCGGGATCGACATCCAGTACACCGGCAACGCCGACTTCACCACGTTCATC
Source organism: Nocardioidaceae bacterium (assembly GCA_037719575.1). Lineage (GTDB taxonomy): Bacteria > Actinomycetota > Actinomycetes > Propionibacteriales > Nocardioidaceae > JAWWPG01. The sequence goes on from JBBJMF010000078.1 coordinate 11,586, forward strand.
CGCAGTCGCGTCCAGGGTGGCGACCCGCCTGACATCGCGCTGTTCCCCCAGCCGGGCCTGCTGCTCGACATCGCCAGCGACGGCGAGACGCTCGTCCCGATCGACGAGTTCCTCGACCGCGATGTGCTCGACGAGACACTGATCCCCGGCTTCCTCGAGGCGACGACCGACGCCGACGGCACGACTTGGGGCGCGCCGATGAGGATGGCGGTCAAGAGCCTCGTGTGGGTGCCCAAGCCCGCGTTCACCGACGCCGGCTACCCGCTCGAGTACGCATCGCTGCAGGAGCTCATGGCCACCGCGGAGACGATCCGCGACGACGGGACCGCACCGTGGTGCATCGGCTACGAGTCCGGTGCCGCGACCGGTTGGGTCGGCACCGACTGGCTGGAGGAGATGGTCCTGCGCACGGCTGGACCGGACGTCTACGACCAGTGGGTCTCGCACGAGATCCCCTTCAACGACCCGCAGATCGCCGAGGCGCTCGACGCATACGGTGAGATCATCTTCGGCGACGGACTGGTGGCCGGCGGCGCGAACGCGGTGATCACGACCCCGTTCGGGACCACGTTCAACGCAGCGTTCGAGGAGCCCCCGGGCTGCTACATGATGCGCAACGGCAACTTCAGCACCGGCTTCTTCCCCGAGGACGTGCAGGCAGACCTCGACGGGACTGTCGACGTCTTCGTGCTGCCGCCGTCCGAGGGCGGTTACGACGGGCAGCCGATCCTGGGCGCCGGCGACCTGGCCGGGCTGCTCAACGGTGAGGACGACGAGGCCAAGGAGGTCATGGCGTTCCTGACCGCGGACACGTTCGGCGCCGAGTGGGCGCAGGCCGGCGGGTGGCTCTCGCCGCACGCGACGTTCGACGCGACCAACTACCCCGACGAGACGACGAAGACCATCGCCGAGCTGGCGGCCAATGCGGACGTCTTCCGGTTCGACGGGTCAGACCTCATGCCCGCCGAGGTCGGTTCCGGCACGTTCTGGACCGGCATGGTCGAGTGGACGACCGGTGACAAGACGACCGACGAGGTGCTGACCGAGATCGAGGAGTCCTGGCCAGAATGAGCCGGCCTCGATGACACTGTTCCGATGACGTGAGGTCGCCGGGCGCCCAGCGGGCGCCCGGCGATCGCACGCCGTGCATGCCGATCCGCGAGCCGCTCGACCCACGACCACGAGGACCCCGCTGATGAGCACTACGCAGTCCACTCCTCCGCCACCGGCAGCACCGCCACCGGCCCCCCCGCCAGCTCGAGCGCCGGCCGTCCCCAAGCGCACCGTGTGGTCGTCGACCTCCGGTGACGAGCGCTTCGGCGGCGTGGCGTTCGCGATCGGCGTCGTCGGTGTCGCCGCTGTGCTCTACGCGCTCGGCATCACGATGCAGGCGCTGGACATCTACGACGTGCCGAAGCTGCTCCAGATCGTGGTCGCCGTCATCGGCGGCGTCGGTGGCGCGTACCTGCTCTTCATGTTCCTGAACAAGATCGTCGAGGCGTTGCCGCTCCGGTGGGAGGAGCGGCTGAAGCCATACGCGTTCCTGCTCCCCGCGCTGGCGCTGATCGGCGTGTTCCTCGTGTACCCCGCGGTGCAGACGATCATCTACAGCTTCGCCAACGACGACAGCACAGCCTTCGTCGGCCTGCAGAACTACCAGGACATCTTCAGCGACAGCGACTTCCGGACGACGATCTTCAACAACCTGCTCTGGCTGCTCGTCGTCCCGGCCGGCACCGTCGTGATCGGCCTCTTCGTCGCCACCCTGGCCGACAAGCTGCCGCCGCAGCTGGAGAAGATCGCCAAGTCGATCATCTTCTTGCCGATGGCGATCTCGTTCGTCGGTGCGGCCACGATCT
>JBBJMF010000079.1:0-13394 GCA_037719575.1 Nocardioidaceae bacterium
TCGCGGGGGCGGCCGAAACACCTCATCTTCGCGCTGGCCGCCCCGGCGCGGGGCTAGCCGGCGATGCTGTAGGGCTTGATGAGGTAGACCACCCCGGCAGACGCGTGCAGCCACACGAACTCGAACTGGTCGCGTTGGTAGACGTGACGCACTGCCTTGTTGGTCGGCGACGCCGGGTCGTTCGCGATCACCTCGCCCTCGGCGGTGAAGCCGCGGACCACCATCAGGTGGCCACCCGTGGAGTCGATATCCGCGCCGTCGAGGTGCAGCCGCTGATCTTTCGACTTGTTGTCCCAGGCGATGGACACCACCGTGGGCACGCCCCGCTTGACCCAGTACTCGAGTGCCTGCAGCGAGTCGTACTGCCGCACCGACGCGTCGAGGCCGTAGTGGGCGGCGTAGGCGGTGTTGAACGGCCAGTTGCCGGTGCCGCCGTAGTTCTTGTCGTACGTGTGGATCGCTGCCCAGTCGACGGACCCGTCCTTGCGGCCGTGCCGGTCGAAGACCTTGTCCGGGGGAAGCGACTCGAGGTCGGCCCGTGAGGGACCACGGCCCCAGTACTCCACGACCATCTCGGTCGATGTGGGACTGCACCAGGCTTCGCCGCCACCTCCGAATCGCGCGTACTCCTTGCGATGGGTCTCCTGGGAGTACTGCGGGACCTGGAGGTCGACGGTGCGCTGCATCGTCGTGTCGCTCGGGTGATACGTCGGCCGCTGGGGGTCGAACGCCACCGCAGCGACCTCGCGCACGGTGGGCCTGGACTGTGCCGAGCCGTACAGCTGGGCCCGGAGCCGGTAGGCCGCGGCGTGGTCGCCGGAGTGCGTGAAGTAGGTGTCGATCGAGATGTAGCCGAAGTCGTCGTTCTGGTCCGGGACGGAGGTGCGCCTGATCGCCTCGGTGGTGAACGCCCACTTGCCCATCGTGTACCACGGACTCCAGGTACTGCCCACTTGGACACTCAGCTGTGTCGTCATCCAGCTGTCGCCCGGCGTTCCAGCCTGCCAGCTCGCGATCAGCTCGCTGATCCCGAACCCGGTCTGGTGCGACGGCGAGGTCCAGGTGCCGTAGCTGGAGCCGGCCTGCAAGGTGAGCGCACCGCCCCCCTTCCCGGTCACGGTGGCGCCGCCGGAGGTGTGGCCGCCGGCGAAGTCCTCGAGCGACGTCCAGGCATGGAAGTCCGTCGGCGTCGTCGACGCATCCCCCCGGAACCCGCCGGAGCCCGAACCCGCCACTGCCGATGGTGACGCCGCAGCCAGCGCGAGCGGCAGTGCGCCGGCGACCAGCAGGGCGAGCAGCCTCCTCCCGCGTCCTCGGAGCTGGTCCGGACCTCGATGCATCGTGGTCATGGTCATCCGCCGCCTCTCATCCAAGTCTCGCCCGGGCCGTCACCGGACTCTGCGCACGTTACGGCGACGGACCAGTGCAGGCAATGCCTGACCGGTCGCAGTCCTCGATGTCGGTGATCGGCGGCCTCCCGTTCGCCGGCGTGCGGCCGTCGCGATTGGTCCCGTTCGGCAACGGCTCCATGACGAATGACGCAAGATGTGAGATTCTGACCACGCCTCACCTACGCGCTTCGGGCACGAGATCCTCGAAGGAGGAGACGGTGACAGAACCTCGGGGGTTCGATCTGGACGGGGAGACCAGCCGTGCCTGGGCCGCGTTCGTGCGGCGTCTCGCCGACCATCTTGCTGACATGGGCGCCGGCGACACACTCGCACTCGGCCTGGGCAGCGCCACGGACGACCGGCTCGGCGTCCCGGTCGTGGTGTTCACCGTCTCAGCCGATGGGCTGTTGCACCGCGAGGAGTGCTCAGCTGACGCCGGCGTGCTAGAGCATCGCGCGGTGCCGTGTCGCGACGCGGACAAGATGGCCGCCGAGACCGTGGGTCTGCTGAGAGACGTCCGCGGGGTCATGCACCCGGCATTCCTGCTCGTGAGCGGTGAACCCGCCCTGACGTACGTCACCACCGAACCAGGGTCGTCAGCGGCGCATCCGGGTGCCGACGTCCCCGCGTTCACGGAGCCGCTCGACTCGGCCCACCTGCTGGAGCTCGCCTTCCGCACCATCGCCGGCGACCCCGGCCCCGTGCCCGTGCGGGACGCCGACGGCGACATCGTCGTGGAGACCAAGACCACCAGGCTGATCATTCGGGTGCTCGACGACACGCCGGTCATCCAGATCTTCGGTCGCCTCGTCCACGACGTTGCGAACCCGTTCGCGGCGCCCGCCGTCGTGGCGAACCTCAACCTCGACCACCCCTTCGCCAAGTTCCTGTTCGTCGACGACTCGGTGCTCGCCTGCGTCCATCTGCCGGCCATCCCGTTCGTCCCCGCTCATCTGCGGCACATGCTGGCCACCTTCGCCGACCTCGTGGACGGGCTCAGCGAGGGTCTCGTACGCCGACTCGGCGGCCCACCGGAGTTCGGTGAGCCACCCGAGGGTGAGCCGGCTATGGCGGAACGTCTCGCGGCCGTGCCCCCTGAGCTGTTGACACTGGTGCGGCTCGACCCGGAGGGTCGCGGACTCGAGGCCGAGGCCACCGCCCGGATCTGCGGCTACGACCAGGCCCTCGCCAGGCAGTTGCTGCACATCGCCGGTGGCCAGGAGGACGTGTGGCGGGCCGCTGCCGAGCAGCACGCCGACGACCCCGGCCAAGAGTCCCGGTGCATCGAGGAGGCCAACGGCTGGCAGGCCACCAGGCGCAGCCTCGCCGGTGCCCTGGAGGTCATCGACGCCCTCGAGGCCTAGCGGTGTCGTGCCCGCCCCGCTCATGCGAGGGTGTGCTTCTACGAGAGGCGGGCGATGGCCTACGACGTACGTCGGGTGCGGGAGTCCTTCCCCGCTCTCGCCGAGGGCGCGGCGCACTTCGACGGCCCCGGCGGGTCACAGGTGCCACAAGCGGTCGCCGACGCGGTCGCGGCGACCCTGACGTCGGCGATCTCGAACCAGGGGCCGGTGACCCGCTCGGCGCGGCGAGCCGAGGCCATCGTCTCGGCCGCCCGGGAGGCGATGGGCGACTTCCTGGGTGTGTCCGGGGACGGCGTCGTCTTCGGCCGGAGCATGACGCAGCTGACGTTCGACGCGTCTCGGACCCTGGCCAAGGGCTGGGGCCCGGGCGACGAGGTCGTCGTCACCCGACTCGACCACGACGCCAACATCCGGCCCTGGGTGTATGCCGCCACGACGTCCGGCGCGACCCTCAGGTGGGTCGACTTCGACCCGTCGAGTGGCGAGCTGCCCACCGAGGCGGTGACGTCCGCTCTCACCGAGCGCACCCGGCTGGTGGCCGTGACGGCTGCGTCCAACCTCATCGGCACCCGTCCCGACGTCTCGGCCATCTCTGCTGCCGCGCATCAGGTGGGCGCGCTTGTCTTCGTCGATGGCGTGCACCTCAGCGCACACGTCCTGCCGGATCTCGAGGCGCTGGGCGCCGACGTGTTCGCGTGCTCGCCCTACAAGTTCTGCGGGCCCCATTGCGGTGTCCTCGTCGGACGGCCGGACCTGCTCGAGACCTGGCACCCCGACAAGCTGCTTCCATCGCATGACGCAGTGCCGGACCGGTTCGAGCTCGGCACGCTTCCCTATGAGCTGCTCGCCGGCACCGCGGCAGCCGTCGACTTCCTCGCGGGTCTCGACGACACGGTGACCGGCACCCGCCGCGACCGGCTCCGGGCATCGTTCGCGGGTCTGGGGGCCCACGAGGACGCCCTGCGGGCCCGTGTGGACGCGGGCCTGGCCGAGCTCGGCGTCGTCGGCTACTCGCGAGCCGCCCGACGGACCCCGACCCTGTTGTTCGAGCTGCCCGGCCACCCTTCAGGGCAGGTCCAGCACGCGCTGGCCGCCACGGGTGTCAACGCCCCCGCCGGCTCCTTCTATGCGGTGGAGGCGTCTCGGCTGCTCGGGCTCGGCGACGACGGAGCTCTCCGGGTCGGGATTGCGCCGTACACCGACGACGACGATGTCGACCGGCTGCTCGAGGCGCTGACCGAGGTTGCGCGGCGACCGGCGGCGCCGTGACGGCGCACGGCGTGCCGCGGCGCGTGACCATCGCCGGCGCGGAGATCAGGCGGCGACGGAGTGGCCGGCGTCGGCGACGGGTGGCTCGACGAGCGCTGGCGCGGGGACCGGCAGGTGACCCGCCGGCGCGGTCTCGGCCGGTTCGAAGTCGGCGACGTCCGCCAGGTCGCGGTCGTCGTCCAGGAAGGTCCTGCCGCGCCAGGTGCCGATCAGCGCGACCTTGATCAAGGCCGTCAGCAGACCGGGTCGGACGCTTCCGATACGTGGGCTCATGTCGCCATGATGGACCCAACACGGGACGTTCCTGCGGAGGCTGTGGACAACTTTTCGGTCGTGTCGCGGTTGTGGCTGATGTGACGGGTGATGCGAGTGGGACAGGGCGGTCGTGCATTGTGCGTGATGGGACACTGGGCCGGTGCATGCTGCCGCCTGGATCGTCGCGCTCGCCGCCGTCGTCATCACGGCCAGCGCGCTCTCCCGCCGACTGCCGCTGCCCGCGCCCCTGAGCCTCACGCTTGTCGGTCTGGCCGCCTCGTTCGTCCCAGGCGTTCCCCCCGTCAGGCTCAGCCCGGACATCGTTCTCGTGGGCTTCCTCCCTCCGCTGCTCTATGCGACCGCCCTGCGGACCTCCCTCGTCGACGTACGACGCAACCGGCTGGCGATCGCCCAGCTCTCCGTCGGTCTGGTGCTGGTGTCGACGCTCGTCACCGCCGTCGTGGTCTGGTGGCTGTTGCCGGTGCCGTTCGCGGTCGCGGTGGCGGTCGGTGCCGTCGTCGCCCCCCCGGACGCGGTGGCGGCGACTGCCGTCGCGCGCCGCGTCGGCATGCCACGGCGGATGGTGACGATCCTCGAGGGTGAGGGCCTGGTCAACGACGCGACGGCGCTCGTCGCGCTGCGCACCGCAATCGCCGCCACCAGCTCGGCCGTGACGTTCTGGGGCGTGGGTCTGGACTTCCTGGGGACGGCGCTGGGTGGGCTCGCCGTCGGGCTCGCGCTCGCCCTCGTCACCGGCCGGGTGCGCAAGATCATCCGCGACGAGATCACCGATACCGCGGTCTCGCTGGTCACGCCGTTCCTCGCCTACCTCGTCGCCGAGGAGCTGGGCTGCTCGGGGGTCCTCGCCGTCGTCGTGGCCGGACTCGTGCTCAGCCACAAGGCATACCTCCTGCAGACGGCGTCCTCGCGCATCTTCGAGCGCACCAACTGGAGGACGATCGAGTTCCTGCTCGAGAACGCCGTCTTCTTCTTCATCGGGCTCCAGGTGCGGCAGATCATCGAGGACGCAGGACAGAGCGGGCTGTCGACGGGTCGTGTCGTGCTGGTCTGCGTCGCCGTCCCGGTCACCGTCATGGTGGTGAGGCCGTTGTGGGTCTTCCCGATGATGTACCTGCCTCGGCTCGTCGCCCTGGTACGTCGATCCGACCTCCCACCCCCGGTCCCCCTAGCGGTCGCCGCCGGCATCTCCTGGGCCGGGATGCGCGGGGTGGTCACCCTGGCGGCCGCCTTCGTGCTGCCCACCGAGACGCCGCTCCGGTCGGTCCTGATCCTGGTCGCGCTCGGCGTCGTGGGCGCCACGTTGCTGCTGCAGGGGGCCACCTTGTCGCTCGTCCTTCGACGTCTCGGCCTGCACGGCCCCGACCGCGCCGAGGAGACGCTGCAGCTGGCGACGGTGCAGGAGAAGGTCGCCGCCGCCGGTCTGCAGCGCCTGGACGAGATAGCCGGACCCGATGTGGGCGACGACGTCCTCGACCGGCTCCGGCGCCGGTCGAAAGAGCGCAGCGACGCCGCATGGGAGAGACTCGGCGGGACGGACGAGACGCCGAGCCAGGCCTACTCCCGGCTGCGGACCCAGATGATCGACGCGGAGCGGACCGAGCTGATCAGGATCAGGGACCACGGCAGCGTGCCGCACGAGGTCCTGCGGGTGGCGCTCGGCGCGATCGACGTCGAGGAGACCGTGCTCGACCTGGGGGAGACGCTGGACGTGCAGGAGCGCAGCGAGGACCTGGTGCTGCGCCGGCCGGCCGCGGCGTGCGAGCACCTCGCCGCGACGCCCAGCCAGGCGACCCCTGGCACGCCGCACGGCTGTCAGGAGTGTCTCGAGGAGGGGCTCGACTGGGTCCACCTGCGGCTGTGCCTCAGCTGCGGCCACGTGGGTTGCTGCGACTCCTCGGTCGGCAAGCATGCGGCGGCGCACTTCGAGGGCTCGACGCATCCGGTGATGCGCAGCTTCGAGGCCGGCGAGGCGTGGCGCTGGTGCTACGTCGACACCATCGTCGGCTGAGCTCGCCGTTTTCTCATCCCCAAGGTGGGAGGGGAATGACCACTCAACCGGGAGAACGGGAGGGCAGGCGGGCCACCACGGCGTCGAAGATCTGCTTGTCGAGCGAGGCGCCCTCACGACGCACGGTCGCCGGGTCGATCGTCAGCAGCCTGTCCAGGCGCACCTCGCTCGGCCGGCCGGCACTGTCCCAGCCGCCCGCACCGACGTCCATCCAGTGCCGCCCAGCCTGCGCCTCCTGCTCGGCGTCGCGGTCGTGGTCCTTGCTGGTGAGCATCAGGGCAACCAGCCTGCTGCCACGGCGCCCGATGACGAGGACGGGGCGGTCTTTGCCCCGGGCCGGGTCCTCCTCGTAGGGCACCCATGTCCACACCACCTCGCCGGGGTCCGGCCGGCCGTCTCGGCGCGGCGCATACTCGACGTCGTACGCCGACGTGTCTTCGCCCGGCTGCTGACGCCGGGGCGGACGGGTCAGACCGCCAAGTGCGCTGACGATCCGCGCGCGGATGTCCCGACCTCTCGACATGCGGGCACTGTACGACGCCTGAGGGCGGCAAACCCGTTGGGGAGCGCGTGGTCGACTCCCTATCCTGGGTCGCACCATGCAGGCGCCATCCAGCCACGTCAGCACCGGCGCCAGTGCCAGCACCAGCGCCAGCGCCGGCAGGAGCGCGAGCGCCGCCGGCAGCGACTCGGCCGGCGCAACGACGGGCTCTGCGGCCGACCCGGTGCGGTGGACGCTCACGTTCCCCGACGAGCTGCCGGTCTCGGAGCGGCGCGCTGACATCGCGGACGCGATCAGGGACCACCAGGTGGTGATCGTCGCGGGCGAGACCGGGAGCGGCAAGACCACCCAGCTGCCCAAGATCTGTCTCGAGCTGGGACGCGGGCAGGGCGGTGCGGTGGTCGGGCACACCCAGCCCCGGCGGATCGCCGCGCGCAGCGTTGCGGAGCGGATCGCCGACGAGCTGGAGACGGTCCTCGGGGACGTCGTCGGCTACAAGATCAGGTTCACGGACCGCTCCAGCGACAGCACAATCGTCAAGGTGATGACCGACGGCATCCTGCTCGCCGAGATCCAGCGGGACCGGTCGCTGCGCCGCTACGACACGATCATCATCGACGAGGCGCACGAGCGCAGCCTCAACGTCGACTTCATCCTCGGCTACCTCAAGCAGCTGCTGCCCCGGCGCCCCGACCTCAAGGTGATCATCACCTCGGCCACCATCGACCCGCAGCGCTTCTCCCGGCACTTCGACGACGCACCAGTCATCGAGGTGTCGGGTCGGATGTACCCCGTCGAGGTCCGCTACCGCGAGCCCGTCGACGACCAGCCCGCCGGCATCGTCGACGCCGTCGTCGAGCTGACGCGGGAGGGGCCGGGCGACATCTTGGTGTTCTTGTCGGGCGAGCGCGAGATCCGCGACGCTGCCGAGGCGCTCGCCGGGCTGAAGGCCGCCCGGGCGACAGACACCCTCGAGGTGCTCCCGCTGTACGCCCGGCTGTCGGCCGCCGACCAGCACCGGGTGTTCGCTCCGCACTCGAGGCGGCGTGTCGTGCTGGCGACGAACGTGGCCGAGACCTCGCTGACGGTCCCCGGCATCCGCTACGTCGTCGACACCGGCCTGGCCAGGGTCTCGCGGTTCAGCTCCCGGACCAAGGTGCAGCGGCTGCCGATCGAGCCGATCTCCCAGGCGAGCGCCAGCCAGCGAGCCGGCCGCTGCGGTCGGGTCGCGGACGGGATCTGTATCCGGCTCTACACCGAGGAGGACCTGCTCGCCCGAGCAGCCTTCACCGACCCGGAGATCCTCCGCACCAACCTGGCCGCGGTCATCTTGCAGATGACGTCGCTGGGGCTCGGTGACGTGGCGCGCTTCCCGTTCGTCGAGCCGCCCGACACCCGGGCTGTCCAGGCGGGCACCCAGCTGCTGGAGGAGATCGGCGCTCTGGCACCGGCCCTCCCCCAGGGCCGATCCGGGCCCGGGCGGACCGCAGGTCGTCGTACGGGAAGGTCGACGCTGACCCCCATCGGCCGGCAGCTCGCCCAGCTGCCGATCGACCCCCGACTCGGCCGGATGCTCGTCGAGGCGTCGCGCCTCGGCAGCCTCCGCGAGGTCATCGTGGTCACCGCGGCGCTGTCGATGCAGGACCCCCGGGAGCGGCCCAGCGACCAGCAGGAGCAGGCCGACCGAATGCACCGCACGTTCGCCGACCCCGACTCCGACTTCGCGGGCATCCTCAACCTGTGGCGCCATCTCAAGGAGCAGCAGCAGGAGCTGAGCTCGAGCGCCTTCCGCCGCATGTGCAAGCGCAGCTTCCTCAACTACCTGCGGGTCCGGGAGTGGCAGGACCTCGACGCGCAGCTGCGCCAGGTCGCCCGGCAGCTGGGGTTGTCGCTCAACTCCACCGCGGCGGCGTCGGAGCCGATCCACAAGGCGCTGCTCGCGGGCCTGCTCTCTCACATCGGGCTGCGGGACGGTGAGCGCCGTGACTACCTGGGAGCACGCGGCACCCGGTTCGCGATCTTTCCGGGGTCGGCGCTCTTCAAGAAGCCACCGGAGTTCGTGATGGCGGCCGAGCTCGTCGAGACTGCCCGGCTCTGGGGCCGGGTCAACGCCCGGCTCGACCCGGCCTGGGTCGAGGAGGTCGGCGCCCATCTGCTGAGGCGCACCTACAGCGAGCCGCACTGGGAGAAGAACCGAGGTGCCGTCACGGCGCAGGAGTTGGTCACCCTGTACGGCGTGCCGATCGTGGCCGACCGCGCTGTCAACTACGGGCGCATCGACGCGGAGGCCTCGCGGGACCTGTTCATCCGCCACGCTCTCGTGCAGGGGGAGTGGCGCACGCACCACGCCTTCTTCGCACACAACCAGGCGTTGCTCGAGGACGCGGAGGATCTGGAGCATCGCGCTCGCCGGCGAGACATCGTCGTCGACGAGGAGAGCCTCTTCGAGTTCTACGACGAGCGGGTACCGGCACACGTGGTGTCGTCCGCCCACTTCGACTCCTGGTGGAAGGGTGAGCAGCGCACCAGACCCGACCTGTTGAGCTTCTCGCCCGACATGCTCGTCCACGACACCGCCGCGGCCGTCTCGGCGGACGACTTCCCCGCGCACTGGCAGCACGGCAACGCGGTGCTGCCCCTCGACTACGCGTTCGAGCCGGGCACGCGAGACGACGGCGTGACTGTCGACATCCCGGTCGCGGCCCTGGACACCGTCGAGGCCGACGACTTCACCTGGCCGGTGCCCGGCATGCGGCTCGACCTCGTGGTGGCCCTGCTGCGCTCCCTCCCGAAACGTCTGCGGGTCGGCTTCGTGCCCGCCCCGAACGTCGCCCGGGCGTTTCTCGCGGCCACGACCCCGGGGGAAGAGCCCCTGCTCGACGCCTTCGAGCGCTACCTGCTGCGCACCACGGGCCACGTGGTGCCCCGCGATGCCTGGGACCTCGACAAGGTGCCGGACCACCTTCGACTGTCGTTTCGGGTTCGGGACGGCGACGGGGCGGTCCTCGGCGTCGGCAAGGACCTCGAGGATCTTCGCCGCTCGTTCGTGTCGTCCAACGAGCGGTCGGTCGCATCGGCGGCGAAGTCCCTCGAACGCACCGCGATGACCACCTGGGAGCTCAAGGACGTTCCCCGGGAGTTCGCCCAGGTCCGGGCGGGCCACCGCGTGGTGGGGTATCCGGCCCTCGTCGACGAAGGTTCGTCGGTTGGCCTCAAGGTGTTCGCGACCGCGTCGGTTCAGGCGACGGCCATGCGAGCCGGGGTACGCCGGCTCGGTTGCCTCGCGGTCGCGTCGCCCGCTGCCGACGTCGTCGCCGAGCTCGACAACCAGGCCACCCTGTCGCTCGGCCTCAACCCGCACGGCAGCACGGCGGCGCTGCTGGCGGACTGCTGGGCGTGTGCCGTCGACAGCCTGATCGACGACGCCGGCGGACCGCCATGGAACCGCCGTGGCTTCCAGGACCTGGTCGCGCTGCTCGAGGCGGGCGGGCGAGAACGCACGCGGGAGGTCATCGACGTCACCCGGTCCGCTCTGGTCGCTGCCCACCAGGTGGGCCGCCGGCTCAGCGGCCGTGCCGAGCTCGCCCTGCTGCCGGCGCTGACGGATCTGGCCGACGAGCGGGCCCGCATGGTCTATCCCGGCTTCGTCACCGACGCCGGACTCGTGGCGCTGCGTCACTACCCACGCTACTGCGCGGCGATGGAGGCCCGCCTGGACCGGCTCGCCGGCGATGTCCGCCGGGACGCGGTGCTGATGGCGACCGTGGCCGGTCCGCAGGCGGCGTACCTGAATCGGCTGGCGGCGCTCCCTCCCGGTGAGCCACCGGACGAGACCCTGCGTTCCGTCCGGTGGATGCTCGAGGAGCTACGGGTGAGTTTGTGGGCTCAGCACCTCACCACCGCGCAGCCGGTGTCGGTCCAGCGGATCGAGCGAGCCCTCAGGAAGACCTGACCGCCAAGGAGGGTTGACGGTCAGGCGCCTCCGCTGGCGCGGACCCGCCAGCTCCTGGTCGGGTCCGCACCAGGCGTGCTCACGTCACGGGCGCGCCGGGCACTCCATCCGTCGCCAGCTCCTCATGACTGACCCGCATGAACGCGAAGACGATCACGGCGCCGGCCAGGATCATCAGCGCGCCCACCCAGAATGCCACCGTGGAGCCGTGGGTGAAGGCGACGTCCGCCAACCTTTGCTTGAACTCCTTCTGTTGCGCCGGGGTCGGGTTGCCGCCGCCCGGCTGGGCGGCCACGATCTCGGCGGCCTTGTTCTGCAGCGCCGTGACCGCGACCGTGCTCAGCACCGACAGCCCCAGCGCGCCGCCGATCTGCTGCATGGCGTTCAGCACCCCCGAGCCGATCCCCGAGTCGCGGTCCCCGACCCCGTGCACCGCGGTCAGCGTCACAGGCACGAAGACGAAGCCCATCCCGAACGACATCACCAGGATCCAGGGCAGCAGGTCCTTCGCATAGGACGCGTCGACCGCAAGCGTCGCGGTGTCGTAGCCGATGCGGGAGAAGCCCCAGATGCCGACGGAGGCGATCAGCGCACCGCCGCCGGCGAGCCAGCGTGGGTCGATGCGGTTGATGAGGTTCGACGCGATGCCCGCGGAGACGACGATGCCGAAGCTGAACGGCAAGAAGGCCAGGCCGGCCCTCAGCGAGCTGTACCCCAGGACGTTCTGCACCAGCTGGCTGAGGAAGAAGAACATCGCGAACATGCCGGCCGGGATGAGCAGCATCACCGCGAAGCTGGTGGCCCGGGTGCGGTCGGCCAGGATGCGGAACGGCAGCAAAGGGTCCTTGATCCGGCGCTCGATGACGAGGAAGACGACCAGGAGCACCGCTCCCAGCACCAGTGCTGACACGGTGACCGGATCCGTCCAGGACCGGGCGGCGCTCTTGTTCACCAGCTCGGCGGCGTGGGTCAGGCCGTAGACGATCGACACCAGACCGAAGGTCCCGCTGAGGGCGCCGCCGAGGTCGAAGCTCCCGCGGTGGCGGGCGCTCTCCGCCAGCACCAGGGGCGCGGCGATCGCGGCCAGGAGACCGATCGGCACGTTGATCAGGAACGTCCAGCGCCAGGAGTACTCGGTGAGCCAGCCGCCGAGGATCAGCCCGACGGCAGCGCCGGCGCCCGACATCGCGGCGTACACCGCGAAGGCGCGGTTGCGCGGCTTGCCCGGCGGGAAGTTGGTGGTGATGAGAGCCAGTGCGGTGGGGCTGGCGATCGCGGCACCGAGGCCCTGCAGCACCCGGGCGGCGATCAGCAGTTCCTTGCTCTGGGCGATGCCGCCGAGGAGCGAGGCGACCGCGAAGATCGTGACGCCCGCCATGAAGACCTTGCGTCGGCCCAGGATGTCGCCGAGCCGGCCACCGAGCAGCAGCAGGCCGCCGAACGACAGGGTGTAGCCCGTGATGATCCACGACAGGCTGGCCGGACTGAAGTGGAGGTCGTGCTGGATGTAGGGGATGGCGATGTTCGCGATGGTCGCGTCGAGCACCACCATGAGCTGGGCGATCGAGATGACCACGAGAGCCAGACCGAGATGGCGACTGCCGGCCGCGGTCTCGTCGGAGGTCGTCTCGTCAACGACTGAAGACATCAGGTTCCTAACCTGTCGAGGGGTGGAGGGACGTGCCGCACCCGTAGGTGGCGGCCGGGATGACGATCTCGTCGACGATCCGCGAGACCGTCTCGTCGTCGACCGGCAGCCGCAGCACGAAGGCCCGGTGCAGGATGACGGCAGCGAGGGTGGAGGTGAGGATCTCGAGGTTGGCGTCGGCTGGGATCTCGCCGCGCCGTTGGGCCCGCTCGTAGATCTCCCGGGACTGCTGGAGCTTCACCGACAGGAAGCGCTCGTGGAACGCGTCGGCGAACTCCACGTCATGCTGCAGCGCGGTCATGACGCTGGCCATCACGGCGAGCACCCGCTCGTCGCTGATGCCGCCGTGGTTGCACGCCAGACCGATCAGGTCGCCGCGCAGCGTCCCGGTGTCGAGGGGCTCGAGCTGGGGTGCCCCCTTGGCCCGCATGAGGGCGTCGACGATCAGCTCCGCCTTGGTGTCCCAGCGGCGGTAGAGGGTGGCCTTCGACGCCTTCGCAGCGGTGGCGACCGCGTCCATCGTCAGCCGGTCGTAGCCGGAGCTCGAGAGCAGGTCAAGGGCGGCGTCGAGGATCTCCGCCTCCCGGTCGCCCTCGACCCGCGGCCGCGAAGTGGACCGGGCGGGGGGCTTGGCAGTCTCTCCGACGGAGTGCCCCGGTCGTGTCGCCATCTGGATCACCACCCTCTCGCTCTCTGCCGCACCTCGACGTGGATGAAACGAAACCGTTTCGTTTCATCGGCAGCGTACGTCGGGTCTTCGGTGCCTCGCAAACGCATTCTCGGCGGGTCTGGTGCGACGTATGTCACCCTCCCCGGAGCAGCCTCCGAGCGAGTGCCGACAATCTGCGGGTGGTTGCCTTCTCAGGCGGTGGTCTCGTAGTCCCAGTCAGTCACAACTGCCCCATCGTGCAGGAAGGGGACCCTGGGGGCTTGCCGGTCGCCCGGTGGTCGGTTAGCGTGCAAGGGTCCACGACGACGTGTCGG
>JBBJMF010000164.1:0-3217 GCA_037719575.1 Nocardioidaceae bacterium
CGATCGACCAGGCCGTCGAGGGCATCGTGAACGGCATCTTCTTCAACCAGGGCCATGTCTGCTGCGCCGGTTCCCGGTTGCTCGTCCAGGAGAGCGTGTACGACGAGGTGCTCGACTCGCTGCGACGACGGCTGCGGACGCTGCGGCTCGGTGACCCGCTGGACAAGAACACCGACATCGGCGCGATCAACTCCGCCGCCCAGTTGGCCCGCATCCGCGAGCTGTCCGACATCGGCGAGGCCGAGGGGGCGCAACGCTGGTCGCCGCCGTGCGAACTACCCGAGCACGGCTTCTGGTTCCCGCCGACGTTGTTCACCGGCGTCAGTCAGTCCAGCCGGATCGCCCAGGAGGAGATCTTTGGTCCCGTGCTGTCGGTGCTCACGTTCCGGACCCCGGAAGAGGCGGTTGCCAAGGCGAACAACACGCCGTACGGCCTGTCGGCGGGCGTCTGGACCGAGAAGGGTTCACTCATCCTGTGGATGGCCAGCCGGCTCCGCGCCGGCGTGGTCTGGGCCAATACGTTCAACCGGTTCGACCCGACCTCCCCGTTCGGCGGCTACAAGGAGTCCGGCTTCGGCCGGGAGGGCGGCCGTCAGGGTCTGGCGGGGTACGTGAAGGACCGCAGCGATGTCTAGGGTCAGAGATGTCTAGGGTCGGTGTACGCAAGACCTACAAGCTGTACGTCGGCGGTGCGTTCCCGCGGTCTGAGTCCGGCCGGTCCTACGCCGTGGTGGACCGCGACGGCGACTTTCTCGCCAACGCGGCACTGGGCTCGCGCAAGGACGCCCGCGACGCCGTGGTGGCCGCCCGCAAGGCATTTCCCGGCTGGTCGGGCGCCACGGCGTACAACCGAGGGCAGGTGCTCTACCGGGTAGCCGAGGTCATGGAGGGCCGGCGCAACCAGTTCATCGCCGAGGTCGCCGCGGCCGAAGGCATCACCCGCCGGGCGGCACCGTCGCGGGTGGATGCCGCGATCGACCGCTGGGTCTGGTACGCCGGCTGGACCGACAAGATCGCCCAGGTCATCGGCAACGCCAACCCCGTCGCCGGGCCCTATTTCAACCTTTCGGTACCCGAACCCACGGGGGTCGTTGCGGTGCTCGCCCCGCAGCTGTCGTCGTTGCTCGGCCTGGTCAGCGTCCTCGCTCCCGTCATTGCGGGTGGCTCCACGTGCGTCGTCGTCGCCAGCGAGGAGCGGCCCCTGCCGGCGGTCACCCTCGGCGAGGTGCTCGCGACCTCCGACGTACCGGGCGGTGTGGTGAACATCCTGACCGGACGGACGGCCGAGATCGCGCCATGGCTGGCCGCGCATCGAGACGTCAACGCGATTGACCTGTGCGGCGCTGCCGCCGACCAGGCCGTCGACCTCGAGCGCGGCGCGGCGGACAACGTCAAACGGGTGTTGCGGGCCGGAGAGCCGGACTGGGCCGCCGACCCTGGTTTGCAGCGGCTGAGCGCGTGGTTGGAAACCAAGACCGTATGGCACCCGATGGGCGTGTGATGGACGAAAATCTGCCAGCCGACAGCATCGTGCCGATTGCCGTCGTCATCGACGAGCGCACCGGCTACACGCTCTGGGCGCCGCCCTGGGAGGACGAGGACGGCGAGGAGTGGCAGGCGTTTCTCGGGACCGGCGAGCGAATCCATCTGTTCACCACCCCCGGCCAGCTCGCGCACTTCATCAGCACCGAGACCGAGCACGACCTCGCCGACCACCCGGCCTGGCCGGCCGTGATGTCGTCCTCGAAACGGCAGCTGACGCCCGACGAGGACTACCTCTTCGACCTCGACGCGGTGTACGACCTCGCCGCAGGTGGCCCGGACAGGTGGTCCGTGGGCGAGTTGGCGGACACCGTCGACATGGTCGAGCGGATGGCCGAGAGCTGCGATGTCGAAGCGGTCGAGGAGCACCTCGCAAAAATTCCGGGCCTCGGCCTGCTCGACAGCGGCCACGATGTGTTCACCACACGGGCTGGGGACAAGGCTTGGACGGAGATCGCCGCTGGCCTCGGTGAGCACTGGGAACCGATCCTGGAGGCGCTGGGCGACGCGCTGAAGTGGGTCGAGCCGGCCGCCCTCGACGACGAGGACGACGACGAGGACGACGACGAGGACGACAGCACCGAGGACGAGGACTCCATCGACGACGTCGTGGGCGCAACGGTGCTCCGCGGCGGCGCACTGGTGGGTGTCGAGGAAGGCTCCGAGGACTCGCGGGTGGCCACCGAGTTCTGGGAGTCCGTCGGCATCCTGCCGGTGCGACTGATCTTCCGGGAGGGCAGCGGCCTCACCCTGCGCTGCTACGTCGAGGACACCGCGCGATTCCTCGGCAGCGAGCTGACCGTCGACGTGTTCCGCAGCGCCGACGGACTGTCCACTTTCGTCGAGGAGGGCGAGCCGAACGACCTGGCCACGCTCTCGACCTGGGGTGCCGTCGTAGAGGCCGACGCGGACCCCATCGCGGCGGCTGCGGACAGCTACGACTTCGCGCAGGTCAGCGACATGCTGGACGGTACGGCCGACAGCTGGGACCTGGCCCTGCTCGTCCAGGTCGCCGAGGCGGCGCTCGATCTGGCCGAGTACTGCCACTTGACGCGGGTGAGCGACCTGCTCTCCCCGGACACCGAGCTCGGCGCGGCCATCGAAGGCGAAGAGGACGATGCGGACGATGCGGACGATGCCGAAGACGGCGATGGCGGCGACGGTAGCGGTGCCGGCGAACGTCCCGCGGCGTCGGATGTCGCCGTACTCGCCGAGCAGTGGAACGAGGTCGTTGCGGAGATCTCCACCTGCCTTCGGTGGCACGACTGAGCCGATCGAGGCCTGAGTCTGACTGCGATGACCATCCGTCGCGTCCGATGCGTCTGCATTGAACGGAGGAGCAAGTCAGGCCTTGAGTGGGGAACCCGGCTTGATGACGGTGTTGATCAGCTCAGCCGCTCGTCGAACGGGATGAACGCGGACTTCATAGCGTTCAGCGTCAACCACTGCAGGTCGTCCCAGCCGTAGCCGAACGCCTCGACGAGCGCGGCCATCTCCGACGTCATCGACACGCCGCTCATCAGCCGGTTGTCGGTGTTCACGGTGACGCGGAACGACAGCTGGCGCAGCAGGCCGATCGGGTGCTCGGCGATGGACGGCGCGGCGCCGGTCTGGACGTTGGACGACGGGCACATCTCCAGCGGAATCCGCCGGTCCCGCACGTACTGCGCGAGCC
>JBBJMF010000165.1:0-3208 GCA_037719575.1 Nocardioidaceae bacterium
CTTGCCTCGGTCGCGATCCAGATCGCGGCCGGGCGCGGCGACGTGACCGCCCTCGACCGGGTGCCAGGGCAGCAGCCGTGGTGGGACCGCGACGGCATGCTGTCGGTTCTGAGCGGCGGCGCCCTCATCGACCTGCACGGCGACCGCGGCGATCTCTCCGCCGCGTTGACCGCGCACGACCACGTGCTCGAGGTCATCCTCGACCTCTGGCAGAGCCGCTACTTCCTTGCCCGCATCCGCCTCGGGGCACTCGTCCTCGGGCAGCTCGCGACCCGGGCGGTCACGTCCGGCGAGGCGGAGCGGGCCGAGCTGACCGCGCGCGGTGCGGAGCTGGGGGCAGACGCCGAGGAGACCCTTGCCCGGGGTCTGCGTCGCTTCAAGTTGGTCGGGCCCGAGGGACTCGCCTGGGCGTCGCGCGGCCGTGCCGAGATCCGGCGGCTGCGCTGGACAGGCGGCGTCGGAGACTCCGACCAGGACGCCCTCGTGTCAGCCTGGGAGGAGACGGTCGAGGCGTTCGAGACCTTCGGCCACGTCTTCGAGACCGCGCGGTCCCAGGCGCGGCTGGCGGCCGTCCTGCGGGCGGCTGGCCGCACAGCGGAGGCCCGCCCAGTGATCGCTACCGCTCGGGCTTCGGCCCAGCGACTCGGAGCCGGGCCGCTGCTGGCGGAGCTGCGCGGGCTCGGCGCGGCCGCGCCGCGGGGTGACAGCAGGTCCCGACGCGGCGACCGGCTGACCGCTCGCGAGCACGAGATCCTCGCCCTGGTCGCCTCGGGACGTAGCAACGGGGACATCGCCAGCCAGCTGTTCATCAGCACCAAGACCGTGAGCGTGCACGTCTCCAACATCTTGGCGAAGCTCGGAGCCGCCGGACGCACCGAAGCAGCCGCGCTCGCCAGGCGAGACGGCCTCCTCGGATGACCCCGCGCAATTGCGGGAAAGCGGACGCGCCGATGAACGCATGCGGATTCCCGCAGTTCGCGGTCAGGTCAGCAGGTCGACGTCCGCGTGAGTGGTGCCCCCCGAGAGCCGACGGTAGCCGGGCCCCCGGTCGAAGAACGGGTCACCCTGCACGGCCACCCGCTCGGTTCGAGCCGCCCGTTGCTCGTCGCGAAGGCGGGACGAGGCTTCCGCGTCGACGATGACGTCGGGACCGTGGCGCTCGAGTATTACGCCGTAGTCGTCCCGCGCCCCGGCGACCGACACCTTGCCCCATGAGACGTCACGGGCCACATCGTCATACGCACGCTCGAGCGGGTCACCCCAGCCTCCCCCGCCGGTGGTGCGGATCCGGATGACCTGTCCCGCGGCCACCGGCTCCGCGTCGGCCAGCGCGTCGACCACGCGCTCGTCGGGTCCGCCGAGGTCGACGGTGACGTCGAACGACTTGCCTGCCTTGCCGCCCTTGACACCCCAGCAGGCGAGGATCGAACGGTCGGCGATCGACATGAAGTGGGCGTCCGTCAGCATCCGGATGTGCTTCTCGTAGCCGCACCCACCACGATGCAGCCCCGCGCCTCCAGAGTCGATGGCGAGCCCGAGACGCTCGACCACGAACGGGAACCGACCTTCGCTGAACTCCGTCGGCAGGTTCCGTGAGTCGGGTACGACGTGGATGGTGTCCTCGCCGTCGGCGTAGTAGCGCCCGCCGGACCCGCCGCCGAGCACCTCGCGCATCAGGTACGGCTGGCCCTCGAGGTCGTCGCCGTACACCCCGGTGTAGCGGATCGTCTCCTGGTCGGCAGGCATCCGACCGTCGACGGCCTTCGCGAGCACGCCCGCCAGCACCCCGAGCAGCCGCAGGATGACGAAGGTTCGCGCGTTCGTGGGAGCCGGGAAGACCGGGGTGAGCAGGGTCCCCGGCGGGGGAAACCGCATCTCGATCAGCGGCACGACGCCCTCGTTGACGTCGATCTCGGCCATCCGCTCCGGGGAGTCGGCGAGGTTGCGCAGGATCGGCGCGAGCCACTTCTTCAAGAAGTTGCCGTCGGCGTAGTCACCGCAGTGGTTGATCGGGCCTCGCGCCTGCGGCGCCGTCCCGTCGAAGTCGATGATGATCCGGCCACCGTCGTCGGCCACCTTCGTCAAGGTGATGCGCTGGGCGTGCAGCCGGGGCTCCTCGACGCCGTCGTGCTCGGCATAGTCCTCCCAGACGAAGGTGCCCTCGGGGATCTTGGCGAGGATCTCGCGCCGGAACGTCTCAGTCGTCTTGGCGAGGATCGCGTCGAAACAGGCCTCGACCCGGTCCTGGCCGTAGCGGGCGAACAGCTCCGCCATCCGGCGCGCCCCCATCAGGCAGGCGGAGCACTCGGCGTCGAGATCCGCCGCCAGCGACTCCGGCATCCGCGAGTTCCGGGTCATGATCTTCAGCGCCTGCTCGCAGGGGACCCCCTCGTCCCACAGCTTGATCGGCGGCACCATCAAGCCTTCCTCGAACACGGAGGTGGCGTTCGACGGCATCGACCCGGGCACCGATCCCCCGATATCGTCATGGTGCCCGAACGCCTGCACGAACGCGACGACCTCCCGCCCACAGAAGACCGGCGCGGTGACGCACAGGTCGGGCAGGTGGCCGATGCCGCCTTCTGACAGGTAGACGTCGTTGTGGAAGAAGACGTCGCCCGGCCGCATCGTCTCCATCGGGTAGTCCCGCACGACCGGGTGCACAAGCGCGGAGTACGACCGTCCGGTCAGCTTGCGCAGGTGGCGGTCGTGGATCCCGGCGCGGTAGTCGTGGGCGTCGCGGATCATCGGCGACCGCGAGGTGCGCCCGATCGCCGTCTCCACCTCCTCCTCGACAGAGGCAAGGTAGCCCTCGACGATCTCGACGAGCACCGGGTCCACCGCTGTCCCCGACTTGTCAGAGCCTGAGGTCGTCATAGCGACCTGAGCTGCTGACAAGTCGGGGCGATGACGAGGTTGCCGAAGCGGTCGACGCTCGCCTCGAAGCCGGGGTGGATCGGCACCGTCGAGGAGAACTCCTCGACCACGGCCGGCCCGGTGACGGTGTCGCCCTCCCCCAGCCTCGCGCGGTCGTAGATCACCGTGTCCACCCAGTCGTCGAAGTAGACGGCACGCTCGCCGGTGACGGCCGCCGCAGCGCCTCGTCCGGGCGCAAGCTCCGGGAGATCTGGCTTGCGAATGGGGCCGATGCCGGTCACCCGAAGGTTGACCCACTCCACCTGCTGCCTCGGGTCGTCGCGGAAGTGGT
>JBBJMF010000166.1:0-3207 GCA_037719575.1 Nocardioidaceae bacterium
GCTGCTGAGCAGCGGGCGGCAGAGCAGGCGGCTGCCGAGCGCCGAGCTGCCGAGCGCCGGGCTGCGGGTGGGACTGGCGACCCGGTATCGTCGTCATCCTCGGACTCCCCGTCCGGGTCCGGGTTGTCGACGGACGGAGGCTTTCTCGGCTGGCCAGTGACCAACACCTATGTCACCTCGCCCTACGGGATGCGGCTCCATCCGATCCTGCACATCTGGAAGCTGCACGACGGCACCGACTTCCACGCCGTCTGCGGCACGCCCGTCTACGCGGCGGCGGACGGCCGCGTGATGTCGGAGTACTACAGCACCGGCTACGGCAACCAGTTGGTCATCGACCACGGACTCGTCAACGGGGTGAGCCTGGCGACGTCGTACAACCATCTGACCTCGTTCGTCGTAGGCACCGGGCAACAGGTCAGCCGCGGCCAGATCATCGCCTACTCGGGTACGACGGGCTACTCCACCGGCTGCCATCTGCACTTCATGGTCTACGTCAACGGGGCGACGGTCGACCCGATGACCTGGCTGTGAGCTACGGCGCCGTCGGACCGGGTGGGCGAACCGGCTCCCACGCGAGTGGGTCATCCTCCAGGTCGGTGATCCCGGCCGAGCTCAGGGCGCCGACGACGATGGTCCGTCGGTAGGCCGCGTACGTCAGCACATGGGCGATCATGCCCCCGTACGTGAAGAACTGGGGCGACTCGTCGGTCGCGGTCACGAACGCCTCGTCAAGCGCGCCGCGGCCACAGACGTCGCGGACGTGTCCGAGAAACACCGGTCCGCTGCGGGCCAACCGCTGCTTCATCGAAGCAACGCCCTCATGGTCCTCGACGGTGAAGTCGTACGTCCGGTCAGCGACCGCATGGTTCCACATGTCCAACTGTCCGACGAGACGAGACAGCAACGACCGCACTGTCGGCTGCCTGTCGATGCCGTCGACCGAGATCTCGATTGGTCTGTCGAGCTGGTCTGCGCTCAGGACGGCGGCTCGGTCGACGAGCTTCCCGACGAGCCAGATGTGGTGTTCGGTCATGGTCACCAGTAGGTCCATGGAGGTCGCCTTTGTCTGGGCCGGCAACCGCAGGCCCGAAGGTGGATGGAAGTGCACGCCGCTCGGCGCCTCGACCCGCAGTGAGTGCGGCCGTCGGCGCCAGGCGGTCGGCGGAGCGCCGTACGCTCGCGAGAACGCGCGGGTGAAGGCCTCGTGGGAGGAGTAACCGGCCTCGACAGCGACGTCCAGCACGGTCATGTCTGCGGTGAGGAGTCGGTACGCCGCCCGCTCCAGGAGGATCCGGCGACGCAGCCGGACGGGGGTCTCACCGGCGACTGCGCTGACCACTCGGTCCAGCTGGGACCGCGACAGGTAAAGCCGACCTGCCTGCTCATCGGGCTGGACGTGTGGCGCAGCAAGACTCGAGGTGAGCTCGTCGAGAAACCTCGCGAAGGTGTCCACGCCCGAAACCATGTCAGCATCCTGCCCGGTGTCGGCGCTCGCACACTTGATCGTTCTCTGCGAGCTCGACCGTTTGAAGCGACGGAAAGGAATTCGCCTCGGCTGCGGCCATGCGGGAAGATGGGAGAATGGTCAAGGAGCGCGGGCGGAAGGTGATCGCCCAGAACCGCAAGGCGCGCTACGAGTACCACATCGAGGACACCTACGAGGCGGGCCTGGTACTGACCGGAACCGAGGTGAAGTCGTTGCGGGCCGGCCGAGCCTCTCTCGTCGACGCGTTCGCGGAGATCACCGGGGGCGAGGCGTGGTTGCACAACGCCCACATCCCGGAGTACTCGCAGGGCACCTGGAACAACCACGCCCCGCGTCGCAAGCGTAAGCTGCTGCTCAACCGCCACGAAATTGACAAGATGGCGCAGCGGGTCAACGAACGCGGCCTCACGATCGTGCCGCTGGCGATGTACTTCACGGACGGCCGCGCGAAGGTCGAGATCGCGCTCGCCAAGGGCAAGAAGACCTATGACAAACGGCAGGCCATCGCGACCCGTGATGCGCAACGCGAGGCCACCCGCGAGCTAGGGCGGCAGGCCAAGGGTTTCTGAGCTCATCGGCTGCGTCCTGACGTCCGCGCGGTGGAATATGGTCGAGCCATGACCGCCTCGCTCGCCCACGTCCGACAGTTCGTCGTCCCGCTCCCCGACGGACGCTCCCTCCACGCCTACGAGGGTGGCGACCCGTCCGGACAGCTGGTGGTCGTGCACCACGGGACACCGGGGTCTGGCCTGCTGCGCCGGGAGTGGGTGGAGGATGCGCGAGAGCACGGTATCCGGCTCGTCGGCTACGACCGCGCGGGGTACGGCGGGTCGACACGTCACCAGGGCCGCAGCGTTGCGGATGTGGCCCCCGACATCGCCGCCTTGGCCGACTCGCTCGGTGCAGACCGCTTCCTCACCTGGGGTGCGTCAGGTGGTGGCCCCCACGCGCTCGCGTGCGCTGCGAACCTGCCGGATCGGGTGGTCGCTGCCGCGTCAGTGGCCTCGGTGGCGCCGTACGACGCGGTCGGACTGGACTTCCTGGACGGGATGGGCCAGGACAACCTCGACGAGTTCGGTGCGGCGGCCCTAGGCGAGCAAGCGCTCCGGCCCTATTTGAGCGCCCAGACGGCCGGGCTGCTGGCAGCGTCGCCGGAGAGCCTGAGGGAAGCCATGGACGGCCTGCTCTCCGACGTTGACCGGGACGCGCTGACCGGCGAGACCGCCGAGTTCGTCCATGGGTCGATGACGAGCGGCCTTCGCCAGTCGTGTGATGGATGGCTCGACGACGACCTCGCCTTCGTGTCGGCTTGGGGTTTCGACGTCGACTCGATCGTCGTACCCGTCCTCGTCATGCAGGGCGAGCAGGACCTGATGGTCCCGTTCGCCCACGGACGCTGGCTCGCGGCGGCCGTGCTGTCCGCGACCGTCCGGCTGATGGCCGACGAGGGCCACATCAGCCTGGCGGCGAAGGTGCCCGAGGTCCACGACTGGTTACTCTCGCAAGCCTGACGCTGAGCCGCGAAGGCGGTGTGCCGACTCGAAATGTCGTGGCGAACGTCGGCGTCGCTGTGTCTAGTTGGCCGATGTTGCCGATCCAGGAGCTCGTCGATGTGGGCGCCCGCCTGGACGATTGCGGCCGCCGTGCCCAGCTCGACGAGGCCGCGTCAAGGTGGGGAGCTGAGTCGGCCACATTCTGGCGGTCGAGCGCCTCACATG
>JBBJMF010000080.1:0-13111 GCA_037719575.1 Nocardioidaceae bacterium
GCGCGGTGTAGCGGTGGAATGGATGCAGGGTGACATGCGGGCCTTCGACCTGGGCGGCACCTTCGACTTCGTGTTCATCACAGCCAATTCTCTACTGCATCTGCATGAGGCTGAGGATCTGGTGAGCTGCTTCCGGTCGGTTCGCCGACACCTGGCGCCTGGAGCACGGTTCCTCTTCGATGTCTTCAACCCGAGCGTGCGCCTACTTGCCGAGGCTGATGGCGTGCGGCGCACCCGGGAGTCGTTGTCGTTCACGGACCCCGACCGTGGCGACGTGAGCGTCGATGTCGCTGAAATCTACGATGCGCCGGCGCAAGTTACACGCGGGACGTGGTACCTCTCGACTGAATCGGAGCCCGACTTCGTCGTCGCACCCCTTGAGATCAGGAGCATCTTCCCGCAGGAGCTGCCGCTGCTCGTCTCGCTCGGCGGCCTTCGGCTCGTCGAGCGGTTCGGCGCCTGGTCTGGTCAACCATTTGCCGCGGACTCGCCATTTCAACTCTGTATCTGCGAGTCCGCGTGATTGCAGGCGAGAGCACAGTACATCCGGAATTGCGGCATTCGGCTCGGTCGCGCCGATGAACCGTCGACGGAGCACGCACCGCCATAGGATGCAACACCCGGCACTTCGGACAAGCCACTCCAGCGCCCGCCACCCAGCAGTCCAGGTCCCCACTCCCAAAGGTGTCTTGACAGAGGTGCCAGACCAGGACGCCCCACTTGGGGAACGATCACCGGGCACGGCCAACAGCGGCCGCGCCAGTATTGCCAAAGCGAGCAGCGCATGCCCGTATACCCTGCCCGCAATAATGCCCGGTGAAGGTGCGCTAATCGGCCACCGAAAACAACCAGATTCGTTCCGCTGCTACGGCGACGCCGATGTGACCGCGCTTGGCCCGTGATGTCGCGGCCAGACCTGGCCACCACTGGATGGCCTAGCGTTACCACCAACCGCGTCATGGTGGCGAGTTCTTGCGCGCTCGCCCCCACGCTTGTCCACAGGCGGCTCCAGCAATTCACCTCGCCGACATCGCTCACCTATCTCGGGACAACTGCGACGGTAGTTGACCCACTCGACGTGAGCATCGCCGACGGCCGCGCGCCGGATGCTCACGTGCATTGGGAATCGGCACTCGCCCGTGAGATCGACCGGAGCGCCCGCCCGACGTCGCTGCCCGCTTGTCACTCGACCCGGGTCAAACCGCAGCTTGAAAGCTGCTCAGATCGCAACGGCACCAGCGGCAAGAACTCACAGCAGGTCGCGGAGCTCCTTGGGGAGCTCGAAGCCGGACGGGAGGTCGGCGGCGTCCTTGCCGGCGGCCGAGCCGAAGCCGAAGGCGGCCGCCCCGTCACCCGGTTGAGCCGGCTTGCCGGATGTGGCCCCGGCGCGTTCCTGCGCGGCTCGCTTGGCGGGGTTGCCGGAGCCGCGCTTCGCGCGCTTCTGAGGGATCTGCTGGCGTGCCTTCCCTCGCTTGCCCCCCATCCCCGGCATCCCCGGCATTCCCGGCATGCCAGGCATGGCGCCGCGAGCCATCGCCTCCATCATCTTGCGCGCCTCGAAGAACCTGTCGACGAGCTGGTTGACGTCGCTCACCGAGCTGCCCGACCCGCGAGCGATCCTGGAGCGTCGCGACCCGTCGATGATCTTGGGATTGTCGCGCTCGGCTGGGGTCATCGACAAGATCAGCGCCTGCACCTTGTCGATCTCGCGGTCGTCGAAGTTCTCGATCTGCTCCTTGAACTGTCCCATGCCGGGAAGCATGCCCATGATCTTCGACAGCGACCCCATCTTGCGCACCGACTGCATCTGCTGCAGGAAGTCGTCGAGGGTGAACTGGCCGCCCTGGCCGGTGAGCTTCGCGGCCGCCTTGGCGGCCTGGTCGGTGTCGAACGCCTTCTCGGCCTGTTCGATGAGCGTGAGCATGTCGCCCATCCCGAGGATGCGCGAGGCCATCCGGTCGGGGTGGAAGACGTCGAAGTCGGTGAGCTTCTCGCCATTGGAGGCGAACATCACCTGCCGTCCGGTCACCTGGGCCACCGAGAGCGCGGCACCGCCTCGGGCGTCTCCGTCAAGCTTCGAGAGCACCACCCCGGTGAAGCCGACCCCGTCGAGGAAGGCCTGCGCGGTCGTGACGGCGTCCTGGCCGATCATCGCGTCGACGACGAAGAGGATCTCGTGGGGATCAACGGCGTCGCGAATGTCCGCGGCCTGCTGCATCAGCTCGGCGTCGATGCCCAGGCGGCCCGCGGTGTCGACCACCACCACGTCGTACAGCGACCGTCTCGCCTCGGCGATCGCATCGCGCGAGACGCGCACCGGGTCCCCGACACCGTTGCCCGGCTCCGGCGCGAAGACCGTGACGCCGGCCTGACCGCCGACGACCTGCAGCTGCGTCACCGCGTTAGGCCGCTGGAGGTCGGCTGCGACCAGCAAGGGCGACCGTCCCTGCTCCTTGAGCCAGCGGCCGAGCTTGCCGGCCAAGGTGGTCTTTCCGGAGCCCTGGAGCCCGGCGAGCATGATCACGGTCGGCGGCGTCTTGGCGAACTGAAGCCGCCGCGTCTCGCCGCCGAGGATCGTGACGAGCTCCTCGTTGACGATCTTGACGACCTGCTGTGCGGGGTTGAGCGCCTCGCTCACCTCGGCGCCCCGCGCGCGCTCGCGCACCCGCCCGATGAACTCACGCACGGCAGTCAGCGCGACGTCAGCCTCGAGCAGGGCGATCCTGATCTCCCGGCAGGTGGCGTCGATGTCGGCCTCGGAGAGCCTGCCCTTCCCGCGCAGGTTCTTGAAGGTCGTCGCGAGCCGGTCCTGAAGGGTGTTGAACAACGCCAGTCCTCACCTGTGTCGGGGTCGTTCGTTGCCGGGTTGTGATGCGGCCTCAGCCTACCCGCGACATCGACGGGCTCGAATTGTCAGCACGACGGTACGACGAGCCCTCGCCCCACCCCGGCGCGAGGCTGTGCCTGATGCCCGGACTGGAGGACGCGTGCACAGCAGCCGCCGCGCGCCCGTGCCGGCCAGGCTCGGTGCCGTCGCGGCGTCCCTCGCCTTGGTTGTCGTCTCCGCCTGCTCCGGCGGTACCGCATCGAACCTGGTTCCCGCTCCTGAGGGCATCGGGGACCCCTACTACCCCTCGGACGGCAACCGGGGTTACGACGTCCTGAGGTACGCCGTCACGACGACCTACGACCCGGCCGCGTCGGGCTTCACGTCGACGACACGTATCTCGGCGAGAGCGACCTCGCATCGGATGTCACTCGACCTCGACCTGGAACCGTCGGTGACGGTGAGCCGGGTCACGGTGGACTCGGTGGCCGCGACCTTCACCCGGGCGGAGCCGCACGAGCTCGTCATCCGGCCCTCGATCCCTCTCGTCCCGGGCAGGGTGCTCGACATCGTGGTGTCCCACCACGGAGCGGTCGGTGAGTCCGGACCGTTCAGCGGATGGCACCCCTTGAGCGGAGGTGGCGGCGTGATGGCCGGGGAGCCGCACTCGTGCGCTTACTGGTACCCGTGCAACGACCATCCGACGGACAAGGCGACCTTCCGGCTCACCGCGACCGTGCCGGCCCGGTTCACCGTCGTCTCCAACGGGCTCGAGGGCCCGACCTCAACGGCCGGGTCCGGCGCCTCCGCCACCGCGACGTACCGCTGGCATCTCGACACACCGACAGCGACGTACCTCACCACGATCCTGGTCGACGAGCTGACGGTGCGGCGCTCGACACTGGCCGACGGAACACCGGTGGTGGACGCCTACTCGCCGGGAGCATGGGCTCAGGTGGTCAACGAGTCCAGGCTTCCAGCGATCCTGGCCCTGCTGAGCCAGAAATTCGGCCCCTACCCCGCCCCTGCGGCTGGCGGCCTGTTCGTCGACGCCACGGTGGGCTTCTCCCTGGAGACGTTCACCCGGCCGGTGTACACCGACCGGGTCGGGGTCACCACGATCGTCCACGAGAACGCCCACCAATGGTGGGGGGACAACGTCTCGGTACGTCGCTGGAAGGACGTCTGCTTCAACGAGTGCATGGCCTCCTACGCCCAGTGGCTCTGGCGCGAGCACGGGGGGGTCGACCTGGACGACTTCTATCGGCGGACGGTCGACCGCCTCGACTTCGGCGTCTCGATCTACGACATGGGTCCCGGCCAGGAGTTCACCTACCAGGGCGTCTACCTCAAAGGCGCCTACTTCGAGCATGCCCTGCGGCGCCTGATCGGCGACGACACCAGGTACTTCGACGCACTGCAAGGGATCCAGAGCGATTTTGCGGGTGCCAACATGGGCATGGTCGAGTTCAGGGACGAGCTGAGCCGGCGCACCAGGGTGAACCTGACCCGCTTCTGGCAGGAGTGGGTGCTGTCCGTCGGGCGGCCGTCTGCGGAGAACCTGTTCCCCGGCACGCTCGGCGGATGAGGGCCGAGCCGCAGGCGTAGCGTTCGCGGCATGCGCCTCACCCATCTCGGCCATGCCTGCCTGCTCGTCGAAGCGGCCGGCAGTCGGCTGCTCATCGACCCCGGCACCTACTCGGGCGACTTCGCGTCCCACACCGGTCTCGACGCGATCCTGCTCACCCACCAGCACGCTGACCACGTCGACTCCAACCGTATGCCTGCGCTCCTGGCCGCGAACCCCGGCGCTCTGCTGCTCGCCGAGCCGGAGACCGTCGACGTGCTGCGCGGGATGTCCGGCGTCGACGTCGACGCGACGTCGTTCGCCGGCGGTCAGACGACGTCGCTCGGCGCCGTGACGATCGAGGGAGTGGGCGAGCGCCACGCTTTCAACCATGGCGGCGTCCCGCGGTGCGGCAACACCGGCTTCGTCATCTCCTCCGCTGGTGAGTCGACGCTCTTCCACCCCGGCGACGCGTACGACGGGGTGCCAGAGCGGCAGGTCGACGTCCTCGCGCTACCACTCAACGCCCCGTGGGCCGCGGTCCGACACACGCTGGATTTCGCGAACCGCATCCGGCCACGCTGGGTCGTCCCGGTCCATGACGCGCTGCTGAGCACGGACGGCCGCGAGGGCTACCTGATGCACGTCGACGGGTTCACCCCGAAGGTGACCACGGTGCAGGACCTGGCGGACGGGGTCCCCTGGGACGTCGACTGAGCCCGCCCGCGGCTCAGCGTGCAGGTGACGGGGCGTCGTTGCCGAGCAGCACATCGACGAAAGCCGCGGCCTCGAACGGTGCCAGGTCGTCCGGCCCCTCCCCTAAGCCGACGAGCTTGACCGGGACGCCGAGCTCGCGTTGCACGGCGATCACGATGCCCCCCTTGGCAGTGCCGTCGAGCTTGGTCAGCACGATGCCGGTGATGTCGACGGCCTCGGCGAAGATGCGAGCCTGGGTCAGCCCGTTCTGCCCAGTGGTGGCGTCGATGACGAGGAGTACCTCGTCGACGGTCGCCTGCTTCTCCACGACACGCTTCAGCTTTGCGAGCTCGTCCATCAGCCCGGTCTTCGTGTGCAGCCGGCCGGCCGTGTCGATGAGAACCGTGTCGACCTTCTGCTCGATGCCGGCGCTGACTGCCTCGTAGGCGACGCTGGCCGGGTCGGCCCCCTCGCCGCCTCGGACCGTGTGAACTCCCACGCGTTGTCCCCAGGTCTGCAGCTGGTCGGCCGCCGCCGCGCGGAACGTGTCGGCGGCTCCGAGCAGCACATCTTTGTCCCCGGCCACGAGGACCCGGGCGATCTTGCCCACGGTCGTCGTCTTGCCGACACCGTTGACGCCAACCACGATGACGACGCCGGGGCTTCCGTCGTGCCGCTCGGTCTTCAACGTCCGGTCGAGCGACGGGTCGACGAGGGCGACGAGCTCCTCACGAAGGAGCCGGTGCGCCTGCTCGCCGGTCGAGGCCTCGACGCGCATCCTGGTCCGCAGCCGCTCGACGAGCTGCCGGGTTGGGGCCACGCCCACGTCGGCGACGAGGAGGGTGTCCTCGATCTCGTCCCAGGTCTCCTCGTCGAGGCGGTCACGCGAGAGCAGGGACAGCAGGCCCTGGCCGAGTGTGGACTGTGACCGGGACAGCCGGTCGCGCAGCAGCCGGAGCCGGTCGGCGACGGGGCGCGGTCGTTCCAGCTCGAGGGTGGAGACGGGTGGACCGGCCGGCGGCGCGTCCTCAGCGGTGCGGTCTGCGCCGGACACGGTCGTCGGCCTGCGAGGGACGTCGGGCCTCACTCCCCGGCGACGTACGAAGCCGACCAGGCCGAGCCCGACGAACAAGACTGCGGCGAGAACCGCCGCGAGGACGAGGTAGAGCGTCACGGGTCGATGCGGTTGCGGAGCTTCGACATCTGGTCGGAGAGCCACGCAGGGTGGGACATCGGCTCGCCACGCTCAGGGTAGGCGACGAACGCGGCAACGAGGACGGCGAGCGTCATCACGACCAGCAAGGCTACGAGGATGAGCAACATGGCGGTGCGAACTCTTCCAATAACGTCGACGTGGTACTGACGGGCATCGGCCCGCCCTCTATGGTGCCATGCCGGGCCACAACGACCTACTCGGCGCCTATCGCCGACGGTCAGCCGAGAACCGTCTCCCGCAGTCGCTGGCTGATCACCGCAGACACGCCGTCGCCACGCATGGTCACGCCGTAGAGGGCATCGGCGCACTCCATGGTCCGCTTCTGGTGGGTGACCACGACGAGCTGTGACTGGTCCCGGAGCTCCTCGTAGATCTCCAGCAGCCGGCCGAGGTTCGTGTCGTCGAGCGCGGCCTCGACCTCGTCGAGGATGTAGAACGGCGACGGACGGGCCTTGAACAGCGCGACGAGGAACGCCACCCCGACGAGCGACCGCTCACCGCCGGAGAGCAGCGAGAGACGCTTGAGCTTCTTGCCCGCCGGGCGGGCCTCGACCTCGACACCGCTGGCGAGCCCGTCGGTCGGGTCGGTGAGCACCAGCCGGCCTTCGCCGCCAGGGAAGAGGCGACCGAAGATTGCTTCGAACTCGCGTGCCACGTCGGCGAACGCGTCGGCGAACACCTGCGCGACCCTCTCGTCGACCTCCGACACGATGTCGAGCAGGTCGCGGCGCGTCCGCTTGAGGTCGTCGAGCTGCTCACCCAGGAAGCGGTGCCGCTCCTCGAGGGCAGAGAACTCCTCGAGCGCCAGCGGGTTGATCCGGCCCAGCTGGGACAGCATCGCCTCCGCGCTGCGGAGCCGACGCTGCTGGTCTGCGCGGTCGTAGGGGACCGTGGTGTCCTCCGCTGGAGGGTGGTCCTGCTCCGAGCCCGGATTCAGCGTAGCTGGCGCGGCCTGGTCGGGTCCGTAGTCGCCGACCAGGGACTCCAGGTCGAGACCGAGCTCCTCGACCACCCGCTCGGCAAGCTGCTCCATGCGCATGCGCTGCTCGGCGCGCAGCATGTCGTCGCGGTGAACGGTGTCGGTTACGCGGGCGAGCTCGTCCTCGAGAGTGCGGACCCGGCGCCTGGTCTCGATGAGCTGGCTTTCGTGGACGGCCTTCGCGGTGTCGACCTCGGTACGGCGCTCGCCGGCCTCGAGCCTGGCGACGTCCAGACGGCCCAAGACGAGGGTGACTCCTGCCGATACGGCAGCGGCGGCCGCCGCCTCCTGGCGCCGCCGCTCCCGGTGGGCCACCGCCTGCTCGCGAGCCCGTCGCTCGAGTGCCGCCGCCTGGTGGAGGGCCTGAGCCCGACCCTGCAACGCCCGGGCTCGCTCCTCGGAGGTGCGCAGCTCGAGTCGGGCCTCCAGCTCGGCGTGACGCGCTTTCCGCGCGTGCTCGGCGAGCGTCTCCAGGTCGCTCGTGTCGGGAGCCTCGGTCGAGCCGCCCTGCGCTTCCTGCAGCCGGGCCTCGAGCTCGGCGAGGCCGGTGATGTCGGCGTCCCGCGAAGCCTCGGCCGCGGCGATCGCCGCGCTGACGCGGGCCGCCTCCGCTTTGGCGTTCCTTGCCAGCAAGCCGAGCTGGGCGAGCTCCTCCGCGACGGCCGCCATGGAGGCGTCGGACTCGTGCAGCCTCGCCAGCGCGACGTCGACGCGGCCCTGCGTCTCCGACCGTTCGTTGTCGAGGGCGCTCAGCTCGAACTGAGCGCGCTGGCTGCTCGCCGCCGCCTGGCGCCGGGCCTCCCGGGTGTTGTCGAGAGCGGCCTGCACCTCGATCAGGCTGGGACCCGCTGACGAACCACCGGAAGCGAACCAGCCGCCGACGATGTCACCGTCGCGGGTGACCGCCACC
The DNA here is from genome assembly GCA_037719575.1 of Nocardioidaceae bacterium. Taxonomy (GTDB): domain Bacteria; phylum Actinomycetota; class Actinomycetes; order Propionibacteriales; family Nocardioidaceae; genus JAWWPG01. Next base: position 8,196 of record JBBJMF010000080.1, read on the forward strand.
ACCTCGGGCAGCCCGGCCACCAAGGCTCGGGCCTCGTCGAGTCCGTCGACGATCGCGGTCTTGTGGAGCAACCGGGACAGGGCGGGTTGCAGCACCTCCGGAGCGTCGACGCAGTCGACGGCATAGGCAGTGGATGCGGGAAGCTCTGGCCAGCCGGTGTCGTCGCCCTCGGCGCCGCCGAGAACCAGCCCCGCCCGCCCGAGGTCGGCCAACTTGAGGTGCCCGATCGCTCCCACGGCGGCTCCCAGGTCGGTCACCGCGACCGCCTCGGCGGCGCCGCCGCGAGCGGCGGAGACCGCGGTCTCGGAACCCGGTCGAACGGACACGAGCGCGGCGACGGTGCCGAGCAGGCCGGACACGGTGTCGCTGGCGGCCAGTAGCGCGGCGGCACCATCTTGGTGACGAAGGCCGAGCTCAAGCGCTTCGACCCGCGCGTCGAGCGCCGCCCGCTCCCGTTCGGTGGCGTGGAAGGCCGAGCGGAGCTTGGCCAACCGCTGGTCGAGGTCGTCGAGGAGTGCCGCCGCGCCCTCGTGCTCGGCGTCGAGGCCCCGCTCCCCGGCGTCCAGACCCGCGATCCGTGTCTCGAGCGCGGTGAAGTCGTGCTGGGCCCTGGCTGCCCGCTGGGTGGCTTCGGTTCGAGCCGTTTCCAGCCGGCCGATCTCGTCTGCGGCGGCGGCGGCCCGGCTGCGCAGCGAGCTCACCCTGCCCGCCAACCGGGCTATGCCCTCGCGCCGGTCCGCGGACGCCCGGAGCAGCCCGGCGAGCCGGCGATCCTCGTCGAGATGAGCGGCCTCCACCCGGTGACGCTCGGCGACGGCCGACTCGAGCGCGCCCCTGAGCTCGACAAGCCGGTCTCCGATCTCGCGCTCCCTGGACAGCAGCTCGGCTGCCTCGGCAGCCAGCTCCTCGGGGTCACGACCCGGACCGTCCTCGACGAGGTGGTCGGTCGCGTTGCGCATGCGCTCGGCGGCCACCCGCGCCGTACTCAGCAACTGCTCACGAACCGTCGACAGCCCGAACCAGGTCTCGTGCGCAGAGGACAGGAGCGGCGCGTCGGCACGCACCAGGTCCTCGAACTCGGCCTCCCGCGAGCGCGCTGCCGCAAGTCCGCGCTCGGCGTCGTCTCGCCGCGACCGGAGCCGCTCCTCGTCCGCCCGCTCCTGCTGCTGGGCGGCTCGCATCGACACGACGTCGTCGGCGAACAGTCGCGCCTTCGCGTCCCGCGCGGCCATCTGGACGACCGACGCCCGGCGGGCCACCTCGGCCTGCCGCCCGAGCGGCTTGAGCTGGCGGCGGATCTCACCCAGCAGATCGGCCAATCTGGTGAGGTTGGACTCCGTCGCGTCCAGCTTGCGCAGCGCCTTCTCCTTGCGCTTGCGGTGCTTGAGGATGCCGGCCGCCTCCTCGATAAAACCCCTCCTGTCCTCGGCCGTGGCGTGCAGGATCGTGTCGAGCTGCCCCTGGCCGACGATCACGTGCATCTCCCGGCCGATCCCGGAGTCGCTCAGCAGCTCGGAGACGTCGAGCAACCGGCAGGTCGTCCCGTTGATGGCGTACTCCGAACCTCCGCCACGGAACATGGTCCGCGACAGCGTCACCTCGGAGTAGTCGATCGGAAGCTGCCCGTCGGAGTTGTCGATGGTGAGCACGACCTCGGCGCGGCCGAGTGGAGGGCGCCCCGTCGTGCCGGCGAAGATGACGTCCTCCATCTTGCCGCCACGCAGCGACTTCGCACCCTGCTCTCCCATCACCCAGGCGAGGGCGTCGACGACGTTGGACTTGCCCGACCCGTTGGGCCCCACGACACAGGTGATGCCGGGCTCGAAGCGAAGGGTCGTCGAGGAGGCGAACGACTTGAATCCTCGCAGCGTGAGGCTCTTGAGGTACAACGCTGCTCCTTCAGGCCCCAGTAGCTGGAGGCGGGGCTCGGGTCGGCGAGGGGAAGACCAGCCTGCACCCTATCGGCGGACGGGGGCGAGTCGCGTCTCCCACGCGGGCCGAGCGAGTCGCCTCAGAAGGCGGCGGAGGCCTGGCCCGAGATCGTGTCCGGAACCCTCAGCAGGTCGCTGTTGTGGAGCTCTGCGGCCAGTGCGTCGTTCTCCGTCTGGAGGCGGAGCACCATTGCCTGCAGGTCCGCGATGCGGCGTCGGAGTCGCTGGTTCTCGTCCAGGAGGCGGGAGTCGCCTCCGACATACCCAAGGAGAGCCTTGGCCATCGAGAGATTTCCTCCGCAGTTCTTGGTGACGAGGGCAACGATTCCCACGTGCCCGTGCGAGCAGGATCAGCTGCTCTCCCAGGGTGGCACTGCGGGCGCCAAGGGTCAACTCGGCGGCTTGACGGCTGAGCCGCTAGAGGTGCCGCTTCCTCGGGCGCGGTTGGCATCGTGGGCAGGTGTAGCTGGAGCGGTTCATGAACCTGTCGCGGCGTACCGGTGCGCCGCAGCGGGGGCACGGCTCACCGTCGCGGCCGTAGACCGCGAGCGACCTGTCGAAGTAGCCGGACTCCCCGTTGACGTTGACGTAGAGCGCGTCGAACGACGTACCGCCCTCTCCGAGCGCACGGAGCATGACCGCACGCACCTCTTCGAGCACTCGCATGACCTCGGCGGCGCGGATCGTCGACGTCGGCCGCGCGTAGTGCAGCCGAGCCGCCCACAGCGCCTCGTCCGCGTAGATGTTGCCAACGCCCGAGATCAGCGTCTGGTCGAGCAAGGCCCGCTTCAGCCCGGTACGACGCCGGCGGAGGGCACAGGTGAACGCCACGTCGTCGAACGCGTCATCCAGCGGGTCCAGGGCGATGTGGACGATCTCTGGGGGCAGCAACGCGCCATTGTCGGAGACGAGCAGACCGCCGAACATGCGCTGGTCGGCGAACCGGAGGTCGAGGTCACCCGCGAGCTCCAGGACCACCCGGAGGTGCCGCTCGGCAGGTGCCGAGTGCGGCGTGACCAGCAGCTGGCCGCTCATCCCGAGATGACCGAGTACGGCGTCCCCGGCCTCGAGCGGGAGCCACAGGTACTTACCGCGACGCCGGGCAGCCTCGATCCGCTGCCCGGTCAGCCGGTCGGCGAAGTCCGCCGGACCCTGCAGGTGGCGACGCACGGACCGAGGGTGCAGAACGCGAACCGAGCCGATCGTTCGGCCAACCACGAGGCTGTTGAGGCCGCGCCGGACAACCTCGACCTCCGGAAGCTCAGGCACCTGCTGTTGCGTGCTGCCCGTCGGGCCCGAGCCCGGCGGCGCCCGACATCATCACCACAGCCGTGTCGACACCCGGCCCGTTCTCGGCCCGGAGCGCATGCCAGGCGGTCTCGGCCGCCTGCTGCTCAGCTTCCTTCTTGGACCGCCCGGTCCCGTCGCCGTAGACCGCCTGACCGACCCGCACCCGGGCCACGAACGTCTTCAGGTGGTCGGGACCGCTGTCGTCGATGAGATACTCCGGGACGCCCAGGTTGTGGCCGGCCACCAGCTCCTGAAGGCTCGTCTTCCAGTCGAGCGCGGCCCCGAGGTCCGCCGCGGCAGTCATGAGCGGGTCGAAGAGCCGGTGCACCACCTGGCCGGCGACGACGAAACCCCTGTCGATGTAGACGGCTCCGATCAGCGCCTCGACCGTGTCCGACAGAATCGACGACTTGTCCCGGCCGCCGGTGGTCTCCTCGCCCCGGCCCAGCCTGATGTAGTCGCCGAGACCGAGTGTCCGCGCAACGTCTGCCAAGGCTCGCGCATTGACGACGGCGGCGCGGAGCTTGGCGAGCCGGCCTTCGGAGAGGTCAGGGTGGGTGACGTACAGCGCCTCCGTGACAACGACGCCGAGCACCGAGTCCCCGAGGAACTCGAGGCGCTCGTTCGTCGGCAGCCCGCCGTTCTCGTAGGCGTACGAGCGATGGGTCAGGGCCCGCTCCAGCAGCCCCGGGTCCAGGGTGGGGACCCCGAGCTGCGCGCGCAGCTCGTCCCGCGAGCGGTCGGCGGTGACCTGCGTCACAGCGGTGGTCAGAGAACTTGTCGTCGGTCGCCGCGGGCGCCGTACTGCCCGCACGCGGGACAGGCCCGGTGCGGCAGGTGCTTCGACAGGCAGGCCGGGTTGGCGCAGGTCACGAGGGTGGGCACCGTCGCCTTCCAATGCGACCGCCGGTGACGCGTGTTGCTGCGCGACATCTTTCGCTTCGGAACGGCCACGGTTACTCCTTCATCTCGCCCGCCGCGAGCGCGGCAGCATTGGCTGTCTGTTCCAGCTGATCCTTCGTGCCCCTCTGGTCCGACGGCGCCGTCGAGTCTGCCAGCACCGTCGGGCCGGCCTGCAATGCGGCCAGCCCGAGCCATCGGGGGTCGACACTCTCCGCGTGCTGGTGACCGGAATCGTCCGCCAGGCGTGCCCCGCAGTCGACACACAGTCCCGGGCAGTCCGCCCGGCACACCGGCCTGAACGGCAGCGCCAGGACCACGGCATCTCGCAGCACCGGCTCGAGGTCGAGCAGGTCACCGTCGAGACGCGCGGCCTCGTCCTCCTCGGCGTCGCTCTCCGGGTAGACGTACAGCTCCTGGAGCGCCACCTCGAGGTCGTCCTCGATCGGCCCCAGGCACCGTGCGCACTCACCGGTCAGCGTGACCTGCGCGGCGCCCGAGACCAGGACACCTTCCAACACCGACTCCAGACGGATGTCCATCTCGACCGGCGACCCGGGCCGGACTCCCATCAGCTCCACCCGAAGGTCGACCGGCGCCGGCAGCGAGAGCGTGCGCTCACGCATCACCCCTGGACGTCGGCCGAGATCGTGGGTGTTGACCACGAGCGGCGAACGCGGGTCGAGACGCATCGCAGAGAACTTCCGGTAGACGGGCACAAGAAACTGCCGCCCTGGTGAGGGCAGCGACTAAGCCTAACGGCTCGCTACAGGGCCTCAAAATCGGTTCGTCCGG
>JBBJMF010000015.1:0-36656 GCA_037719575.1 Nocardioidaceae bacterium
GGTGGCGTCATTTGAGAGATCGAGGTTGCCCTTGGCAGTGGCCGGATCGTGGGGTCGGTTGGGTGGGTGAGGCACACTGGAGGGACAGTGTCGACGCTGAGCGTCGACCCCATAGAAGTTTCCTCAAACAGAAGGCGAGGCGGCGAGCCGCGATGGCCAGTTCCCGATTCCGCAGTGACACGGGCCTGACGGTCCGGATGAGCGTGGTCATGCTGCTGCTCGGCGTCCTGTACGTCTCCGTGATGGTCGGCTTGATCGTCGCGGGCGTCGGCACGGTGGCGGTACTGGTGATCGCCGGGCTCTTCGGCGTCGGCCAGTGGTACTTCTCCGACAAGCTCGCCATGGCGGCCATGCGCGCCAAAGAGGTGACGCCCGAGCAGGCACCGGAGCTGCACGGCATGATCGACCGGCTGTGCGCCCTCGCCGACATGCCCAAGCCCCGGGTCGCAATCGCCGACATGCACATTCCCAACGCCTTCGCAACCGGCCGCAGCCCGAAACACTCCGTCGTGTGCGTAACCACGGGCATCATGGGCAAGCTCGACGGGGATGAGCTGGAGGGAGTCCTCTCCCACGAGCTCTCGCATGTGGCCCACCGCGATGTCGCTGTGATGACGATCGCCGGGTTCCTCGGCGTCGTCGCCGGCCTGGTCATGCGCTGGGGCCTCTTCTTCGGGGGCGGCCGTCGCGACAACGGAGTGCCAGTCTGGCTCATCATCTGGCTCGGCAGCATCGTCGTCTACCTGATCTCGTTCCTGCTCACCCGGGTGCTCAGCCGCTACCGCGAGCTGTGCGCCGACCGCTCGGGCGCCTACCTCACCGGCAAGCCCTCCGCACTCGCGTCCGCCCTGACCAAGATCACCGGCGAGATGGCGCGCATCCCGAACAAGGACCTGCGCTCGGAACAGGCGTTCAACGCGTTCATGTTCGCACCCGCCTTCAACGGGGAGTCGCTGACCGGGCTGTTCTCGACCCACCCACCGTTGGAGAAGCGGCTCGAGCAGCTGGCCAAGATCTCCGCAGACCTCTCCCGCCCGACCGCTTGACACCGACGTGGGACTGCTCAAGAACCTGTTCGGGCGTAGCGACCCGCCCAAGGCCAACCTGGACAACCTCTTCGCCGTACCGTCTGCGGCCATCACGCTGGAGGCCGGGTCCGGCTTCACGCCGACCGGCGTGGCGGCGGTCTGCTACCGGCAGGCCGAGGGTGGGGCGTTCGCAGCGGCACAGACAGACGTGCAAGCCCTTCTCGACGCCGATGCCGGGCCGAAGGTGGAGCGCTCGACCGATGACTTCGGTTTCACCTGGCTGGTCTGCAGGTCCGACCCCAGCCAGCTCTCGGACCTGGTCACCGACGTGCACGCCGTCAACAGCGCCCTGGAGAACGCCGGCTTCGGGCCGTCGCTGCTGTGCACGCTCGTCGCCTTCCACGGCCCCGACCAACGCACGTTCGGCCTGGTCTACCTCTACAAGCAGGGCACGTTCTACCCGTTCGCACCCCTCGGCAAGAACAAGCGCGACAACGCTCTCGAGCTGCAGGTGCGTGGCGTCCTCGGCGACGACCTGACGATCGAGCCCGAGCTGGGCCGCTGGATGGCTCTCTGGGGGGCCCCGGCCCTCTGACGCGCCAGAGGCGCCGAGTCGTTGTTCGACTCTCAGAGGAAGTGTCCGCACGGCAGGTACGGCGTCGGCATCGCCATGCCGCGGACCGCGACATACCCGTAGTTGTGCAGCTCGAGGGCCGCGGTCATCGCGACGTCGACCGCCCATGTCTGGTGGGCCGTCACGTCGGCGAAGTCGATCGGCGTGTCGGGCGACGACCGCGCCAGTGCCCCCCACAGTGCGGTCTGGGCGACGATCGGGTCGGTCCCGGCGACGAGGTACGGCGACCCGGTCGGGAACACGTAGGCGTACCCCCGGGCGGTGCCGCGCTCGACCACGACGAGCGGAAGCTGATCGACCATGATCTCGTGGTCGACGCCGTGGGCGAAGCCCCGCGCGGCCCGGTCGATCTCGTCCAGCAGGTCGACATCGGCGGCGCTGCCCTCACGCATACCCGGGAGGCTGGGGATTGCGGCCCGAGGGACCGAACCCCAGATCACCATCGCCGGGTTGACGTCGAAACCGGCAAGCCGGTAGCGGCGGATCGCCTTCGGGTCGTTCGACGCGCAGATCATCGCCGCCGACCACGGCCCGTGGGACATGGCCGCCTCGAGGAGACCCTTGCCGAGCCCGCGTGACTGCACGTCGGGGTGCACCGCAAACGACGAGAGGCCCCACATCCCCTCCCGCACCAGGGCCACCGCGCAGCCCACGACGACGCCCTCAACCTCCGCGATCCAGCATCCCGGAGCGTCATGGTCGAGGAGATGACGCAGCCGGACCCGCCAGCGATCACCCCGCTCCGGCGACCGCATCTCCGGGGCCGGCCAGTTGGCCGGGCGGGTCTCCAGTGAGAGCTGGTAGAAGGCGGTGGCCGTCAGTCGCTCCACGAGAGGTACGTCGTCGTACGTCATCGGCCGAATGGACACCGTCAGACTCTAGTCAGGCACGCTCCGCGGGCGGGATGAGGCAGCCTCGGGGCGGCGGCCCGCGTCTGCTTTCTGAACCGAGTTCTGGGACGGACGACCGAAGGGCGGACAACATGGCGAGATCCCGGTCCCGGGGGTGCGCATCTCGCCGCGGTTCCGGCAGGTCAAGATCGCCTTTGCAGCCCATACCCCTGGCAGCGGACCCGCCATGGGGCTGGCCAGCGACGGCAAACGGTTGTTCGAGACGCTCGACGGCGCCCGGACGTGGTTACGGGTGTCATTGGGCGCCAATCCCAGCATCGGCGACTTCGCCTTCGCGGACCACGCCGCCTACGCGGTCGTCGGCACCGGCTCGGTGGACAGCAGCCGGCAACGGTGTCAATGTCGACGGCGGGGACTTCACCACCACCTCATCGGCGCCGCTCGACCTGGGCTGACGGTTCCTCTGCGGTCTGGCGGGTCGGCGCCGCGGCTGGTGCAGACGAATCCTGGTGGGTGACAGCATGAGCGGATGCGCGTCCTGATTGCTCCGGGGCCCTTCGGTGGGGGGCTCGGCGCGGTCGCTGCGGCCGCTGCGATCGCCGAAGGTTGGTCCCGCCGCGCCCCTCAGGACGACCTGGTCCTCGCACCGGTGTCCGACGGGGGCGAGGGTTACGTCGACGTACTGCATGCCTGCCTCGGCGGGGACCTGGTCAGGAGCACCGTGCCGGACGCGCATGGCCGACCGACGGCTGCCATCGTCCTCCTCGTCGAGAGGACGGCGTACGTGGAGACGTCCCAGGTGGTCGGGGCGAACATCGTCGCCGGCGATGACCCCGAGCGGGCGAGCAGCTTCGGCGTAGGACTGCTGGTCGCCGACGCGGTAGCCGCAGGCGCCGAGCGCGTCGTCGTCGGGGTCGGCGCGACAGGGGTGGCGACCAACGACGGGGGAGCCGGGCTGCTTGCCGGTCTCGGCGCGACGAGCGCCCCGCCCGACGCGCTGCGCGACGGCTCCCGGGGGCTCGACGCGCTCACCCGTGTCGACCTTGCGCCAGCGCTGCTCCTGACCGGACGGACGCGGCTCACGCTCGCCACCGACGACGAAGTGCCGCTGCTGGGCCCGCTCGGGACCACCAACACCGCCGGGCCAGGACGCGGGATCAGGGCCGATCGGCTCCCGATCGTCGACAGCCGGCTCGAGCGGCTTGCCGACGAGGTCGGTCGGCGGCACGCCCTCGCCTCCCCGGCCGGCGCCGGCGGGGGAATCGGCTTCGCGCTCCTCTGTGTGGGTGCAGCCAAGCTGCCCGGTCTCGGCTCGGTGCTGGACGAGATCGCGTTGGCGGCAAGCGCTGCGCAGGCCGACCTGGTGGTGACGGGGGAGCGGGCGTTCGACCTCAGCGCCGGCTCCGGGCTGATCGTGACCGGTGTGGCTGTCGTGGCGGGGTCGGTCGTGAGACCGTGCATCGCCCTCGCCGACCGGGTGCTCGTCGGCGCCCGGGAGACCCGCGCTCTAGGCCTGGAGTCGGCGTACTCCGTCCGAGATCTGGTGGGTGACAGTGGCACCGGCGAGCCCGCCGGAGACGTGGCCGCAGCTGCCGAGCGGGTGGCGCGAACCTGGTCATGGGCACACTGAGCGGTGCTAACGGTCGAGACCGTGGATGTGACACCATGGGAATGCGTGCGGGAGCCGCCTTGTTGGCTCCCGTGGAGCGCATGAGCACACCGACATGAGCACAGACACCCGCGCACCGCGCGAGCGAGGAGTGAGCAGATGACGGTTCAGGACCAGTCCACGACGCTGACTGACGGGTTGGCCGACGCCCCCACCGTTGGGGTCACGCTGAGCGACGGTGCCGCCGCCAAGGTAGCTGCCCTGCTCGACCAGGAGGGTCGCGACGACCTCCAGCTGCGGATCTCGGTTCAGCCCGGTGGCTGCTCGGGGCTGCGCTACCAGCTGTTCTTCGACGAGCGAAGCCTCGACGGCGACGTCGTCCGCGACTTCGAGGGGGTCTCCGTCGTCGTAGACCGGATGAGTGTCCCGTACCTGCAAGGCGCCACGATCGACTTCGTCGACACGATAGAGAAGCAGGGCTTCACGATCGACAACCCGACGGCCACCGGCTCCTGCGCCTGCGGGGACTCCTTCCACTGATCGACTGCTGAGCCCGTCTGGGGACCGCCAGTCCGGCACGCGCTGCCGGAGTGGCGGTCCTCGCTAGTCTGTGCCGGTGCCTATCGCCGTGACCGGTTCCGTCGCCACGGATCATCTGATGTCGTTTCCCGGGAGGTTCGCCGACTCGCTCGTGGTCGACCAGCTCGACAAGATCGCGCTGTCGTTCCTCGTCGACGACCTGCAGGTGCGACGTGGCGGGTGCGCCGCAAACATCGCCTTCGGGCTCGGTGCTCTGGGGTCGGACCCGGTCCTGGTCGCGGCGGTGGGGGAAGACTTCGCCGACTACCGCTCGTGGCTCGAGCGGCACCGGGTGGACTGCGGGTCGCTGCACTACTCGCAGACGCGGCACACTGCGCGGTTCATCTGCACGACCGACGCTTCACACGCCCAGATCGCCTCGTTCTACGCGGGGGCGATGTCGGAGGCGCGCGGCATCGAGCTGCGCCCGGTAGCCGACCGGGTCGGCGGCTTCGACTTCGTGGTGATCGCACCGAACGACCCCGAGGCGATGCTGCGGCACACGCAGGAGTGCCGGGACCGCGGCTACCCGTTCGCCGCCGACCCCTCTCAGCAGCTCGCGTGGTCCGACGGGCCGACGATCCGGCGGCTCGTCGAAGGCGCCGCCGTCCTGCTGTCCAACGAGTACGAGGCGGCGCTCACCGAGCAGAAGACCGGCTGGACGACGGCGGACATCCTCGACCGGGTCGCCATCCGGGTCGTCACCCTCGGACCTGACGGCGTCCGCGTCGAACGCCGCGACAGAGAGCCGATCGTCGTCGCGGCCGTCCCCGGTGTGACGGCGCTGGAGCCGACGGGGGTCGGCGACGCGTTCCGCGCCGGCTTCATCGGGGCCCTGGCCTCCGGGCTGCGCCTGCGGTGCGCGGCCCAGATCGGGTGCGTGCTGGCGGCGTACGTCGTGGAGCGGGTAGGCACTCAGGAGTACTCGTTCACGTCGGGTGAGTTCCTCAGCCGGTTGTCCGGCGCGTACGGCGAGCAGGCGGCCAGCGAAGCCGGGACATGGCTCCTGGAGTAGGGTTTCTCCTGGACGTGGTCCGGGCTGGAACCAACGAGAAAGGCGCTTCGTGAGTCGGACTCTGACCGAGCGTGTCGCCGGTCGACGCACGCGTCGGAGGGCGGCGACTTCGGTCGTCGGCGTGCTGGTCCTCGTCGTGTTGACGGGCTGCTCGAAGGACACGACGGAGCAGATGAAGCGGCTCGGCCTGCCCGAGGCCAGCAGTGACCGGTCCGAGGCCATGTCGAGCCTCTGGATCGGCAGCTGGATCGCGTGCCTGGTCACCGGGGTCGTCGTCTGGGGACTGATCGCCTACTGCGCCATCCGCTTCCGGCGCCGCCGCGACGACGAGATCCCGCGCCAGCTCCGCTACCACCTGCCGATCGAGATGCTCTACACGGTCGCACCTCTCATCGTGGTCGCCGTCTTCTTCTTCTTCACCGTCGAGAAGCAGGACGACGTGCTCGCCGACGTGCCCCATCCCGACCACCAGGTCTTGGTGAGCGCCGGGCAATGGTCGTGGACGTTCAACTACCTGGAGGAGTCGGTCACCGGCGGCACCAACGTCTACGACCAGGGCACGCCGGCGCACCAGCCCGAGCTGTGGCTCGTGAAGGACCAGTCGGTGAACTTCGAGCTGCGCTCACCCGACGTGATCCACTCGTTCTGGGTGCCGTCGTTCTACTTCAAGATGGACGTCATCCCCGGTCGGCAGAACTCGTTCTCGATGACGCCGACCAAACTCGGTGTGTTCCAGGGTCGCTGTGCGGAGCTGTGCGGGGTCTACCACTCCGAGATGCTCTTCCAGGTGCACGTCGTGTCCCAGGACCAGTTCGAGTCGCATCTGCGGGCACTGAAGGCCGCGGGTGACACAGGGCTGGTGCTCGGCGGAGAGAACTCACGCGTGGTTTCCGGGTCCGAGTCTGGGAGCAAGGGGAGCGCGCCATGACGACCGTCGACACTCCGCAGGTGGGCGCCCGACAGGTCCGCAGGCCGACCAAGGGCCAGCTCCTCGTCAAGTACATCACCACGACCGACCACAAGGTGATCGGCAAGCTCTACCTGGCGACCTCGTTCGCCTTCTTCCTCGCCGGTGGGCTGATGGCGATGGTGATGCGCGCCGAGCTGGCCCGGCCAGGCCTCCAGTTCGTCAGCGACGAGGCCTACAACCAGCTGTTCACGATCCACGGCACGATCATGCTGCTGTTGTTCGCGACCCCGCTGTTCGTCGGCTTCGCCAACTGCATCATGCCGCTGCAGATCGGCGCGCCCGACGTCGCCTTCCCGCGGCTGAACATGTTCAGCTACTGGTTGTTCCTCTTCGGCGGGCTGATGGTTCTTGCGGGATTCCTCACGCCGCAAGGGGCAGCTGATTTCGGCTGGACGGGCTATGCACCGCTTTCCAACGCGATCCGGTCGCCCGGTGTCGGCGGTGACCTCTGGGTGATGGGGCTGTGGATGGTCGGTCTCGGAACCATCCTGGGCGCCGTCAACTTCGTCACCACGATCTTCTGCATGCGCGCTCCCGGCATCACGATGTTCCGGATGCCGATCTTTACCTGGAACATCCTGGTGACGTCGCTGCTCGTCCTGATCGCCTTCCCCATCTTCGCCGGCGCGCTGCTGGCCCTCGAGGCCGACCGCGCCATCGGTGCCCACATCTTCGACGCAGCCAACGGCGGGCCGATCCTGTGGCAGCACCTGTTCTGGTTCTTCGGCCACCCCGAGGTCTACATCGTCGCCTTGCCCTTCTTCGGCATCATCACCGAGATCCTTCCGGTGTTCAGCCGCAAGCCGGTGTTCGGGTACGTCGGCCTGGTCGGCGCCACCTTGACCATCGCCGCCCTGTCGGTGGCCGTCTGGGCGCACCACATGTTCGTGACCGGGGCAGTAAACCTGCCGTTCTTCTCGTTTATGAGCTTCCTGATCGCCGTACCCACCGGCGTGAAGTTCTTCAACTGGATAGGCACGATGTGGGGGGGATCTCTGTCCTTCGACACCCCGATGCTGTGGGCCGTCGGGTTCCTGACGACGTTCCTCTTCGGCGGGTTGACCGGGGTGATCCTGGCCTCGCCGCCACTCGACTTCCAACTGTCCGACTCCTACTTCGTGGTCGCCCACTTCCACTACGTGGTGTTCGGGACCGTGGTGTTCGCGATGTTCGGCGGCTTCTACTTCTGGTGGCCGAAGATCACCGGGCGGATGCTCGACGAGCGGCTCGGCAAGATCCACTTCTGGCTGCTCTTCATCGGTTTCCACACCACCTTCCTCGTCCAGCACTGGCTGGGCGTCGAGGGCTTCCCGAGGAGGTACGCCGACTACAAGCCCTCTGACGGCTTCACGACCCTGAACGCGGTCTCGACAGTCGGCGCGTTCATCCTCGGAGCCTCGACGCTGCCGTTCCTCTACAACGTCTGGAAGACTCGCCGGTCGCCGCTCGTCGAGGTCGACGACCCCTGGGGCTGGGGGCGCAGCCTGGAATGGGCCACGTCCTGCCCACCGCCGCGACACAACTTCGTCTCGCTGCCGCAGATCAGGTCCGAGAGCCCGGCGTTCGACCTGCACCACCCCGAGATCGCCCTGCGCGAGCTCGAGGAGGACGAGAGCGTCAAGCAGACCAGTGCCGACGCCGCGGAGATGGAGGGCCGCGAACAGCTGCTGCGCGACCGCATCGACGACACGGGGGACAGCGAATGAAGATCGAGGCCTGGATCTTCGGCGGGAACGCCGTCTTCGTCGCCATCGTCGCCCCCAGCTACTGGTTCATCAGCGGCGACCCGACCGGCACGGCTGCCCTGACGATGACCTTCGGGCTGCTCGCGCTTGTGACGTTCTACCTCGGGTTTCACGCCAAGAAGATGGAGCTGCGACCGGAGGACAACAAGCTCGGCGAGATCGTGGACGGCGCTGGCGAGCTCGGGTTCTTCCCGCCGTACTCCTGGTGGCCGCTGTGGTGTGCGGCGGCGTTGGCCGTGTGCGTGCTCGGGGTCGTCCTGGGCTGGTGGTTGCTGTTCATCGGCGTCAGTATCGGCTCGGTGACGCTGTTCGGATGGGTCTTCGAGTACTACCGCGGCGAACACGCCCACTGACCGGGTCTGTCGAGGCCCGCGGCGCGCCGCTGCGGCATTTCGCGGCGTCCGTGATGGTTGTTATCCTTAACCAACCGTCCGAACCGAGCTGAGGAGCCCGTATGTCCGCCTGGGCGCACCGTCGTCCGAGGATGCTGATGGTGGCGGGAGTCGCGGCTGCCTCAGTCGCGCTGGCCGGTTGCTCCGGCTCCTCGCCGTCCGGTCAGCCGGGCGCGGGTCCTGGTGGCAACGCGGCCGCGAACCAACCCAGCAGATCCACGCCGACGACGGCGACCCAGGAGCCGGTCCTGCCGGCGACGCTGACCGCGAGTGTCGAGCACGGGGCGACCGACGTACCCGTCGACACCGCGGTGAGCGTCACGGCGGCGAACGGCACGCTGGAGTCCGTCGTGTTCACCGACGCGGAGGGGACCCGACTGCCGGGACGGTTCACCGCGGGCCGGACCGCCTGGACGGCCGCCGAGTTCCTTGACCCGGCCGTCGACTACACGCTGCGGTCCACGGCGCGGGGCGCCGAGGGCACGATGACCCACGCGACCACTGCGTTCACGTCCGTGGCCCTGACCCTCGACCAGCAGACGTACCCGAGCGTGACCCCGCTGGCCGGTGAGGTGATGGGTATCGGGATGCCGGTGATCGTCACGTTCGACGTGCCGGTCACCGACCGGGCCGAGTTCCAGCGACACATGACAGTGAGCGCCGAACCGGCGCAGGCCGGAGGCTGGCAGTGGGTCAGCGGCCAGGAGGCACACTGGCGCCCGAGGACGTACTGGCAGCCTGGGACCAACGTCGACGTCGACCTGCGGCTCAACGGGGTGGACGCAGGCAACGGCATCTACGGGCAGGAGAACCGCCAGATCAGCTTCGCCATCGGCCGGTCAGTGCTCATCAAGGCCGACGTCTCGACCGACAAGATGCGGGTGTACGTCGACGGCTCGGTGGCACGCACGATTCCCATCACCGGTGGCAAGCCGGGTGGCTTCCAGACCCGCAGCGGTATCAAGGTGATAAGCGAGAGGTTCCGCTCGAAGCGGATGAACTCGGCAACGGTCGGCATCAACCCGAACTCTCCTGATGGCTACAACATCGCCAACGTGAGGTTCCCGATGCGAATCACGAACTCCGGGGAGTTCCTGCACGCGGCCCCGTGGTCCGTCTACGCGCAGGGCCGCTACAACGTGTCCCACGGGTGTATCGGTATGAACACCAGCAACGCTCGCTGGCTCTTCGGGTTGGCGAAGATCGGCACCCCGGTCGAGGTGACGGGCAACAACCGGCCACTCGAGCCCGGCAACGGCTGGACCGACTGGGACCAGAGCTGGACCGAGTACAAGGCCGCATCCGCTCTCTCCGGTTGAGGTTGTCACTTCGGTCCCGTTCCTCTCGTCACGAGCGGGACCCAACTGGCATCTCAACCAGGCCCGGGATGGGCTAGCTGGAGGTGGTGGTCTCCTCGCGGTCGAACTCGTCACCGCCGACCTGGCCAGCCGTCTCGATGCCGGCGTGGTGGCCGTCCTCGATGAGCGGAGCGTCGGTCGAGTGGTGATGCCGAGCCTCCTCGAGCTCCTCGACTGTGGGCTTCTGGATCTCGTCGGCGTACCAGAAGTGCGAGAGCCGGGCGCGAAGCCGCTCCTTGCGGACCTGAGGCGCCGGGACGCCGTTGCTGTCAGTGCTGTGCGGTAGCTGGAGCGGCTCATTTCGCCCATGGGTCGTGAGCGTGTAGGCGCGCTGCGGGTCGATCGGTGCGTGCAGCTCGCTGTAGCCACCGTCCGGCGACCGGACGATCACCCCCGTCTCGTACCCGTGCAGCAGCAGGTCCCGGTCATGGCGTTGCAGGGATATCGCCCATCGTCGGGCGATGACGAACGCGATGACGGGTCCGACGAATATCGCGATTCGCATGAACAAGGTGATGGCCTCGACGGACACGTGGAACTGGGTTGCGATCAGGTCGTTGCCGCCCTCGAGCCAGAGCAGGCCGTACGCCGTGATGCCGGCGACGCCGAGGCCGGTCCGAGTGGGCTGGTTCCGGGGCCGTTCGAGCAGATGGTGCTCTCTGCGGTCACCCGTGATCCACCGCTCGATGAACGGATAGGCGGCGAGCACGGTGAACAGGAGACCCATCAGCAGCACGCCCGGAACCAGCACGTTCCACGACAACGTGATCCCCCAGACGCGGGTCTCCCAGTTCGGCATGATCCGCAGTCCGCCGTCGAGCCAGCCCATGTACCAGTCCGGCTGCGAGTCGGCCGACACCTGGCCAGGGTCGTACGGGCCGTACAGCCACACCGGGTTGATCTGCATGACCCCGCCCATCAAAGACGTGACGCCGAAGACGATGAAGAAGAAGCCACCGGCCTTGGCCATGTAGACCGGCAACAGCGGGTAGCCGACGACGTTCTCGTTGGTCCGACCCGGGCCCGGCCACTGGCTGTGCTTCTGGTAGACGAGCAGCAGCATATGGGCAGTGATCAACCCGAGCAGGATGCCCGGGATCAGCAGCACGTGGACCGTGTACAGACGGGGGATGAAGTCGTCGCCCGGGAACTCCCCGCCGAAGATGAAGAACTCGAGATAGGTGCCCACGACCGGGATGGAGCGGATGATGCCGTCGGCGATGCGCAACCCGGTACCGGACAGCAGGTCGTCCGGAAGTGAGTAGCCCGCGAAGCCCTCGACGATGCCGAGCATCAGCAGGCCGAGACCGATCAGCCAGTTGATCTCCCGTGGCTTGCGGAACGCACCGGTGAAGAAGACCCGCAGCATGTGGATCGTCATCGCGGCGAGGAACAGGTTGGCCGACCAGTGGTGCATCTGCCGCATGAGCAGTCCGCCACGGACGTCGAACGACAGGTCCAACGTGGAGGCATAAGCCTCGGACATCCTGACGCCGCGGAGGTTCGCGTAGGTGCCGAAGTACTCGACCTCGGTCATGCTCGGCTTGAACCACAGCGACAGGAAGACGCCGGTGAGCAGCAGGATCACGAAGCTCCAGAGCGCGATCTCGCCCAGCAGGAACGACCAGTGGTCGGGGAAGACCTTGCGGAGTTGCTTCTTCGCTAGGCCGGCCAGCCCCATCCGGTCGTCGAGCCACTCGACCGGGCCGCCGCCCTTAGTGGCTTTGCTGGAGCTCATGGCCACTCACCCTCGTTCCCAGAAGCTCGGTCCGACCGGTTGGTCGAAGTCGTGCATCGCGATGAGGTATCCCTCGTCGTCGAGTCCGATAGGCAGCTGCGGCAGCGAGCGCGACGCCGGTCCGAAGATGACCTTTCCGCTGGACGCGAGGTCGAACGTCGACTGGTGGCAGGGGCACAACAGCTGGTGTGTCTGGCGCTCCCAGAGGCTGATGGGGCAGCCGACATGGGTGCAGATCTTGGAGAAGCACAAGATGCCGTCATAGCCCCAGCTCGCCTGCGGCTTGATCGGGTGGATGTCGGATGGCTGCATCCGCACGAGGATCACGGCCGCCTTGGACTTCGCGTTGTTGAGCTCGAACCCCTCGTACTCGGCTGGCCGGATCTTGCCGTCCGCGCCTGCCTGCGGGAAGAACGAGGCAGGCTCCGCGTTGACCAATGCGCCTAGCTCGATGTCGTCCGGCTTGAGCGGAGTCCCACCGACGTCGTTGACGATGCGGACCCCCTTGCGCCACACCGTGTGCTGGAGAACCGTCCCGGGCAGCGGACCGAGGTCGCGAAGCAGCACGATCGCGGGGAGCCCGAGGACGCCGAGGGCGCTGAGCAGGCTGGTACGGATGAGGGTACGACGGCCGAACCCCGATTCCGCAGAACCCGTCGTGAAGGCCGTCAGCGCCTGCTCGCGGTCCGCGTCGCTGGAACGGGCCGGGTGACGGTACTCGATGATCTCGTGGTCGGTCATCAGCTTGCGCGCCCACTGGACGGCGCCGAGCCCGATCAGTAGCAGCGCGAGACCGAGCGTGAGTCCGAGTGCGAAGTTCGATGCTCCGTAGCCGAAGATCGTCGCGTCGATGTCGATCGCGACGTAGCAGACGCAGAAGGCCAGCCCCATCAGGGTCGCGAGCAAGAACATGCCGGCTATCTGCAGCTCCGCGCGTCGTTCCAGCGCGGGGTCGACGTCAGTCGGTCGTGGCTCGTGCTCCGGAAGGCCCGGGTCGGGGATGGGCTCCGAGACGGGGTTGTCGCGCTCAGCGGGGTGGTGCCCGTTGGTGGAGAGCTCGCTCATGTGCTCGTCTTCTTCTTCTTCGCTCGTGCGCCGTTGTTGCTGATCCACACGGTGGCGAGGACCAGGCCGCCGATGCCGACGCCCCATCCCCACAGGCCCTCGGTGATCGGGCCAAGGCTGCCGAGCTTGGCTCCGCCGTACGCGGGCTGCTCCTTCAGGCTCTGCAGGTAGGCGATGATCTGACGCTTCTCCTCAGGACTGAGGACCTTGTCGGAGAAGATCGGCATCGCTTGGGGGCCAGTGATCATGGCTTCGACGACATACTTCGGGTCCACGTCAAGCAGCGGCGGCGCGTAGCGACCATGCAGGAGTGTGCCGCCGGACCCTGCGTAGTTGTGGCAGGCGGTGCAGTTCGTGCGGAAGAACTGTCCTCCCTCCGCGATCTGCTCGGCGGTCAGCCCCTCGGTGCTGTAGTCGTCGGCGGACGGGATGGCCGGTCCGGGGCCCAGCGACGCGACGTACGCCGAGAGTGCCCGCACCTCCTCAGCGGTGAACACCGGGGTGCGTGCGTCGATCTGGGTGCCGGGCCGAGCCGCCGGCATCCGGCCGGTGCTCACCTGGAAGTCGACAGCCGCTGCCCCGACCCCGATCAGCGGCGGACCGAAGTTCGTGTCGTTCTTGCTGTTCACGCCCTCGGCGTTCAACCCGTGGCAGGACGCGCAGGACGCGATGAAGAGGCCGCGTCCCTGCGAGACCAGCTCGGTGCCCGTGGTGGACTCGTCCGCGGTAGCAGGCCGGAACGCCGAGTAGAGAGCGCCCATCATCACCAGGCCGAGCACCACGACGACGAAGCCGGCGAGGGGATGTCGTCTTCGAGTCGACAGGTGCTTCACGACGATTGCCTCTCTCCTCGGTGGGCGCTACTTGAGCAGGTAGATGGTGGCGAACAGACCGATCCACACGATGTCGACGAAGTGCCAGTAGTACGACACGACGATGGCGGTGACCGCCTGCTCGTGGGTGAAGTGCCTGGCCAGGAACGTCCGTCCGAGCACGAACAGGAAGGCGACCAGGCCCCCGGTCACATGGATCCCGTGGAAGCCAGTGGTGAGATAGAAGATCGAGCCGTACGCCGACGACGGGATCGTGACGCCGTCGTGGATCAGGCTGGCGTACTCAGTGGCCTGGCCCGCGATGAAGAACGACCCCATCAGATAGGTCAGCACGAACCACTCCCGCAGGCCCCACTTGGCCACCTCGAAGACCCGGCCGCTGCGCCCGACCTGGCCGCGCTCGGCGGCGAACACCCCGAGCTGGCAGGTCACCGAGCTGAGCACGAGGACCGTCGTGTTCACGGCAGCGAACGGGACGTTGAGCTTGGCCGTCTCCTGGGTCCAGAGCTCGGGGGCGACGGCGCGGATCGTGAAGTAGCACGCGAACAGCGCCGCGAAGAACATCAGCTCGCTGGCGAGCCAGACGATCGTGCCGACGCTGACCATGCTCGGGCGGCCGTGCTGCCCGTGCAGCCGCGATGCGGGAATCGCCGTCGAGGTCGCCACCCGGCCATTATGTCGCTCGCACGCAGCGGCGGAACGGCGACCCCCACGATCTCGAGGACGTGTTTCTCAGGTACCGGAGAGTGGTGGCTAGGGTGTGCAGATGCTAGTGCTCGTCTACAGCGACGACTCGTCCACGCGGTCGGCGGTGCTGGCTGCCCTCGGCCCCCGTCCGCACCCCGCCCTGCCCGCGCTCGACTACGTCGAGTGCGCGACCGAACCAGCAGTCATCGCCGCCATGGATGCCGGCGGGGTGGACCTCGCGATCCTCGACGGTGAGGCGGTCCCGGCGGGGGGCATGGGCATCTGTCGTCAGCTGAAGGACGAGATCTTCGAGTGCCCTCCGGTTCTCGTCCTCACCGGACGCGCAGACGACGGCTGGCTGGCGACCTGGTCCCGGGCGGAGGCGGCTGTCTCCCACCCGCTGGACCCGATCACCCTGGCGCAGACCGTGACCCGGCTGCTGCGGCCACGGACCGACGTCACCGCCACCGGCTGAGCGACCCGGCTGATGACGGACTTCGGGTGGCCGGACGTGCTCTCCGGCCTGATCGCCGGTCACGACCTGTCCCCGGAGCAGACCGGGTGGGCGATGCGGCAGATCCTGTCCGGCGACGCCTCGCCCGCCCAGATCGCCGGTTTCGCCGTGGCCCTGCGCGCCAAGGGCGAGACGGTCGCGGAGGTCGAGGGACTCGTCGCGACGATGTACGAGTTCGCTGCGCCGTGTGACGTCGCGGGGCGCACCGTCGACGTGGTGGGCACCGGTGGCGACCGCTCCGGCACCGTGAACATCTCGACGATGGCGGCGGTCGTGACTGCAGGGGCCGGCGTCCCCGTGGTTAAACACGGCAACCGGGCAGCGTCCTCCTCGTGCGGGTCAGCCGACGTCCTCGAGGGGCTCGGTATCCGGCTCGACCTCTCCCCCGAGGTGGTGGCGCGCATCGCCGGGGACGTGGGCATCACGTTCTGCTTCGCCCCGGTGTTCCATGCCGCCCTTCGGCACTCGGCCGGCCCCCGACGCGAGCTGGGGATCGCCACCACGTTCAACTTCCTCGGACCGCTCGCCAATCCCAGCCGGCCGGCCGCCCAGGCCGTGGGAGTCGCGGACACCAAGATGGCGGGGATCATCGCCGGGGTTTTGGCCGCCCGCGGGGTGGACGGGTTCGTCTTCCGGGGCGATGACGGTCTCGACGAGCTGACCACCACCACCACGTCGCACGTCTGGTCGATCTCGGCCGGCGCCGTCTCGGAGCACACCCTCGACCCGGC
The DNA here is from genome assembly GCA_037719575.1 of Nocardioidaceae bacterium. Classification (GTDB taxonomy): domain Bacteria; phylum Actinomycetota; class Actinomycetes; order Propionibacteriales; family Nocardioidaceae; genus JAWWPG01. Next base: position 15,750 of record JBBJMF010000015.1, read on the forward strand.
CGACCTCGGGATCGCCCGCGCCAGGCCCGCGGACCTGATGGGGGGTGACGTCGCGTTCAACACCGACGTCGTACGCCGGTTGGTTGCTGGCGAGGCGGGCGCCGTACGCGACGCCGTGCTGCTGAACGCCGCCGCGGGTATCGCCGCCTATGACGCCACGACACAACCCCTCGAGGAGCGGCTGCGCGTGGCGATGGAGCGGGCCGTGGGGTCCGTCGACTCGGGGGCTGCCCGGCAGACGCTCGACCGCTGGCTGGCCGCCGTCGCGGCGGTCTGACCTGCGCCGGGGTCGTCCGCAGGTCTCGGTGCTCGGTTTCATCTCCCGGGTCGGTCACACTAAACTCGACCTCGACATCGAGACGAGGACGGGATGGACCTGAGCATCGGGCGGCCGACGCCCCGGGGGGGCGAGCACCGCGCCCCGGCGGATCGGAGCTTTGGCGCGTCCGTTTGGCTGACGGTGATCAGCGCGGTCATCCCCGGAAGCGGGTTCTGGTTCGCCGGACGGCGTCTCATCGGTGCGGTCGTCGTCGGCATCGCGGCCCTCGGCTTCGTCAGTGCGCTGTTGCTCGGACTGCTCAGCCCGCGCCTTTACCTCCATACGCTGCTGCGGCCCACGCGCCTCCTGGAGCTCACGGTCGGCCTGATCGTGGTGGCGGTGGCCTGGATCACCGTCATCGTCGTCTCCCACCTGATGCTGCGCCCGCAGGAGGCGACGAACGCGCAGCGCACCGTCGGGGTCTGCGTCGCGATCGTCCTGTGCTTCGCCGTGGCGACGCCGTTCGCGGTCGGGGCCAGCTATGCCCTGACCACCAGGGACTTCATCAACCATGTCTTCGCCAAGAACCCCAACAGCAAGACGATCCCGACGAACGCGACGGACTCCGACCCCTGGGCGGGCCAGTCCCGGGTCAACGTCTTGCTGCTCGGCGGCGACGGGGCGGTCTACCGCGAGGGCGTCCGGACCGACTCGATGGTCGTCGCGAGCATCGACACCGACACCGGCAACACCGTGCTCTTCAGCCTGCCGCGCAACCTCGAGAACGCCCCGTTCCCGGCCGACTCCGCACTGGCGGAGGCCTACCCCGACGGGTTCACCGGGGAGGGCGACGTGGGCAACTGGCTGCTCAACGCGATCTACCGGCTGGTACCCCTGGACCATCCCGGCCTGCTGGGGAAGACCGACAACGAGGGCGCGGACGCGCTGAAGATGTCGATCTCGGAGATCCTCGGCCTCGACGTCAACTACTACGTGCTGATCAACCTGCAGGGGTTCGTGGAGCTTGTCGACGCCCTCGGCGGGATCACGGTGAACATCAACGAGCTGGTCCCGATCGGCGGCAACCAGGATCTGGGCATCGCGCCGACCGGCTGGATCCAGCCCGGGGCCAACAAGCATCTCGGGGGCTCCGACGCCATGTGGTTCGCCAGGGGCCGGTACAACACCGACGACTACAACCGGATGGAGCGTCAACGCTGCGTCATCGACGCGGTGATCAACCAGGCGAACCCCCAGAACCTGCTGCTGAGGTACCAGCAGATCGCGGCCGCGGGGAAGAAGATCGCGCGCACGGACATCCCCCAGGGGCTACTGCCTGCCCTCGTCGACCTCGGCCTCAAGGTCAAGGACGCCAAGGTCCGCAGCGTGGTGTTCCAGCCGACCCGTCACTTCGACCCCGCTTCGCCCAACTTCGCCTACATACGGTCGGTGGTGCAGAAGGCGCTGAACCCGAGTCCGTCGGGCACCGCCAAGCCGCACATCATCCAGAAGCCGCAGGACGCATGCGCCTACCATCCGGTCGCCAGCGGCGGTTAGAGGCTGTCGCTCGAGATCCTTTGACGCTCCCACCCAGGGGGCATGGCGGGAGCGGACCGAGTGCCGCTCAGCCGTCGGCGCCGAGCGAGAACGCGGCTTCCAGGTCGAGGCTCGAGTAGGTGCGGAACGCGATGTGGGTCTCCGTCGCCAGCACGCCCGGGACCTTGTTGAGCTGGTCGGGCACGAGCGTGGCGATGTCGTCGTGCTGTCGGGCGCGAACCATCGCGATCAGGTCGATCTCACCGGTCACCGAGTAGACCTCGCTGACTCCGTCGATCGAGGCGATCTCCTCGGCTACTTCGGGGATGCTGGCGACGTCTGCTTTGACGAACACGATCGCGGTGATCACATGACCTCCTGGCACGGGGACTATGCGGCAGCCTAGTGCGCCGGACGGGACAGCGTGCCGCTGAGGCGGGGGGTGTCGAACGGCACCACGGAGGCGCGGGAGGCGGAGATCGACTCGAGCAGGTCGCGGTGGGACTCCGCACCCGCCAGCGGGCAGCTCCACACGCCGTCGACGTGGACGAGGCGGACCCCGGGCTGCTCGAGCCACCGCAGGACCTTCTCGGTCTCCTCCGGTGTCGCAGCCGGTGCCGGACCGTGACCGGGCAGCACGGTCTCAGCGGTCGTCGTGAGCTCCGCCGTCCAGGCGCGGGCATCGACGCCGGGCGGGATCGTGCCGGCCGACGCCAGTCGGCCGAACCTGACGACGTGGACCTCCCACTCATGAGCCTCGTTTCGCCGCGCCGCGACCAGCTCGCTGCAGGACGTCAAGGCGGTCAGCCGCTGGGTACGGGCCGCGGCGCGGACGAAGCTCACCATCCGGTTGCGCTGGCTGGTCGCCTCCTCGAACCGCTCGACGGTGGCCAGCCGCGCCATCCGTCGGTTCAGCGCCTGCACGACCTCGTCCGGGCTCGCCGACATCGCCCGGCGCAGCCGCTCCACGACGACGGTGTAGGCGGTCGCTGACGACGTACCGTCGCACGGCGAGAGGCATCTGCCCATCTCGGCAAGCGCGCAGGCGCTGCGCTCGGGAAGCCGGGGGAACCGGCCGGAGCACTGCCGGATCGGGAAGCTCTCGTGCAGGGCCGCCATGGCGTCCACGGCGGCCGGCCGGGTCCGGAACGGGCCGAGGTAGTCGGCGCCGTCGTCAAGGACGTTGGTGACCATGGACAGCCGCGGCCACGGTTCAACCGTGACCTTGAGCCAGGTGGCACGTTCGGGGAACTTCGAGCGACGGTTGTAGCGCGGCTTGTGCTCAGCGATCAGCCGCAGCTCCCGGATCTCGGCCTCGAGGGCGGTCGTGCAGGTGACCGCCTCCACCGAGGCGGCCAGGCCGACCATCTCGCCCATCCGCGAGCGGGTCTCGCTGGCGGTGAAGTAGGTGCGCACCCGGCTGCGCAGGTCCTTCGACGTGCCGACGTAAAGCACCTGGTCGCGGGCGTCACGGAACAGGTAGACCCCAGGCTTGTGGGGCAGCTGCTCGGCGAGGTGCCGCTTCTTGCGCTGCGCGGACGACACCCGAGACGAGAACGTCTGGAGCTCCTCGAGTGTGTGCACGCCGAGGTTGCCGAGCCGCTCCATCAGCCCGTGCAGGACGTCGACGGTGGCGCGCGCGTCGGACAGCGCCCGATGGTTGGGGGTCGTCGTCGCGTGGAAAAGCCGGGCGAGCGAGGACAGCTTGCAGTTGGGGGCGTCGTCACGGGTCACCACCCGTCGGGCGATCTTCGCGGTGTCGAGGACCGCGAAGCGCGGCCAGCCGATCCCCAGCGCCTCGGCGAAGTGCCGGAGGAAGCCAACGTCGAACGGGGCGTTGTGGGCAACCAGGACGGAGCCCTTGGCGAACTCGAGGAAGGCCGGGAGCGCGGCGCCGATCACCGGAGCGCCGGCCACCATGTGGTTGGTGATCCCGGTGAGGACGCTGATGAACGGCGGGATGGGGGAGTTCGGGCGGACGAGCGTCTGGAACTCCCCGAGGACCTCGCCCCTGCAGACCTTGACGGCGCCGATCTCGGTGATCGACGCGCCGGCGGTCGCCGAGCCGCCCGTGGTCTCGAGGTCGACGACCACGAAGGTGACCTCGCGCAGCCGGGTGCCGAGCTCGTCGAAGGTCTGCTGGACGGCGGTCCCGGACGCGCCGGTCGTCGGCCCTCGTGGGCTCGACCGTTGCGCCAGGATCGTCATGGTCAGCCACGTTAGGACCGACCTCCGACGAAATCGGTCGGACACACCCGGCTGGTGGAAGGCCACACCGGCGAAAGCGTCGACCGGCACAGGCGCGAAACCGCTTGGTGCCTCTGAGACCATCGGGGTGTGAACGTCGTGAACCGGTGTCGGACGACCTCTCTCGGAGGCTGCAGGGGGCGAGCGCCGTGATGACGGCAGCAGAGCTGCCGCCGCGGGTCCGGGCCTCGGTGACCGCACTGGCGGCCGAGGCGGTGGGCCGGATGCCCGCTGCCCAGGTCCCGGTCGCTCTGCGCCGGTCGGCATCGTTCGCGCCCTCGCGGCGAGCCAGGCTCGTCGGGCGGCAGATCGCCGACACGGTGGCTGCCGACGACGACTTCCGCGAGCATCTCGCCACCCAGGTCCGGGCGATGGTGCCCACCACCGTGGTCGCCCTGGAGTCCGGGCAGCACGTCGCGGCTCCCGAGCTCGCCCAGGCCGCAGCGGTTGCCTACCTGATCCGCTCCGCCGGGTGGGAGGACCTGGTGTCCGCGGCGGCGGAGGCCGACCGCCGCGGGCCCGGACGAGGGCATGAGCCCGGGGCCGTCGAGCGCCTGACGGCCCAGCTCGCGCAGGCCCGCTCGGAGGCGCGTCAGCAGCGGGACAAGCTGCGGAGCCAGCTCGACTCGGTCAAGGCGGACAACGCTGCGTTGCGTCGTACCCTCGGCCAGGCCCGGACCGAGCTCAAGGAGGCGCGCGCCGACGTCGCGGTGGCTGCGGATGCCCTCGACGAGGTACGACGCGGTGCCGACGTGACGATCCGGGAAGCAGCCGCCGAGGCGCGTCGGCTGCGTGCGAGGGTGACCGAGCTGGAGGCCGAGTCGTCGGCGACCCGGCGAGTGGCCCGCGACGACCGCGACGCCGAGGTGGTCAGGCTTCGGCTGCTGCTCGACACGATGGTCGACGCGGCCAACGGGCTGCGCCGCGAGCTTGCGCTGCCCGCGTCGTCGGGGCTTCCCGCGGACAGCGTCCCCGCCGTCGAGCCGGGTGTGGGCTCCGGGGTCTCCCAGGTGGGCCGGGCGCTGCTCTCGACCGACCCGGTCCTCCTCCGCCGGCTCCTCGAGCTGCCGCGGGTGCACCTGATCGTGGACGGCTACAACGTGTCGAAGGAGGCGTGGCCCTCGGCGGCGCTGGAGCAGCAGCGCGCTCGGCTGGTCGCCGGCCTCGCGGGGCTCGTCTCGGGGAAGGGAATCGAGACGACTGTCGTCTTCGACGGTGCCGACCTGCTGCACACGCCCGTGGTCCCGTCACCCCGCGGCGTGCGGGTCCGCTTCAGTCCGCCGGGGGTCACCGCCGACGACGTCATCCGCCAGCTTGTCAACGCGGAGCCGTCCGGTCGATCCGTCGTCGTGGTGTCCACCGACCGCGAGGTCGCCGAGAGCGTCTCCAAGATCGGTGCGCGCTCGGTCGCGTCCGTCGCACTGGTGGCCCTGCTCGGCCGGTGAACCGTCCCGCCGTAGATGATGCAGCTATGACACGTGCTGCGAGCGCCGTGGTGGTCTCGGTTGCGCGGCGCGAGGGTCATCACTTCAGCAAGACCGTCGTCGAGTCGATAACTCTCGTCAGGGGCGTGGGTGTGGAGGCTGACGGGCACGCCGGGGTGACCGTGCAGCATCGCTCCCGGGTGCGTCGCGACCCTACGCAGCCCAACCTCCGGCAGGTCCACCTGATCCACGCCGAGCTGCTCGAGGAGCTCGGCAAGCGGGGGTACGACGTGACGCCTGGCGACTTGGGCGAGAACATCACGACTCAGGGACTCGACCTGCTTGCGCTGGCACGGGGGACCCGCCTGCGGATGGGGACTGCCGTGATCGAGGTGACGGGCCTGCGCAACCCGTGCTACCAGATCGACCAGTTCCGGCGGGGGGTGCTGGCCGCCGTCGTCAGCCGTGCTGACGACGGCAGGGTCGAGCGCCTGGCCGGCGTCATGGGTGTGGTCCTGGCGGGGGGTGAGGTCCGCCCTGGTGACCGGATCGAGGTGATGCCGCCGACGGCGCCGCGCGTGAGGCTGGAACCGGTCTGAGCGGAACTGTCGGTGGTGCCGAATAGCGTCGTCGGTATGAAGGCAAGGTCCGCCACCGTCCGGAGGTCGCCATGACGTACGACGCAGCCCCGTCCCCCCGTGGGTCGGTGCCCGCGCTGCCCGCCGCCCCGACTCGTCCGGTCGGCTGGGAAAGCGACAGCCCGGTCCTCGTCGACTGCGACACCTGCTCGGTGCGCGGCCTCGGATGCGGCGACTGCGTGGTCACCGTCCTCCTCGGGGGACCACCCTCGGGGGTGGTGCTCAACGAGGAGGAGCGGCGGGCGCTCGAGGTGCTGGCGGCAGCCGGCCTGGTCCCACCCCTGCGACTCGTCCAGGGCATCGACAGCGAGGTGGTCGACCTGGCGTGATGCTCACGATCCAGGACCGGTGTGCCGTGAGTGGTCGAGGTCCGCCGCGTATCAGATCTTGAGAAAGATCAACAGAAGGCGTCGGACAGTTAGCCTCTACCATCGGCTGTCTGTAGTCTGGCGGTTGGTTTCTGTCGGAGGCGGGCCACGCCGGGCCCGCTCGGAGACCGCGTTCGTGCAGTGGGGGCGTGCGCACGAGCGACAACGAGTGTGAGGGAGACCGTCGACCTTGTCGAACGGCCGGATCCAACAAGAGACCAGCAAAGCGTTAAGACCCCTTGCTCGGCTCGCCGTCCTGGGAGCGGCAGCACTCCTTGCAAGCCTGCTCCTCGTCCCGTCACCGGGAAGTGCTGACCCCGGCGCCCCCGGGTCGCCGAACGCCGCGAAGTCGGCGCTCACGATCAGCGAGGTCCAGCGACGGCTCGACGTGCTCAACCATCAGGCGGAGATCGCCTCGGAGGCCTACAACACAGTTCGGGTGCAGATGCAGCAGGCCGCGGCGCACATCACCAGCCTGCAGGCAGACGTGAGTCGGCAGCGGACCCTCGTCGCGACGCTGCGCCGCGAGATCGTCGGCGCTGCCCTGTCCGACTTCACCAGCACCGGCGGCCTCTCGACGAGCGCCTCGTTCCTGCTGGCCGAGCACCCGAGCGAGTTCATCAACGCACTGGCGACTACGGCGGTCGTCGAGCACCAGCAGGCGGGACTGCTCACCCAGTTCACCCAGCAGCAGAACCAGCTCGGGGCTCAGCAGCAGCAGGCAGCGCGTGCGCTGGCCGCGATCGCCGCGGACCGGAAGCTGCTGGCCCAGCACAAGGCGACCCTGGAGGGCAAGGTCGAGGAAGCCAAGGAGCTCATCGGCCGACTCCAGGAGAAGCAGCGGCTGCGGCTCCTCGCACGACAGCGCGCGCAGGCCCAGCGGGCAGCCACGATGATCAGCCGCGAGTCCAGCCGACCGTCCGTCGACACGCCGAGCCCGCCGGTCGATGTGTCCAGCCCGCCCACCAACGTGTCCAGCCCGCCGCCTGCCACCGTGTCCAGCCCGCCCGCACCGGCCCCGGCGCCGCCGGCCAGTGGTCGGGCGGCGGTCGCCGTGCAGACCGCGTTGGCTCAGCTAGGCGACCCGTATGTCTACGGCGCAGCCGGCCCCGACGCCTTCGACTGCTCCGGCCTGACGATGTACGCGTGGGCCGCCGCCGGAGTCGCGTTGTCGCACGCCTCGTCGGTCCAGTCCGGGCAGGGCGTCGCGGTCTCCGTCTCCGCCCTCCTGCCGGGCGACCTGGTGTTCTACTACTCGCCGGTCTCGCACGTGGGCATGTACATCGGCAACGGCCAGGTCGTGCACGCGCCGCACCCCGGCTCGGTCGTGGAGATCGTCCCGCTAACCTCGATGCCGATCTCCTGGGCCCGCCGCGTCGGCTGAGGCACCAGATCCACCCGCTCGGCCCGTCGCCGGCGCAGTCTGCGAACCTCACGGTCCTAGGATTGGCCGGGTGAGCTCTCCGGATGCGCCGACCGAATCGGTCGGGGGGGAGCGGGTCAGATCACGCGGCCGCCCGGTCGTCACCGCGGTCGCGCTCGTCGCGGTGGTCGCCGCCGCTGTCGGCTGCGACCGATGGGGGGGCGAGCCGACGTCGAACCCTGTCATTGCCGCCGGGCCCGACCGGTCGCGGCCCGGCGCGCAGGCGCACCTGAGTGAGGCCGTCCTCCGCATCCAGGCAGCCGCTGTGGCGGACCACGACCGGGCGGGCTTCCTGGCCACATGGGACTCGGGTGCTGCCGTGCAGGGCCTCGCCGCACGTACCTACGCCAACCTGACCCGGCTCGGTGTCTCGCGGCTCGACCCGCTCCTCGCGGGCGCCACGAGAAGCGGAGGAACCTCCTCGTGGAGCGCGGAAGTCGATCTCGGCTGGCGGCTCGATGGTCTGCGGGCGCCCGCCGCGACATCTGTGCTGCGATACGGGTTCACCGCTGTCGGCGGGGGAGCCCTGGTCACCTCGATCACCGCCCCGGTGGATGGTCGCACGCCGGTGTGGCTGCTGCCTGGTCTCGATGTTCGCCGCGGACCCCGCACGCTGGTGGTTGCCACTGATGCGGCCACGGCGCAGCGAGTCGAGCGGTTGCTCACCCAGGCGGTGGACGCCGTCGGCGCCGTACTGCCGAGCTGGCGCGGCAGCGTGGTCGCGTACGCCCCGGGGACCCCCCAGCAGTTCGCCACCCTGACCGCGACCCGCCCGGGTGACTACCACGGAATTGCCGCGGTCACCACCACCGTCGACGGCTCCGGCGACGAGCGGTCGGCTGCCGCGATCGTCGTGAACCCGTCGGTGTTCGGCCGGCTCGGCCCGCTCGGCGCGCACGTCGTCATCGCGCACGAGGCGACGCATCTCGCCACCCGGGCAGCCGCCGTCTCGATGCCCTTATGGCTGGCGGAGGGGTTCGCCGACTATGTCGGGATCGGCTCGGTCGACCTCCCGGCGACCGTCGCGGCCGAGGCGGCGCTGGACGTCGTACGACGAGACGGCCCGCCGCACGAGCTGCCGACTGACGCCTCGTTGTCCGTGGGGACGGCCGGACTCGAGGCGACGTATGAATCGGCCTGGTTGGCCACGATGCTGATCGACCGGACCTACGGGCGGCAGCGTCTGGTCGCCTTCTACCGATGGGTGCAGGCACATCCTGCCGAGCTGGACGAGGGGTTCGACCTGGTTCTGGGCACGACGCGATCGGCGTTCACCGCGGCTTGGCGGGACTACCTCCAGGAGCTTGCCGGTGGCGGGTGAGCCTCCAGGCAAGATCCTCGTCGTCACCAACGACTACCCTCCTCGCCGCGGCGGGATCGAGTCGTTCGTGTTCTCCCTGTGCGGGGGGCTGACGGCCGCCGACCTCGTTGTCTACACCGCACGGATGTGCGGGTCCGACGCTACCGACAGCCGGGTGCCGTATCTCGTCGTGCGCGACCGACGACGGATGCTGGTGCCGAGCCGCCGGCTGGCGCGGGACGTCCGGCGCGCGGCGCGCGAGAACGGTTGTGACCGGGTGGTGTTCGGCGCCGCGATGCCGCTCGGGCTGCTCGCCGCAGGACTGCGCGACGCAGGCGCGGGGCGGGTCGTCGCCCTCACCCACGGGCACGAGGTGTGGTGGTCGAAGGTCCCGGGGGCCCGGTCGCTGGTGCGCTCGGTGGGGCGGGAGGTCGACGTTCTCACCTATGTCAGTAACTACTGCCGCATTCGCATCGCCAAAGCGCTGCGGCCGCGTGATGCGCGGGCGATGGTCCGGCTCTCACCGGGAGTCGACCCCGAGATCTTCACTCCGGCCGCCGACGGTGCGACAGTGCGTCGCCGGCTCAGCATCGAGGCCGACCGGCCGGTTGTCGTCGCTGCCTCGCGGCTGGTGGCCCGGAAGGGCCATGACGTGCTGCTCGCGGCGTGGCCCCGGGTGCTTGCCGACCACCCCCGAGCCGTCCTGCTGGTCGTCGGGGACGGCCCGGCCCGACCAAGGCTCCGTCGAGCAGTGCGCCGCCTCGGGTTCGCGGAGTCGGTCCGCTTCGTCCGCGACGCGTCGTGGGCGGACATGCCAGCGATGTACGCCGCTGGCGACGTCTTCGCCCTGCCGTGCCGGACCCGCCTGCTCGGCCTCGAGCCGGAGGCCTTGGGCATCGTGTTCCTCGAGGCGGCCGCCTGCGGACTTCCCGTGGTTGTAGGCAGGTCGGGCGGTGCTCCAGAGACGCTGACCGACGGTCAGACCGGCTACCTCGTGGACCCCCGGTCGGCGCCGGAGGTGGCCGACCGCATCTGTGCGCTGCTCGCCGACCCGGTGGCCGCCCGGGCCATGGGCGCACGCGGCCGGGAGCTCGTGACCCGCCGCTTCTCCTCGCACACTGCCGCGGCCACCCTGCGGCACCTGCTGGGTCAGTGGTAGAGCGCCTCGACCTCGTCGTGGAACCGGCGCAAGACCAGGCTGCGCTTCAGCTTGAGGGTGGGGGTGAGCTCGCCGGTCTCCTCCGTCCAGTCGCGGTCGACGATGGCGAACGTGCGGATCGCCTCGGCCCGCGAGACCGACGCGTTGGCGTCGTCGACGGCGAGCTGCACGTCGGCACGCGCCTCGCGATCGTGCACGAGATCGGCCACCGTCCCGGCCCGGTTCCGGGTGGCGAGCCAGTCCTGCGCCGCCTCCGCGTCCAGGGTCACCAGCGCGGCCACGAACGGTCTGCCGTCGCCGACCACCATGCACTGGCTGACGAGCGGATGCGCCCGCACCCGGTCCTCGAGGACTGCCGGTGCGACGTTCTTGCCGCCGGCGGTCACCAGGATCTCCTTCAGCCGCCCGGTGATCCGCACGTAGCCGTCGTCGTCCATCTCCCCGACGTCGCCGGTGTGGAGCCAGCCGTCGACGAGCGACTCCTGGGTCGCCGCGTCGTCGCGCCAGTAGCCCTCGAAGACCTGATCACCGAAGAAGAGCAGCTCGCCGTCGTCGGCGACGCGCACCGTCGTACCGGGCAGCGGCCTGCCGACGGTTCCGATGCGCTGGGCGGCTGGCAGGTTGACGGTCAGCGCAGCGGTCGTCTCGGTCAGCCCGTAGCCCTCGAGGATCGGAACCCCCGCGCCGCGGTAGAAGTGCGCCAGCCGCTCGCCGAGCGGCGCCCCGCCCGACACGGCGTACTGGAGCTTGCCCCCGAGCGCCGCCCGCAGCCGCACGTAGACGAGCCGGTCGAACATCGCATGCCGTCCGCGCAGCAGGACACCCGGACCGCGACGGTCCTGCGCCTGGCTGTAGGCGATCGCCGTCGACACGGCGGCGTCGAACACGCGGCCCTTGCCGTCGGAGGCGGCGCGTCCGCTTGCCGTGTTGAAGACCTTCTCGAAGACCCGTGGCACGGCGAGGATGAACGTCGGCCGGAACGCCGCCAGGTCGTCGACCAGGTGCTGGACGTCGGCGGTGTGTCCCACCCGGACCCGCGCCCTGACGCAGCCCACCGAGATGACGCGCGCGAACACGTGAGCGAGCGGCAGGAACAACAAGGTGCTCGCGCCCTCGACCTCGAACAGGTCGTGCAGCTCCCGGGTCGCGACACCGACCTCGGCCATGAAGTTGCCATGGGTGAGCCGGCAGCCCTTCGGCCGGCCCGTCGTGCCCGAGGTGTAGATCAGCGAGGCCAGGCTGTCCGGGGTCACCGCCGCCCGACGCTCGTCGACGGTGGCGTCGGTGACATCGGCCCCGGCCGCCACGAGCCTCTCGAGGTCACCCGCGTCGATGCACACGGTGCGTCGAAGGTCGGGCAGGCGGGCCGCCGCCTCGGTGATCCGGGCCAGATGCGCGGGCGTCTCCGCCAGCGCCAGCATCGCGCCCGAGTCGGCGAGGATCCAGCCGATCTGCTCCGCGGACGAGGTCTCGTAGACGGGGACCGTGACGGCGCCGGCGAACCAGATCGCGTAGTCGAGGACGGTCCACGCATAGCGCGTTTTCGAGACCAGCGCCACCCGGTCGCCGACCTCGACCCCGGCTGCCAGCAGCCCCTTGGCGGCCGCTGTGACGTCCGCCAGGAACTCGGCCCAGGTCACGTCCGCCCAGCCGGCGCCCTCCCGACGGCTGAACGCCACCTGGTCGCCGTACTGGTCGGCGTTGTCGACGACGTCGTCGGTGAGGTTGCCGACCAGCGGCACGTCCCAGGTCGTGGGCGCCGCGAACTCGCGCACCTGCCCTCCCAGCGTGGCGACGGACTAGTCTCGTGCAGGTTAGCGCCGAACACCGTCCCCGCCCGGAGGAGACCCGCTGCCGGTCGTCGTCAGGCCCCCGTCGCCCATCGTCAACATCGTCGACGAGCTGTTCATCGTGGCCAGCCCCGAGCGCGTCCGAGCGGCCGTCTGTGACCGCGCCCGGTGGGTGACCTGGCTGCCGGGCGTCATGTTCACGTCGTACGACGACAGGGGGCGCCTGGGCGATCGCTGGACGGTCTCCGGTGACCTCGTCGGGACCGCCGAGGTCTGGCTGGAGGAGCACGGAGACGGGACGATCGTGCACGCCTATGTGCGGGCCGACCCAGCCGAACCCGACCGGCTTCGGCTGCGCCGACGCCCGCGGCGTGTTGTCACCCGCTACGTGCTCGAGGTGAAGCGTCGTCTGCTCGAGGTGAAGGACCTGCTCGAGGGCGACCGGCAACTCGGGAGCGCACGCGTGCCGATCGGCGAGCGGGTAGTCTCAGCGTCTGAAGACGGGCCCGGTGGACGGCGACCCGGGCCGGATGAGCCGACCAGCACGATCAGCGAAGGGGCATCGCCAGATGGCAGACCAGACGACCTCCAGCATCGCGATCGCGGCTGAGCCGGCCAGCATCATGGCGGTGATCGCCGACTTCGACAGCTACCCGACGTGGGCGAAGGGCGTGCAGTCGACGGAGGTCCTGAGCGAGCTCGACGACGGCCGCGCGCACGAGGTCGCGTTCGTGCTGGACGCGGGCGCCATCAAGGACGAGTACACCCTTACCTATGACTGGGACGGAGACGAGCGGGTCGCCTGGTCCCTCGTCAAGGCGAAGATGCTGAAGTCCATGGAGGGTGCCTACCTCCTCTCGCCGGGCTCCGGTTCCACCGAGGTCACCTACCAGCTGCAGGTCGACCTCGCGATCCCGATGATCGGGATGCTCAAGCGCAAGGGCGAGAAGGTCATCATCGACACGGCCCTGAAGGGGCTCAAGCAGCGCGTCGAGTCTCTGGCCTGAGCACGCACGCATGCGCGTCCTTCTGTTCACGGGCAAGGGTGGTGTCGGAAAGACGACTGCCGCAGCCGGTACGGCGACCCTCGGGGCCCTCCGTGGCCTGCGCACCCTCGTGCTCAGCACCGACGCGGCACACTCGCTCGGCGACGCGTTCGACGCCCCGGTGGGTCCTGAGCCGACGCGCGTGGACACCGACCTCTACGTGCAACAGGTCGATGCCCAGCGCCGGTTCGAGCGGTCGTGGGGTGAGATCCAGACCTACCTCATGTCGGTGCTCGACACGGTCGGCGTCGACCCGATCGCGGCAGAGGAGCTGACCGTCCTGCCGGGTGCCGAGGAGGTTCTCGCGTTGCTCGAGGTGCGCGACCAGGCGAGCTCCGGGCTGTGGGACCTCGTCGTCGTCGACTGCGCGCCGACCGCTGAGACGCTGCGGCTGTTGGCCCTGCCGGAGGCGCTCGGCTGGTACATGGAACGGGTGCTGCCGCTGGAGCGACGGATGGTCAAGCTGCTGAAACCGGTGCTGACCAAGGCGGCCGGGGTGCCGATGCCGACGGACTCGGTGTTCGACGCGATGCAGCGGCTGCACGGCGACCTCGCCCAGGTGCGTGACCTCCTCACCGGACCGGCTACGTCCGTGCGGCTCGTGCTCACCCCGGAGGCCGTCGTGGTCGCGGAGGCGCGTCGCTCGCTCACCACCTTGTCGCTCTACGGCTACCGGATCGACGGGGTGGTCGCGAACCGGATCTTCCCCGCCGCCGATGCGGACGCCTGGCGGCGACAGTGGGTGGCGGCGCAGGCGGAGATCCTGGCCGAGGTCGAGGCGTCGTTTGCCCCTCTCGACCTGTGGAGGTCACCGTACCGCTCGTGCGAGCCGGTCGGCCTGAGCGAGCTGGCGGCGTTCGCTGCGGAGCTGTATGGCGGCGCCGACCCGTTCCGGCTGCCGACGGGCGCCGGCCCGATCGACGTACGACGCATCGGCAGCCGCGTCGAGCTGACGGTGGCGCTACCGTTCGCGGAGCGTGGCGACATCGACCTGGCGCGCCATGGTGACGAGCTGGTGATGACTGTCGGGAGCTACCGGCGGCTGCTCGCGCTGCCCGTGGCGCTGCAGAACGCCGCCGTGACGAGCGCCTCGCTGCGCAGCGGCGCCCTCGTGGTCTCGTTCTCACCCGGTGCCGGACCTGCTCCCACGACTCCGGATCGACGGCAGAGTCCCGCCAGGGCGGCCCGGGCCAGTGGCGATGACTGAGCGGGAGACGGTCGGCACCCTCGCCGAAGAGGCGGCGAAGCTGCTCGCCACCCTCCACGGCTGGGTCGGGGACCCAGCAGCCGCCGATGCGTCGCCGGACGACGAGCCACCGTCGGACGACGACGAGGCGCGCCGCGACGAGCAAGGCTCCGAAGCGGTCGCGCCCGAGTGTCGCTGGTGCCCCGTGTGTCAGCTGATGAGGGTGGCCAAGGCGACAAGTCCCGACGTGCGCGAGCATCTCTCCCAGGCAGCCGTCTCGCTGGCTCTCGCCCTCCAGGGCCTGCTCGACGGCTCCCCGGCACCCGACCGACGAGCCACCCCGCTCGAGAAGATCGACCTCACGGAGGACTGACCGGTGACCCTGACCATAGGTGTCGACGTCGGCGGCACGAAGATCGCCGCCGGCGTCGTGAAGCCCGACGGGACGATCGTTGAGACCTTGCGTCGGGTGACGCCGGCCCACGAGGCCCGGGCGACGGAGGACGTGATCATCGCGGTCGTCGCCGAGCTGCGGCAGGGTCACGAGGTCGAGGCGGTGGGCATCGGCGCGGCGGGATACATCGACGTGGCGCGGGCGACGGTGCTGTTCGCCCCCAACCTGGCTTGGCGGGACGAGCCGTTGAAGGCGACGGTCGAGGACGCGGTGGGTATTCCCGTCGTCGTCGAGAACGACGCAAACGCGGCGGCGTGGGGTGAGTTCCGCTTCGGTGCCGGCGCTGACGTCGACGATCTGCTGATGGTGGCGATCGGTACCGGGATCGGCGGCGGGATCGTGCTCGACGGAGAGCTGTTCCGCGGCACGTTCGGGATCGCCGGGGAGTTCGGGCACGTGAAGCTGGTGCCGGACGGCCGGATGTGCGGGTGTGGGAACCGGGGCTGCTGGGAGCAGTACGCGAGCGGGTCGGCCCTGGTCCGCGAAGTCCGTAAGGCGGCCGGCACCGGGTCCCCGGCTGCGGTGGCGATCGTGGCGGCAGCCGGCGGCGACCCGAAGGCGATCACCGGCCAGATGGTCACCGCCGCGGCAAAGGACGGCGACCCGTTGTGTGTCGAGGCGTTCCAGACCATCGGCGAGTGGCTGGGACGGGGCCTCGCTGATCTGGCCAGCATCTTCGACCCCGGTGTCGTGGTCATCGGCGGCGGGGTGTCGGAGGCGGGCGACCTGCTGCTCGACCCGGCCCGCGCCTCGTACCGACGCCAGCTGTCCGGCCGCGGCCACCGCCCGGAGATGGAGATCCGGCTGGCGGCGCTCGGGAACTCCGCGGGGATGTCCGGCGCCGCCGACCTGGCGCGCCGCCGCTAGGCTCACCGACCCCCGGACGCTGGTGAGGAGGGAACCATGGCGGTCATCACCGTCATGACCTACAACGTGTACGGCGCTCGCTATCGTGACTCGCTGCGTCATGTCGTGACCTCGCTGGCGCCGGACGTCCTCGTCGTCAACGAGACACCCAAGGTGCCGGGGATCTGGCGTTGGCAGTGTGACCGGCTGGCCAGCTCGTGGGGCATGCTCCGCGCAGGTGGGGGCCGTGACGCAGGGAGCAACATGATCTGCGTGTCGTCGCGGGTGGGTGTCGCGTCGGTGGCTGCTCGGCGGTTGCGGCAGCCACGGTTCACGCCGCGCCGGGGGATCGTGGCCGCTCAGTGTGTCGTCGACGGTGTGGAGCTCGGGGTCGTGGGTGTCCACCTGTCACTCATGGCCGACTCGCGTCCGTTGGAGGCCCAAGCCGCGATCGCCGACGCGAACCGGTTGCGAGGACCGCTGGTGATGTGCGGTGACTTCAATGAGAGACCTGAAGGGCCTTGCTGGCAAGCCTTTCGAGATATCGGTCTCGTCGACCACGCCGATCCCCACGCCTTCACGTCGAACGCGACCGATCCCGTCAAGCGGATCGACGGTCTGCTGGTTCGCGGAGCCAGGGTGCTGGAGCACGTCGTACCCGATCTGCCGGCGGGGGAGCTCGCCGCGGCCAGTGACCATCTGCCCGTGCTCGCCCGCATCGACATCGGCTGAACCGGGCAGTCGCAGGGTCATGCGGACAGGACGGATCACGTCACGCGTCGTCTCCGAGCACGTGGCGCAGGTAGCGCTGCGGGGCGTCGAGATAGGCCTTCCAGTTCCTGACCAGCTCAAGCTCGTCCCACCTCGCCTCGCGCAGCCCCCACTGTCCGACCTCGAGAATCTTCGCGCTCGGAAGCGATGCCAGGATCGGGGAGTGTGTCGAGCACAGGATCTGCGAGCCCGACGAGGCGAGGTCGGCGAGGGCTCCCACGAACGCCAGCGTGGAGGAGAAGGAGAGCGCCGCCTCCGGCTCGTCGAGGCAGTAGAAGCCCGTCGAGTCGAGCCGCGAGGTCAGGAGGGTCAGAAACGACTCACCGTGGCTCATCTCGTGGAAGCGCGGTTCACGGACTTTGGGCTTCGCTGGGTGCTGCTCGAGGAATGTGTAGTAGCCGTGCATGCTCTCGGCGCGGAGGAAGAAGCCCCAGCGTGTTGCCCCGGGTGACCGTTCCAGCCGGATCGCCCCAGCGAGCGGAGACTCACTGATGCGGGTGGAGTGCACAGCCTGCGTCGAGCCACCCTCGGGTGAGAGCCCGAACGCCGCGGCCACCGCCTCCACGATCGTGGACTTGCCGCTTGCGTTCTCGCCGACGAGGAACGTCACCCCGGGGTCGAGGTCGAGCCCGTCCGCGAGCAGCTGCGCCACGGCCGGTACGGTGCTGAGCCAGGGAGGAAGGGGTTCGTCGGGTGGGTCGGGCACCACGCGTCGTACGATGCGCCCGTCCTTGAATCGGCTGGACTCGGGCATGGTGGTGATGCGGCCGTTTCAGGCGCGGCGGTACTCGGGGACGAGCTCCATCGCCAGCTGCTCCAGAAAGAGTCCGACATCGGTGACGATGCCGCGGGCCTGGCTGGACCCCCGGTCCGCCAGCTTCGTGACGGTCGCCGGGTTGATGTCGACGCAGACGAGCGGGACAGAGGCGGGCAGGATGTTGCCGGTTGCCACGGAATGCAGCATCGTCGCGACCATGAGACAGAACCCAACGTCGAACAGCTGGGCCCGCATGGCGCGCTGCCCTTCGAGCACGTCGGTGTAGACGTCCGGTAGGGGACCGTCGTCGCGGACCGAACCCACGAGCACGAAGGGAAGCTCGCGCTTCACCAGGGCGTGCATGATCCCACCGGTGAGGACACCGGCCTCGACCGCCTTCGCGATCGAGCCGGCTTTCCGGATCGTGTTGAGGGCCCTGATGTGGTGCTCGTGGCCGTGCTCGACACCCCTCCCGAGGGCAAGATCGACGCCGAGCGACGTACCGTAGAGCGCGGCCTCGATGTCGTGGGTGGCAAGGGCGTTCCCGGCGAAGAGCACGTCGACGAAGCCGGCCTCGACGAGTGCGACCATCGCGGGCGCAGCACCGGTGTGGACGACACCGGGACCACCCACCCACAGCACCCGTTTGCCGGCCGATCGCGCGTCCCTCATCCCCGCGGCCACCTGGCGCACGAGCAGTCCTTGCGGCTTCTCGCTGGAGACGTCTGACTCCATGAAGCCGAAGCCGGTGGCTTCGCCTGAAACTCGGGTGGGCGTCTTGACCCGAATCCCGCTGGCGCCGCTCACCACCAACATCTCAGCCGTCACATCCGACATCGGGAGCGTGTAGACCCTGGGCGGGTCGGACATCTCGACGACGAGTCCACAGTCCATCTCCGGGTTCTCGACGGTGATCCAGTGTCCGTCGACCCGCACCTGGGTCTCGAGGTTGGTCGTCGAGTAGAACCCGTCGGGGAAGACGCCGGCCTGGGTCACCTCGGCGACGACTGCCTCACCCGGGTGGACCTGGTTGACTCCCCGCGTCTGAAGCCGCATGAGCATCCGCTGGAGCGCTTCCTCGTCTCCCGACGAGACGACGAGCCTGGCGTAGGAGGTGTCGTCCTTGTCATGGCCGATCTCCACGTGTTCGATGACGTAGTCACCGTCGTACTCCCGGATGTCGCCCAGCACCCGGGACAGGATCCCGCTGTCCATCAGATGACCTCTGATCTCGACGGTCTCGGAAGCCTGCTCGTTCATGCCGACAGGCTAGGCCATCCAGGAACTCTCGACCGCCGAGACCCAGGACTAGACCTGGGCGCCGTTGTCGGGGTCGTCGAGGCGGTCGTCGCCCTTGTCCATCCGGACCACCAAGCTGACAAAGCCGCCGATGAAGCCGAGCGCGGCGATCAGCGTGATCCAGGTCGGCAGGGTCAGCGAGAACACGGCGGCTGCCACCAAGACGACCGGTCCACCGACAAGGCCGAGCCATCCGAGCCGGTCGGCTGCGCTGAGGTTCGGCAGCGGCGGTGGGGGCGGTGGCACGAACCTGTCCTCGTCGGCGACCTCCTCGAAGCGGTCCGGTCGTCGGTTCGGTGTGGTGAGCCAGGCGTCCTTCGGCGGGGGGTCGTCGGGGTCGGGGTTCGGCAGCAGGGTGGTCGGCGACTCGGCCTCATCGACAGCCGCGGTGTCGATGTCCTCGTAGACCGGCCACGGCGCTACCTGGGTGGTGCTTGGGGTGTCGTAGCCCGCGACGATCTGAGCCCATGTCAAGTCGTCGTTACCCTTCACGAGATAGGGGTCCTTGGTCGATAGCATGTCGAGCACCTGGTCGGCGGCGGCCGAGTCGACGTACAGTCTGACCAGGATCTCGACATGGAACTCCGGGCGGTCGAAGGCCGACATCGACGGGGACTCGATCGGCTGGCAGTAGGCCGCGATCTGCCGGTCCCTGAGCTCGTCGAGGAGTGCCTCCGCGATTGTCGGGTTGAGATCGGCGACGGGGCTGTACGACGACGCGGTAAGCCCGTTAGACCGCATCGCTCGACCTCACCGCGGTCCGCGAGGTGATGAACGCCGCCGACTCGCTGAAGATCAGCGCGGCGTCGTTGTCGAGCGTGGCCACGTGGAAGCTGTCGTCGAGGATGCGCTCGGTCACGTCGGGTGACGACACCCGCTGGATGATGAGCTGCGCGGACAGGCGGTCGACGACGTGGTCGACCGCTGAGCGGAAGAGCAGCAGTGGTGCGGTGACGGTCGGCAGCGCATCGCTTGTCACCCGCCACATGTCGCGCATGGCGTCGAGGGCGCGCAGCGGGACGCGTTCGTAGCCGTCCTCGAGGATCCCGGCCTTCTTGATGTCGCTGGTGATGCCCTTCGCGGAGGCGACAAGACGCTTCAGGACTGGCGTGGCAAGCAGCCGCCGGTCGGCACTCGCCACAGCCGGGTTGACGAGCAGCAGGCCGGCCACGTCGTTGCCGCGCTCCTCTGCGAGCCGAAGAGCCAGGCAGCCGCCCATCGAGAGACCGGCCACGAAGACTGCATCGCAGCGGCTGCGGAGTCCGTCGAAGGCGCGCGCCGCCTCGTCGTACCAGTCGCGCCAGGGCGTGGCGTTGAGCTCCTGCCACGTCGTACCGTGCCCCGGCAGCCGGGGAACCGAGACCGTGCAGCCGGCCGCATGGAGGTGCTCCGCCCACGGGCGCATCGACGACGGGGACCCGGTGAACCCGTGCAGCAGGAGCACGCCGGTGGGACCGCCGACGGCCTCGTAGGGCTGTGCGTGGAGCAGAACCGGCACCGGGTCTCCTGGAGCTTGCGCGATTGCCTGCCCATCGTGTCACGTCGCGGTGGCCTTTTCGAGCCGATCTCGGGGTCTCGCCGATGGGTGGGCGTCGGACGGCGATTGTCAGCCAGCCGCGCCGATCGACACTAGGGTGACACAGACAAGGAGGTCGCTGGTGTTCTACTGGATGCTCAAGTGGGTCCTCCTCGGCCCGGTGCTGAAGCTGATCTTCCGGCCCTACGCCGAAGGCACGGAGAACGTGCCGGACACCGGGCCGGCCATCCTCGCCAGCAATCACCTCTCGTACTCGGACTGGCTCTTCATGCCGTTGACGATCCCGCGGCGGGTGACGTTCGTGGCCAAGGCGGAGTACTTCACGACACCAGGCCTCAAGGGTTGGCTGCAGAAGACGTTCTTCGCCGGTGCCGGTCAGGTGCCCATCGACCGGTCGGGCGGCAACGCGTCCGCTGGGGCGATCACGACCGGTCTCAAAATCCTCTCCAAGGGAGACCTCTTCGGCATCTACCCGGAGGGAACCCGGTCGCACGACGGCCGGCTCTACCGGGGCAAGACCGGGGTCGCCCGGATGGCTCTGGAGGCCGACGTCCCGGTCATCCCCGTCGCCGTCATCGGCACGGATGTCGTGGCTCCGCCAGGACGGGTCTTCGGGCGCTATACCCGACCGCACGTGCGTTTCGGACGGGCGCTCGACTTCTCCCGCTACGAAGGGATGGAGGACGACCGGTTCGTGCTCCGCTCGATCACCGACGAGATCATGTACGAGATCATGGACCTGTCCGGCCAGGAGTACGTCGACGTCTACGCCGCTCGCGCGAAAGAAGACGCCCAGGCAGAGGCGAAGGCGAGCGCCGCTGCTGCCAAGGCGGAGGCGAAGGCGGAGAACAAGGCGGAGGGCAAGGC